>NZ_JBIVTF010000012.1:0-143462 GCF_044756605.1 Paenarthrobacter sp. NPDC091711
ACGAACTCAACGACAGACCCCGCCAACGATTCGACTTCTGCACCCCCAATGAGATGATCAGAACCTTCCTGTTGCGATAACCGCTAGAAACCGCCCGCTGAGAACGACCTGATTTGCTACTTAGATGGGTGGAGGAGACGCAAAAGAGCGGCCGGGCAGTCAGCCCGGCCGCTCTCTTTATGTCTCTTTGAGGCGATAAACCGCTTAGGCGTAGGCGTTCACCAAACGGACAGCGCCGCCGTCGACGCCCTTGGCACCCTGGACGTAGTCCGGGCCGGTCTTGTCGATCGAGTCGCTGTCAGCGGAAACGGTACCCATGACCCAGGACGGCAGGCCGCGGTCGTTGAGGCGGGCCACTGCGGCGTCGGCTGCCTCTGCGGAAACGATGGCGACCATGCCCACGCCGAGGTTCAGCGTGCGCTCCAGGTCGGCCAGCGGAACGTTGCCCAGCTCGGAGACCAGCTTGAAGATGGCGGGCAGTTCCCACGTGTTGCGGTCAACGGTGGCCACCAGGCCCTGGGGGAGGACGCGTGCCAGGTTGGCTGCCAGGCCACCACCGGTGACGTGGCTGAAGCCGTGGACCGCGTTGGCCGAGTGCACCGGGAAGGTGCGGGCCAGGTCCAGGCAGTCAGCTGCGTAAACGCGGGTCGGCTCCAAGAGTTCTTCGCCCAAGGTGCGTCCAAGTTCGGATACCTGGCGGTCCAGTGCCCAACCGGCGTGGTTGATGACGCGGCGGACCAGGGAGTAGCCGTTGGAGTGCAGGCCGGAGGAGGCCATGCCGATCACGACGTCGCCGGCGCGGACACGGTCCGGGCCGAGGAGGGCGTCGGCCTCGACGATGCCGGTAGCGGCACCTGCAACATCGTATTCGTGCTCACCCAGGAGGCCCGGGTGCTCAGCGGTTTCGCCACCCACCAGGGCGGTGCCAGCTACGGAGCAAGCAGCAGCGATACCGCGGACGATGTCAGCGATGCGCTCCGGGACAACCTTGCCGCAGGCGATGTAGTCGGTCATGTAGAGCGGCTCAGCGCCAACCACCACGATGTCGTCCACCACCATGCCCACGAGGTCGAAACCGATGGTGTCGTGAATGTCCATGGCCTGAGCAATGGCAACCTTGGTACCAACGCCGTCAGTGGACGTTGCCAGCAGCGGCTTCTTGTAGGTCAGCAGCTTCGAGACGTCATACAGGCCTGCGAAACCGCCGACGCCGCCAATCACCGACGAGTTGTGAGTCGCCTTAATGGCGCCCTTCATGAGTTCGACTGCGCGGTCTCCCGCTTCGACGTCGACACCCGCGGAGGCGTAGGTGATACCGGAGTTATTCTCAGCGGCGGGTGTTGCGGAGCTCATACAGACTCTTTCTTGTCGGCGTCGGTCAAACGATCAGCGTCGGTAAGGAGGTTTTCGAATTCGGCGTCGGGGCCGGGATCGCAACCCGTGGCGCCCGGCTTCTCGGCAGGATCCTCGGAATCGTCCACAGACTCGGACTGAGCGGCCGGTTCAAGGCCACCGAGGTCGGTGCGCTCCAGCAGGTTCTTACCCAACTTGTCTGCGTGCGGCAGCTCGATGGGGTATTTGCCGGTGAAGCAAGCGGTGCAGAGGCGTTCGCGCGGCTGCTGGGTGGCGCCGATCATGCCATCTTCAGAGATGTAAGCCAGCGAGTCCGCGCCGATAGCCGTGGAGATCTCCTCGATGGTGGCACCGTTGGCAATCAGTTCCGCGCGGGAGGCGAAGTCGATGCCGTAGAAGCAGGGCCACTGAACCGGGGGAGAGGAAATCTTGACGTGCACTGCCGCGGCACCGGCTTCGCGGAGCATCCGAACAATGGCGCGCTGGGTGTTGCCGCGGACGATCGAGTCATCCACCACCACAATGCGCTTGCCACGGATCACGGATTCCAAGGCGTTGAGCTTGAGCCGGATACCGAGCTGACGCAGGGTTTGCGAGGGCTGGATGAACGTACGGCCCACGTAGGCGTTCTTGACGAAGCCGTGGGCGAACGGAATCCCGGACTGCTCTGCATAGCCAACAGCGGCGGGTGTGCCGGATTCGGGAACGGGGATGACCAGGTCAGCCTCGTGCGTGTTCTCGCGGGCCAACTGGCGGCCCATCTCCACGCGGGCCTCGTACACGGAGCGGCCGGCAATGGCTGCGTCCGGGCGGGCGAGGTAAACGTATTCGAAGACGCAGCCGGCGGGGGTTGCCTCGGCGAAGCGCTGCGAACGGACGCCGTCCTCGTCGATGGCGATGAACTCGCCGGGCTCGATCTCGCGGATGAAGCTGGCGCCAACAGTGGCCAGGCCGGCCTGCTCGGACGCGACAACCCAGCCGCGATCCAGGCGTCCCAGGCACAGCGGGCGGATGCCGTAGGTATCGCGGGCTGCGTAGAGGGTTCCTTCATCCATGAAGACGAAGCAGAAGCCACCCTTGATCTTGGGCAGCAGCTCCAGTGCGGTCTGCTCCAGGGTCTTTCCCTCTTCGCCCTCAAGGAGAGCGGTCACCAGCGCGGTGTCCGAGGTGTTGCCCTGCTTCATCTCACCGGTCAGCTGGCCATCGTTGCGCTCAAGGATCATTTCCCGGAGCTCAGCGGTGTTGGTCAGGTTGCCGTTGTGGGCCAAGGCAACTGTGCCGGTTGCTGTTGCACCCAGGGTTGGCTGCGCGTTGGCCCAGTGGCTTGCACCGGTGGTGGAGTACCGGCAGTGGCCAACGGCCAGGTGTCCGGTAAGGGTGTTCAGGGTTGTCTCATCGAAGACCTGGGACACAAGGCCCATGTCCTTATAGACATTAATGCGCTTGCCGTCACTGGTAGCTATACCAGCCGATTCTTGTCCGCGGTGCTGCAGCGCATACAGCCCGTAATAGGTGAGTTTTGCTACTTCTTCACCGGGAGCCCAAACCCCAAAGACGCCACAAGCGTCCTGAGGGCCTTTTTCGCCGGGGAGAAGATCATGAGAAAGTTTTCCGTCGCCACGTGCCACTGGTCGATTGTCTCATGATGTAGGCGTGGTACGTTCCCCCGCAGGCTATGTGACCCCGTGAACTGGCGTGTTCCCGCGAAAATGCGGTGTGTCTCACATCTGCGAGCCCGCCAGAGAGGGGGCCGAACGCCCGACTTAGCGGACGTCGTCGCTCTCTGGTCCTTCGTCCGGAACCGAATCCGGAACGGGCTCAACCAAGGCGCGCTGAGTGCGCTTGACGCTGATGCGGTCCAGAATCAGGGCAAGAATCGAGAAGAGAATGACGCCGCCACCCGCGCAGACGATCAGGAAGAAGCCGAAAACGGTGCCGGCATCAAAAGCGGGGTCGGCTTGGCGGCCATAGGCGATGATTGCGGCCACGATTGCACCAACCACGGCTCCCAAAATCATGAAGGGTACAAACTTGGGTGCCCGGCGAACCGTGATCTCGCGGCGGGCGGAGTTGGGGGTGGTGTCCTCTGAAGCCATGCCTTCAAGCGTACCGTTCCGCGTTTGCGTACAGATAATGCCCCTAAGGTGACTCCTTAGGGGCATTATCTGTACACAAACTCCTGGAGTTAGCTGCCGCGGTACGTCGAGAACGCGAACGGGCTCAGCAGCAGGGGCACGTGATAGTGCTCTCCGGCGTCCGAAACTGTGAAGTTCAGGTCCACTTCCGGGAAGAATGTCTCGGTTCCGAGGCCCTCGTAGTAGGCGCCGGTGGCGAAATTCAGGCGGTACGCGCCGCCCGGGATCCGCTCCGGGCCGAGGGTCTTGATGCGGCCGTCGGCGTCGGTTTCACCCTTCGCCACCAGCGTCCAGTCCTCACCTTCGCGGACGTAGAGTACGACGGCGACACCCGCCGCCGGGCGGCCGGAACCGGTGTCCAGGATGTGGGTTGTTACCTGTGAAACGCTCATGCGTTGACTCCTTCGCTGATCAGTCCGGAGAGGCGCAGCAGTGCGATCTCCCGCAGCTGGCCAGCCACGATCGTGTCTTCTTCTTCGGGGGTGTGGGTGATGCGTTCCTGCAGGGTGCTGAGGATTTCCTCGGCGCTGCGACCGGCAGCGCGGATCAGGAAGACCCTGCCGAACTTCTCCTCGTATGCCCGGTTTCCCTCGGCGAGTGCGGCTGTTGTGTGGTTGTCGCCGGGGTCGACTCCAGCCTGCTCCGAACGCGACATGGCCGCCTCGGTGGTCTGGGCCTTGGGTCGTTCGCCGATCCGGGGGTGGTGCGCCATGGCGGACTCCACCTCGGCTGCGGTGAACGGCTCGGCGGCACGCTGGGCTTGCCCCAGCAGCTCGTCGACGGTGGCGTAGGGACGCGCGTCTACGATGGTCTCCACCCAGCGGCTGATGTCCAGGCAAGGGGTGAGAGTCCTGATGGCCTCTTCCCGGTCAACACTGTTGAATACTGCAAGCTCCATGCTTGTCATCCTCGTGCAAAATGCTGGCATCCATGGTGTGGGCTATGCGGAACCCCTGCTGGTGCAGGAGGAAGCCTGTGCTTCAAGCTTCCGCATCATGGAACTGTTATTTCAGCATACGTAATTCAGTTAAGCCGAGTGAGCGGGCTGGTGTCAAGAGACTACCGCGCTGTGACGCCGTGTTCTGCCTGTTAAGTAAAGTCGGTGCGCCGTGATGACCAGCGCCAGCCAGGCGATGCCGATGGCCCATGCAGCCAGGACATCGGTCAGCCAGTGGTGGCCCAGGTAGACCCGGCTCAGCCCCATGGTGAAGGCGAATGCTGCCGCCACCAATACCGTGGTGACCCTCGCCTTGGTGCTCTTGAGCCTGAGGATTATGAGGTAGGCGACGATTCCCGCGATCACTATCGAGTTGAGCGAGTGGCCGCTGGGGAATGATGCTGAGTGCTCGTAAGGCGGAATCGCGTCGGCCAAGTCCGGGCGACTGCGGCCGAAGATCGGCTTGCCCAGGATAGTGATGATCAAGGACCCCAAGCCGGCCGCGAGCATCAGAATGACAGGAGTCCATGACCTCCGCCGTGTGGCCAGAAAAATCATGATGCCCACGGCGATGAGGGGCATTCCAACTGTTCCGCCAATATTTGTGTACGCTGTTGTGGCCATGTCCAAGGCGGGGGAGCGTACTGACTTGGCTGCTGCCAGCACGGGATCGTCAAGCCCGGCAACCCCGTCCGCCTCTGTCACGGACTCGTAGACCTCGCCGAACACCAGGGTCAGCGACAATACGATGGCAAGACCCGCAACGAGCGTAATGATCAGGGCTGCATAGGGGCCGAGCAGGGAGGTGACTTTTTCAGCACCGCCGGCCAGTGCTCGGCCAGCCGGGGATTTCCAGCGCGTCAGGTCTTGGCCGGCAACGAACCGGTCCTGGCTCACTTCGCCGGTGACCCCTTGCTCGGGCGCCTCGTTTCCTCCGGTTTTTCCTTCAGTCGTCACTCTCGTCCCCTATCCGTGGCGGCCTCAGTATTGGTGAGTAACCTTAGCAGTTTGGGCTTGGAGGATCCTGGGTGATCGGCCCGGAACGTTGCGAGGCCCGCTCCACGCCCTCTACGGGCGTTTTGGGGCGCAGAGTGGGCCCCGCAACGTTGGGTGGGGCAGAATGTCCTCAACCAGCTGAAGGAGTTCGCACATGCCAGACATTCTGACGTCCAGGTTCCTGTTCGGTCCCGGCCCGAGCAATTGCTACCCCGAAGCCATGTCCGCGTTGGCCTATCCCGTGCTCGGCCACCTTGACCCTGTGTTCATCGAGCGGCTGGACCACACCTGCGCGGGCCTTCGGACTGTGTGGGGTACGTCCAACGCGCGGACGCTTCCCTTGAGTGCCACCGGTTCCGGCGGAATGGAAGCGGCTTTCGTGAACACCGTGTCCGACGGCGACGTAGCAGTGATTGCTGTCAACGGACTTTTTGGGGCGCGGATGTGTGAGGTTGCCCGGCGATGCGGGGCCACGGTGGTCCGGGTGGATCACGAATGGGGCCAGCCCGTGGACGCAGAGCGGGTGCTCTCAGCGCATCCGAACCCCAAAGTCATCGCCGCCGTCCATGCAGAGACTTCGGTGGGAGTGCTCTCCGACATCGCGGCCCTCGGCGCAGGCAAGGGTGACGCGCTGTTGATTACCGACGCCGTCACCTCCATCGGCGGACTGGAACTCCTAGCAGACGACTGGGGAATCGACGTCGGATACGCCGGAACCCAGAAATGCCTGGGGGTGCCGCCGGGACTGTCGCCGTTCACAGTGTCCGATCGCGCCTTTGAACGTCGCGTCAAGGACCCACGCTCCTGGTACCTCGATATCGGGTTGCTCGGCGGGTACGTCGGCGCGGCCAGCGGTGCCCGGACGTATCACCACACCGCGCCGGTCACCATGATCGCCGGCCTTGAAGCCGCCCTGGACCGCATCCTCGCCGAAGGTTTGGACGTTGTGCAGGCCCGGCACCGTGCCGCCGGTGCCGCCTTGCAGGACGGACTGCAGGACATGGGACTGGAACTGTTCGCTGCCGAGGGCTCCCGGTTGCCGAGCCTCACCACGGTCAGAGTGCCCGACGGCGTCAACTCGGCTGCCGTCCGCGCTTATCTTTTGGAGAACTTCAGTATGGAGATTGGCTCAGGAGTGGGGGAGTTCGCGGACACTGTGTGGCGCATCGGCATGATGGGCCCCAACGCCAACAGCGCTTCGGTGACCCTGGTCCTGGGTGCGCTCAAAGAGGCCATCGCCAAAGCCTGACGCTCTCTCACGTCCCGCGGGCTTGAGCTGATCGCTCTCGCACATCCCTCGTGCTTGAGGTGAACCCTCTCTCACCCTGCCCGGCGCCGACGTTCAATCGGCGACCGGGCCGCCGTCGTACGTCAGTGTGGCGGAGGCTGCCGTGCTGCCTTCCGCAGGCTGGATGGAGGTGACCGTCAACAGGCCAGCACCCGGAAGGGTGACCGACTGGCCCTCGCGGAAGGCCTGCTTTCGCTGCTGCTCGGCGGTCCGGATCCAGAACTGGATGGCCGGAGCACCGTCGGCGATGCCGATTTTGACCACTCCCACTTTGACGCCGTCGAAGGTGGGCTGCATGCCTTGCTTGACTGTTACCAGCTGTTCCACGGCCATCCTTATTTCACGTCCACGGAGTATACGGAGTCAAAGTTTTCTTTGTACTCGTCCTCGGTCAGTTCCAGCGTGCCGGACTTGAGGTCGTCGTCGCCTTCCATGTAACCGCCGGAGGGTCCCCACGGGTTGGCCAGGACGATGACTTTCTCGCCGTCGTCGTTGGTTTTCACATCCACAACAACGTACGCGTGGTTGGGCACGACGTCGGTACGGTTGACTTCGTCGGACTCCCAGACCCAGTCGAAGTCGTCGTCCTTGACGTCCTCAGTTCCCACGGAGATGGCCTGGCCGTCCGAGAGTTTGTCCTCGATGTCATCAAAGTTCAGCTCGCCGTCCTTGTCAGCGGACTGCCCGGTCATCAGCTCCATGGCTTCGTTGCTGAAACCGCCGTCGATGTCGTCATAGGACCCGCCGCGGTGCTCAGCTGCCGCGCGTTCGTAGATGGAGAGCCAGTTGGGTTCGCCGTCGGCGCCGCGGACACCGCCGTCAACCGACTTGGCCTCCACAGTGACTTCCACGGGTTCGCCGTCTTCGTAAAGAGTGACAACCCAGTGCGTTGGCGGGTCGCCCACAGGACGCATGTGCTCTTCCAGGAATTCGTCGAGTTTGCCTTCGCGCTCTAGCACCTGGGCCACCGAACCGATTCCGGCCAACAGCCAGCAGTCGCCAATCTGTCCTTGATTGATGTCGCTTGGGTCCCCGGCGTCGGGGTCGTTGCGGACATCGCCGGGCACATCGACGTCGGGTTTGTCCGGATCCAGTGGTCCCGGGTCGCCGGGAGGGTTCGAATCTCCCCGCCCGGAACGATCGGAGCCCGAGGAACCTGAGCTTGACTTGTCCTGTTCGTCCGCATTGCGGATCAGCTCTTTGGCTTGGTTCTGCAATTCGCTGGAGATCTTCTTCAGCATGGGACGGTGCTGGGAGTCCCACGAGGCGCGGAACATCACGGCGTCACGGCCATCCCACGGAGCGTTGTTGATGAGGTTGCCCAGTTCCATGGACAGCGAGGTCATCCGTTCCGAATGCCGCGACATGGTCTTGGCGAGTGCCCGCAATTGGGCAATATCAGCACCGTAGAATCCGGGCATTTATCTGTCCCCCTGAGGAATTTCGTTGGAATCGCACGTCTCGGACTTAACCGGAGCAGTGACGCTGAGGTAGGCCGGGGATTTTGATTCGATGGTCACCGTGGCGCCCGCGGCATCCGTGCTGCGGGTGACCACCCATCCACCTGGCACGGGGTCGGTTCCGTCGAAGGCAGGGAAGCCGTGCTTTTCCAGCACTGGATCGGCCGCGGCGGAGACGTCCTCAAAGTTTTTGGATGGCTCCACGATGTCTGCGGTGCTTTTCATGCTCCGTGGGGAGAGTATGCATCTGCCGTCTTGGGTACGGCTCAAGCGCGCCGGATCATCCACGGTCCAGGTGATGGCCGGCATCTTCGCTTCCAGGGCGGCAACAAGCTCGGTGGTGAGGGCGTTGTACTTGGCGGCGCTTTCAGCCACAGGGGCGGGCTCGGCAGTAACGGGCGGCGCCTCGCTGGGCACCCGCTTGGGTCCGTCGGGGGTGTCGCTGCAGCCTGCAGCAACAGTCACCACTGCAAGGGCAGCGGCCAACGCCCAAGCGTTACGGTTCATGCGGCGGTTCATTTCGTTCCCCAATGTTGTTAGTGCTCGACGGCGGATCTCACCGAATGCTGTCACGCTTAGTTGCGCTTTGGCCATGGGCAGAACAACCCGTTGCACTTCACGGTCGGCTCAAGCGGGTGGGATGTGAGAGATGGTTGGGCTCAAGCGGGTGGGATGTGAGAGAGGATCAGGTGTCGCGGGTCAGGATCCAGGTATTGGTGCCATCCTGGCGCTCGAAGGTCACCGTGGTCACCAAGGCCTCGATGAGCGCCAACCCGCGCCCGGACTCTGCTTCCGAATCCGGCATCGAAGCCTGCATGTCGTCCGCGAACGGCTCCCGGGCGTGGTGTGCACTGACCCGGGCAACCAACCGAGTGGGCTGGACGCTGATGTCTACGTCGATCTCCACAGGTTTCTCCGCCACAGGAAGCGCATGCTGCACGATGTTCGCGGCAGCCTCGATCACGGCCGTAGCGAAGGTCATCCGGTCCATGTCCGGAACGAAGGACGCGTCATCCCACAGGGCGTCCAACTCGTTGTGGATGGCTTCTATGGCTTCTTCATTGGACGGCCCATGGAAGCCCCGGTGGGCGATGACCTCAGTCATCGCCGAATGCCGCTTCTGCGGTGGGGTAAGCGGTGAGAACCCTGTCCATGTTGGTCAGTTCCAGAACCATCTTGACCTGCGGCTGAACGCCGGCGATCCGGAGGTCACCGCCTGCCTGCCGCGCGGCTTTGAGGCAGCCGATAAGTGCGCCGAGCCCGGAAGAGTCCATGAAGTCCGTTTCTGCCAGGTTCACCACAACCCGGCTGGAGCCACCGGCCACAACCTCGGCCACCACTTCGCGCAGCTTGGGCGCGGCCACCATGTTCAGCCGGCCTACGCCCTTCACCTCCGCGTAGGAGTCGTTGACTTCATAGCTAAACTGCATCTGCATTCCTCTCTTCGGGGCGCTCAGGCCCGACACCTTCAGGCACGAAGCCCTTGTACAAAACTGCCTTGACCAGAACGCTCAGGACCACCAGGTCGAAAGCTACCCACGCCACGTTCACCAGTGTCCCCAGAGGCTCGGACATTCCTGCGAGCAGACGGGCAACACCAACAACCAACGCAACAGCCAGAAGCACCGCCACAATGATCTGCGGCCGGATCAGGCTCCAACTCGGGCCGCCGCTCTGCCGTGCCTTGGGGGTGACCGCAAACCCGAGGGGACGTCCGAACCAAACGTTCCGTGCCGCCGTCGTGCATGCTTTGATCCATGTGGGGAACAGCGCGAGGCTGTACTGCTGCCCGCGCCAGGTGGGTATCCCGTGCCCGGCTACCAGGAAAAGGAGTTGGTTCACCACCATGAACGGGATGAAGCGGATGAAGAAGTCGAAGCTGATGCTGTTCACCGGGAGGATACCGAGCGTCAGGTAGATGATGGGCGCCGCGAAGTACACCACTGCTGCGAAGCCGCTGAGGTAGGTCCACATGGTGGAGAAGTACATGAGCCGCTGGCCCCATGTGAGCCGACGCTGCACCAGTGGATTCTCGCGGAGGAGGACCTGCATGGTGCCTTGGGCCCAGCGGAGGCGTTGGGTCAGCATGGTCTTGACGTCCTCCGGGGCCAGGCCGTTGGCGAGGATTTCGTGGTGGTACACGCTCTTCCAACCGAGGCCGTGCAGGCGCATGGCTGTGGCCATGTCCTCCGTGACGGAAATGGTGGCCAGCGGCATGATCGGTTGGGCTTCGTCGGTGCGTTCCACCGAAATGGCGTCCAGGACTGCGTGGACCGATTCGAGCGCACCCAAGGGGGACCAGTCGCGTCCGGACATACGGTCGACGGCGTCACTCGCCACAGTGGTCACACCGGACTCGCCTACGTGGGCCAGTTCCATGGCCGCGATCTCTTCGAGGTCGGATTGGAGTGCGGAGAAGTCGGCGGCCACGAGGGTGCGCACGGCGTCGTCCACCTTGCGGCGAACCCGGTACGTGATCTCGCTCAACGACGCCCCGGCTTCCAGCTCCCTTTGGGCGGACTCCGTTGCGGCCTCCACCTCGTTGAGCATCTGCGCTACCAATGGGTTCTCCGCCTCGGAGGATCGCCGCGCTTTCTTGATGGCGGTCCGGGAGGCAGCGAGGGCACGCCGGATGCTCTTCTCCGTGGCTTTGACGTAGCCCACCAGCCCCAGTTGCATGAGGGCTTCCCGCCGCAGGATCGCGTTGGAGCCGCAGAAGAACGCCGCGTTCCAGCCGTCCTTGCCTTGCTGAATGGGACCGTAGAACAGGGGTGCCTGGCTGCCCAGGGGATCGTCGGCGGGGACATTGATGAAGTACTGCGGTGTCTGGACCAGCGCCACTTTGTCGTCGTTGAAGTAGCCCAGCGTCTTGTCCAGGATGTCCGGCTCGGGGATCTGATCGGCGTCGAGAATCAACAGGTACTCGCCCGAGGTGACCATCAGGGCGTTGTTCAGGTTACCCGCCTTGGCGTGCCGCGGCATGTCAGGTGTCCAGTCCGCGCCACGCGTGACGTAACCAATCCCGTTCGCTTCGGCGAGTTCGCGCATCTCAGGCCGATCGCCGTCGTCGAGTATCCAGGTGCTGTGCGGCCAGGTGATGTCCTTGGCGGCCAGGGCCGTGGTCATCACCAGATCCAGGGGCTCGTTGTACGTGGTGATGAAGACATCCACGGTGGCGTCGGCCGGGGCAGGGGGCGGCGGTTTCCGGAATTTGATGTTCCACACGGTGAGGCCGAACAACATGACGTCAATCAGGCTGTACGTCTCGGCAAGCACCAACGGAACGGCGATCCACCATGCGTCCCAGTTCAAGGAGGCCATCCATCGCCACGCCACATAGTTGACGCCCAAAATGACCGTGAGAAGAACGATCAGCCGAGTCCAGAAACGTGTCACAAAATCCCCCCTTTTTGTTGTTTACAGTCCTGCGTTTGGTTTTCGGCGAACGACGACGGCGGTCACGTCATCTTCAGCGGTTGACGCCGGCGCCAACTCGAGAAGTGCGGCGCACACATCGTCCGAAGTAGCCCCGTTGCGTGCCACCTTCTCCACGTTGCGTTGGAACTCTTCCAAGGAATCGTGGGCGTCCAGCACGCCGTCGCTGACGATCACCAGGGAATCGCCCGGCTCCAGTTCCAGCTCCGAAGCAGGCCACTGTTGGTCGTCCAGGATGCCGACAGGCGGGCCCGCGGAAACCAGCCTCCGCGCCGCCCCCTCGGCTGGAACGTGCAGCGCAAGGCCGTGGCCGGCGTCGATGTAGCTGAGTTTTCCGGAGGCGCTGTCCAGCCGCGCATGGAACATGGTCACGAAGGAGCCGGACTGGTCCAGGTCCGAGGTAATGGTGGCGCTGGCCGAACCAAAAGCGGCGTCGATCGCCGGGGTGTCCGCAACGGATCGCATGACTGCTCGGACCGTTGCGGCGATGAGTGCGGCGCCCATGCCCTTGCCCATGGCATCGGCGAAGGTAAGGTGCATGCCGTCGCGGGTTTGGTACCAGTCGTAGAAGTCCCCGCCCACGCTGCGGGAAGGACGGAAGGCGCCAGCGACGTCGTAACCGTTGAGGCGGACCGTTTCGCGCGGCAGGAGGCTTTGCTGCACCACTGCGGCGCGGGCGAGTTCATCGCTCTGGCCGGCGTCCTCGGCGGGGGTGGCGGGCGTCCGGGCGGCACGGCGGAACAATGCGCGGATGCGGGCCTGGAGTTCCTTGGGGCTGAAGGGTTTGTTGATGTAGTCGTCCGCGCCCGTGTCCAGGCCTGTGAGCCTGTCGATCTCATCGGCGCGGGCCGTGAGCATCAGGATGTACGCGTCCGAGAATTCGCGGAGACGACGGCAGACTTCCATGCCATCGATGTCCGGAAGGTTGATGTCCAGCGTCACCAATTCGGCGTTGGTTTTACGGACGGCCTCGACGCCGGAGAGACCGTCAGGGGCTTCGGTCACCACAAAGTCGAGCTGCTCCAGTACCAAGACGAGAAGGCCGCGGATGTCAGCGTCGTCTTCAACAACGACAGCGTGGCGCACGGGTGTGGGAGAGACCATGGCTCCATTAACTAATGCTGCTGGGTATTTGTCACGTTTAGTCACGACACATGAAACGCCCGCTCACAAATGTGGGCGGGCGTTACACGTTTTGTGCAGTTATGTGTGAGAGGGATTCGCTCAAGCACGGGTGATGTGAGAGAGGGTTAGACGCCCAGCTCTTCGCGCAGCGCCTGGACGTGGCCCTGAGCGGCGACCTGGTACTGCGTGAGCTTCACGGTGCCTTCGCCGTCCAGAACAACGGTGGAGCGGACCAGGCCTTCAACGATTTCGCCGTCAACCAGCTTCTCGCCCCATGCGCCGTAGGAGAGGGCAACAGCGTGGTCTTCGTCGGACAGGAGCGGGAAGGTCAGAGCGAACTCGCCCGTGAACTTGGACAGTGCCTCAGGGGCGTCCGGGGAGATCCCGATGACTTCGTAGCCTTTGCCCTGCAGGCTGGCGAGGTTGTCGCGGAAATCGCAAGCCTCGGTGGTGCAACCGGGGGTGGCTGCCTTCGGGTAGAAGTACACAATGACGTTGCGTCCGCGGTAATCGGACAGCGAGACCTTAGTGCCGTCGGCGTCGAGAAGCGCGAAATCAGGTGCTTGCGTTCCGACGAGGAGTTTCTGGGTCATGGCGATCCTTTACGTTTCACCGGCAAACAGCCGGCATTGGTCATTCATAAAACGGATTGTCTAGTAGACAGAACAGCGAACTTAGATGCTGTATTCCGCAGGTCCGCGCACTGTGGCATAGGGCCCTGGCACGAACTGGTAGCCGCCACCACGGACGGTGGCGACGGTGTGTCGGGCGGAGCCTAGCTTCCGCCGCACCCTCCCAACATAAACGTCGATCGAGCGAAATGCCGCGCCGGGGAGGTCAAATGACTCCAGAAAACGTTGCAATTCTTCACGACTGATGGCCCGGGAGCAGTTCACCACGAGGTAGCGGAGCAGCTTGTATTCCATGCCAGTAAAGGCAACCGGCTCACCGTCCAGCAGCACTACTTCAGCGGCGAGGTCCACCGCAAGTTGGCTGCGGCGGCTCGCCAACGTTACGGGCTCGACGGCGGTGCTGCCGCCCTCTTCGCTGCCGTCCTGCCCGGCCGTACGGTTCGACGAACGCGCCTCAGCGAGGGCATCGGCGAGCGTTACCGTACTCGAAGAGCGGTCGTTGGTACCGGCGTCGGCGGCTTCCTGCGGAGTGCCGCCCCAGGAAGTGTCGCCGACGCCGGAGTGCTCTGCCCCGGTGGCGGGCCAGATACGGACTTCCGCATCCGGGGCAAGTTTCATGGCGCGGGCCAGCACAAGGCGTGCTGCCCGCTCCCAGACCTCAGGATCGATCTCGTCGCCCTCGGCCGGGTTGACCCAGAGCGCCAGACCGTGTGCGGTCAGGCCGTTCCGCTGATTCAAGCCGGCCCGCCGACCCGCGAGGCCGCGTGCTGCGGGTCCTCGCGACGGCGGTGGCCCGTAGGCATTGACTGCCATGACGGTTGACCTAAACGTTGCCGCGGCGGAGCAGCTTGCCGCCGGGGTTCTGGCCATCGATGGGGGTTCCGCGCAGGTAGGTCTTGTGGACGACGCCGGCCAAGGGACGGCCGTCGTACGGGGTGATGGGGTTCTTGTGCTTGAGCTTGGTGACGTCCACAACGAAGGCTTCGTCCGGGGCGAAGATGGAGAAGTCGGCGTCGTAGCCCAGGGCGAGCTGGCCCTTGTTGTGCAGGCGTGCCAGGGCGGCGGGCTTCTCAGCCATCCACGAGACAACCTGTTCCAGCGGGATGCCGCGGTGGCGGGCTTCGGTCCAGATGAGGGACAGGCCCAGCTGCAGCGAGGAAACGCCGCCCCAAGCAACAGCGAAGTCGCCGTTTTCAAGGTCCTTCAGATCCAGTGTGGAGGGGGAGTGGTCCGAGACGATGCAGTCGATGGTGCCGTCCTGCAGGCCCTTCCAGAGGAGCTCGCGGTTGGAGGCCTCACGGATCGGCGGGCAGCACTTGTAGGCCGTGGCGCCATCGGGGATTTCTTCGGCCATGAGTGTCAGGTAGTGCGGGCACGTCTCAACGGTGAGGTTGACGCCGTCGCGCTTTGCTGAGGCGATCATGGGCAGCGCGTCGGAGGAGGAGAGGTGCAGGATGTGGGCGCGGGCGCCGGTCCAGCGGGCACGCTCGATGACCTCGGCGATTGCCTTGTTCTCGGCGCCGCGGGGGCGGGAAGCGAGGAAGGTTTCATAGTGGTCGCCGCCGGGGTGCGGGGCGCGGTCGATCGCGTGGGAGTCCTCTGCGTGCACGATCATGAGGGAGTCGAAGGACTTGAGTTCCTTCATGTCCTCTTCCATCTCGTCTGCATCGAGGTGCGGGAACTCGTCCACGCCGGAGTGCAGGAGGAAGCACTTGAAGCCGAAAACGCCTTCGTCGTGGAGCGGGCGGAGATCGCTCTTGTTGCCCGGGATGGCACCGCCCCAGAATCCGACGTCCACGAATGCCTGGTCCTTGGCGACTACGCGCTTCTGTTCCAGGCCGTCCACGGTGGTGGTGGGCGGGATGGAGTTCAGCGGCATGTCGATGATGGTGGTCACGCCACCGGCAGCTGCGGCACGCGTGGCGGAGGCGAAGCCTTCCCACTCGGTGCGGCCGGGCTCGTTGACGTGGACGTGGGTGTCCACCAGGCCGGGGATGAGGGTTTCGTCGTCTGCGAGTTCAATGACCTCGTTGCCCGTCAGGCCGTTGCCCAGGGGTTCGATGGCGACGATGACGCCGTCGCGGATGCCAACTTCGCGGGCTGCGAGGCCGGCGGTGGTCAGGATGCGCTGGCCCCGGATAACGAGGTCATAGGCGCCGATTGCTTCAGACATTGAGGTACTCCTTGTTTTCGGTCCGTTCCGCCAGGTACACGCCTATGTGCTTACCTAATTGTTCAAGCAACGGACCTGCTTCAGCGATACATTTTTGGACATCTTTTTCCAGATCGGTCAGTGCGTGCACCGTATGGAAGCCGGCATCCGTGAGTTGTTCCCGGCTTAGGGTACTCCGCCCGCACACTGCGATCACGGGAACCCCGTTTCTCTGCGCCGCGCGGGAGACACCCATGGGGGTCTTGCCGAGCAGGCTTTGCTCGTCCAGGCTGCCTTCTCCGGTGATTACCAGATCGGCGCCCTTGAGCCGCTGCTCGAGTTCAGTGAATTCAAGCACGACGTCGATGCCCGGCCGCCGCTCTGCCTTCAGTGCCGCGATGGCAATGTAACCAACGCCGCCTGCCGCTCCAGCGCCTTCGGCCTTGGCTGCGAACTTGGCGTGCTGCCCGGTTGTGGCTGCGAGGACGTCGACGAAGTGGCTCAGTGCCGCATCGAGCGAGGTGACGTCGTCCGGCGTCGCGCCCTTCTGCGGACCGAAGATGGCTGGGGCTCCGCTGGCCCCCAAAAGGGGATTATCGACGTCGGACGCCAACACGAACTCCGTGGCCTCAACGCGGACGTCGAAGTTGGAGAAGTCGATGGTGTCCAGCTCGGCCAAGGCCGCTCCGCCGCCGGGGAGCTCATTGCCGTTCTTGTCCAGGAACACTGCGCCGAGGCCCTGCAGGACTCCTGCGCCGGCGTCGGTGTTGGCGCTGCCGCCTACACCGAGGATGATCTTGCGGCAGCCGAGGTCCAGCGCGGCGCGGATGAGTTCGCCCGTTCCGATGCTGGTCGCGGTTTTGGCTGCCTCGGACGTGGGGCCGTCCGGGAGGAGGGCGAGACCGGAAGCTGCCGCCATTTCGATGACAGCTTCCTGGTCCCGCACTGCGAAGTCGGCCTTCACCGGCTCGCCGAGCGGGCCGGTGACGGTGGTGGTCCGGCGGGTGAAGCCGGAGCCGATGGCGGCGTCGATGGTTCCTTCGCCGCCGTCGGCCACCGGAATACGTGTTGCCTGAATACCGTGACCGAATCCAGCCAGCAAACCTGTTGCCAGGTGCTCGGCGACGTCGGGCGCGGACAGCGAGCCCTTGAATTTGTCCGGGGCGATGACAACACGCATTCCGGTGCCTCCTTCCTTTACTTACTTACGCTTTGGTCAGGATCGCGGTGGGTGCGTCCGCCGCGGTTTCTGCCAGCTCTTCGAACTCGTTCACGCCGCTGATTTCAACGCCCATGGAGATGTTGGTGATCTTTTCCAGGATCACTTCAACAACCACTGGAACCTTGAACTCGCCCATCAGTGCCTTGGCCTTGTCGAAAGCGGCAGGCAGATCGTTGGGGTCCTCAACGCGGATGGCCTTGACGCCCAAGCCCTCGGCAACCTTGATGTGGTCTACGCCGTAGCCGTTGGTCTCCGGGGAGTTGATGTTCTCGAAGGCCAGGGAAACGTTCTGTTCCATGTTGAAGCCGCGCTGGCTCTGACGGATCAGGCCCAGGTAGCTGTTGTTCACCACAACGTGGATGTACGGCAGGTTGAACTGTGCGCCAACGGCCAGTTCCTCGATCATGAACTGGAAATCGTAGTCACCGGACAGGGCAACAACAGTGGCGTCCGGGGTTCCACGAACCACGCCCAGTGCGGCGGGACCGGTCCAACCCAGCGGGCCGGCCTGGCCAGCGTTGATCCACTTGCGGGCACCGAACACGTGCAGCATCTGTGCGCCGGCGATCTGCGAGAGACCAATGGTGGACACGTAGGTGGTGTCGCGGCCGAAGGCCTTGTTCATCTCCTGGTACACGCGCTGCGGCTTGATGGGTACGTTGTCGAAGTTGGTCTTGCGGTGCAGGGAGCCCTTGCGCTCCTGGCACTCGGCAACCCAATCCGAGTAGTCCGGCAGGGTCTTAGCGGCCTGGCGTTCGCGGGCCAGTTCCAGCAGACCGTCCAGCGCTGCACCGGCGTCGGACGTGATGCCCAAGTCCGGCGAGAAAACGCGACCGATCTGCGTCGGCTCGATGTCGATGTGCACGAACTTGCGGCCAGCCGTGTAGGTGTCCAGGCCGCCGGTGTGGCGGTTGGCCCAACGGTTGCCGATGCCGATCACGAAGTCGCTCTGCAGGAACGTCTCGTTGCCGTAGCGGTGCGAAGTCTGCAGGCCAACCATGCCGGCCATCAGCTGGTGGTCATCCGGGATGGCGCCCCAACCCATCAGCGTGGGGATAACAGGAACGTTCAGGATCTCGGCCAGCTCAACCAACTGGGCCGAAGCGCCGGCGTTGATGATGCCGCCACCGGCAACGATCAGCGGGTGCTGGGCTGCGGTCAGCAGGTCCAAAGCCTTTTCCAGCTGCTTGCGGGAAGCCTTGGGCTTCTCCACCGGCAGGGGCTCGTAGGCGTCGATGTCGAACTCGATCTCGGCCATCTGAACGTCGATGGGCAGGTCCAGCAGAACCGGGCCCGGGCGACCCGAACGCATCAGCTGGAACGCCTTCTGGAACGCGCCGGGAACCTGGCCCGGCTCCAGGATGGTCATGGCGAACTTGGTCAACGGCTTGGCGATGGACTCGATGTCCACGGCCTGGAAGTCTTCCTTGTGCAGCTTGGCAACGGGTGCCTGGCCGGTGATGCAGAGCATGGGGATGGAATCCGCCCATGCTGCGTACAGGCCGGTGATCATGTCCGTGCCAGCGGGGCCCGACGTGCCGATGCAGATGCCGATGTTGCCATCAGCTGCGCGGCTGTAACCGTCAGCCATGTGGCTGGCGCCTTCAACGTGGCGGGCCAGCGTGTGGCGGATACCGCCGTGGGCACGCATTGCGGAATAGAACGGGTTGATCGCTGCGCCTGGCAGGCCGAAAGCCTCGGTGGCGCCTTCCTTTTCCAGAATGGCGACTGCCGCGTCAACGGTGCGCATCTTAGCCATGGTGTACTCCTTGTTTTTTGCCCTGTCGGGCGAAGTCTGTGGTGTTTTTGGGTGTGGTGAGGGAGCCGCCGTCGTTTAAGTACGACGGCGGGTTCCCTGCTTGTGTTGCTTAGCTGGCTTTTGACGGGGTATTTACTTCCGGCCGCTGAGCTGGAGGACCTGCTTGAAGAGGCCCGAGTGGTCGAGGCCGCCGTCGCCCTGGTTGACGGTTGCGGCGACGAGCTGGGCGACGACTGCGCCGAGCGGGACAGCGACGTTGGCTTCGCGGGCTGCGGAGGTGACGATGCCGAGGTCCTTGTGGTGGAGGGCCAGGCGGAAGCCGGGGTCGAAGTTGCGGTCGAGCATCTTCTGACCCTTCTGGTCGAGGACCTTGGAGCCGGCCAAGCCGCCGCCGAGGACCTTCAGTGCTGCGTCGGTGTCTACGCCGTAGGCCTCAAGGAAGGCGATGGCCTCGCCGAGGACCTGGATGTTGACGGCCACGATCAGCTGGTTGGCTGCCTTGACGGTCTGGCCGGAGCCGGACGGGCCGACGTGGACGATGGTCTTGCCCACTGCGTTGAGGACATCCTGTGCTGCCTCGAAGTCAGCAGCTTCGCCGCCGACCATGATGGACAGGACGGCGTCGATTGCGCCCTGCTCGCCACCGGATACGGGAGCGTCAAGCGGGCGGATACCGGCTGCTACTGCGTCATCCGAGAGGCGCTTGGCGACGTCCGGGCGGATGCTGGAAGCGTCGATCCAGAGGGTGCCCTTCTTCGCGTTGGCGAAAACGCCGTCCTTGCCGCTGACTACACCCTCAACATCGGGGGAGTCCGGGACCATGGTGATGACGACGTCGGCGTCCTTGACTGCGTCCGCGATGCTGGTGGCACCCTGGCCGCCCTCGGAGACGAGCTTGTCGATCTTGTCCTGGCTGCGGTTGAAACCGGTGACCGTGTGGCCGGCCTTGACGAGGTTGATGGCCATGGGGAGGCCCATGATTCCGAGTCCGATGACTGCAACGTTGCTCATTGTGGTTCTCTTTCTGAAAGTCTTTTTTAGCTCAGGTGTGCTGGATGGCGAGTCAGCCGCTTAGGCGGGTGGCGCCGTCGTTTGCTAGTTGGCGTTGGCGCGCTGGCGGATGGCCCAGCTGAAAGCCGATTCCTGCGGTTCCTTGTACTCGAGGCCGATGTAGCCGTCGTAGCCGAGTTCGCGGCTGCGGGCGATCCATTCGCCGAGGGGGAGCGTGCCGGTTCCGGGAGCGCCGCGGCCGGGGTTGTCGGCGATCTGGATGTGGCCGAAGTCCTTGGCGTGGTTCTCGATGACGGATTCGACGTCGTCGCCGTTGACTGCAAGGTGGTAGAAGTCGGCGAGGAGCTTGATGTTCTGTGCGCCGGATTCTGCCTTGACGCGGGCGATGACCTTGAGTGCGTCTTCAGCGGTGAGGAGCGGGTACTTGGGTGCGCCGCTGACCGGCTCGAGGAGGACGGTACCGCCGATGCGGGCGACGCCTTCTGCTGCTGCGGCGAGGTTCTTTGCCGCGAGTTCGTCCTGCTCTTCAGGGGTGAACTCGTCCTGGCGGTTGCCGTAGAGGGCGTTGAAGGCCTTGCAGCCCAGGCGCTCACCGATGCCGGCTACGACGTCGATGTTGTCCTTGAACTCGGAGCAACGTCCCTTCCAGGAAACCAGGCCGCGGTCGCCGCCGGGCATGTTGCCAGCGTTGAAGTTCAGGCCAGTGAGCTGAACGCCGGCGTCCTTGATGGCGGTTTCAAACTCGGTAACTTGGGCGTCGCTGGGGACGGAGGTCTCGAAGGGCCACCAGAACTCGACGGCGTCAAAACCGGCTGCCTTCGCGGCGGCGGGGCGCTCGAGCAAGGGCAGCTCCGTCAGGAGGATGGAGCAGTTCACTGTGTACGTCATCGTAGGTCCTTCCGAGGAGGGGCTTGGATCTATCTTCCGGTTGCTTGGCTGCTGCCTTGGTGCTTGGCGTCAGTTTCCGCTTTGTGGAATTTAGATTCTGCTTTATGAAAAGTTTAGGGAAGGTGGGGGTGGGAGTCAAGGGGGCGCATTGACTCATGGGAAAGGTCCGCGAAGCCGGATACGTCGCCTCATTGGGAAAGGTACGGGAAGTGTGGGTGGCGGACCTCCTTGACGGATGGGTCTGACGATGAGTGAACGCAGAGCTGTCACGGTGGTCAAGGCGAGGGCTTATGCCCGGGGAACGCGTTCTGAGAAGACTCGGTTTCTGAGTGAGTTGGTGGAGCTCACGGGGTTGGAACCGGGATTACGCGCGCAGGGCGTTGGGGGTGGCGTTGGAGTTGCGGCCGGTGCGGGTCCGGTCTGCTCCGGTGCCGGTGTATGGTCCGCGGGTTGTCGCGGCGTTGGTTGGGCGTTGGGCTGTGTTGCGTGCCCTCGCTGGTGAACGACTTGTGCCGATGCTGCCGTTGCTGGTGCCTTTGCTTCGACGGGGTGGGGGAAGTTGGTCTGACCGATGAGGAGGCTGCGCTGTTAATGCGGATGAGCGTGGGCACCATCGCCCGGTCCCATACCAAACCCGGGCCCGTTGTTGCAGTCCCAGATACCGGTTGGAACCGGGGCGGACTGGGATGAAGCGGTGCCCGGGTTCGTGGAAATTAATATGGTCGGACAAAAGAGGGGTCGCTTAGAGCAGTTTTGTTCACCTGGCCGTAACCGACATCGCGCACCGGGTGGATGGTGAACCGGCTAGTACCGAGCAAGAGGCAATCGCCTTGAATGCTCAGTTCAAACGCCTCAAAGCGGCAGCCATATCCCGGCAAATCCGCGCATTCAGCAGCGAACTGAAGAGCCTCACCCAAGACAAAGCAGCGTCACGAGCCGGGGGAAGTTGGGGGCTAGGGATACCCGGGATGTGGACTCTTGCTCCGGCGCCGCCGCCGGCTTGCTTTCTGTGGTTCCAAGAACAGAAGGATGGCGTCGCTAAGTGACCTGTAGCGTCTTGACGTACAGTCCCGAGCAATCCAGCCTCCTAGGAGCTACGACCACTTAAAGCTCTTTTTGAAATCCAATGGCCCCACTATGTAGACGCCAGGTCCCCAACCGATAGGACCCGTTGCACTAGCATGCAACTGTGAAGGTGAGAGCAAGAACGACGAAAATTTGCTTAGGTTGGAGAAGGAGAGTCCGTGGGTGACTTTGGTCCATTCTCTGTTGCACCAGCAGTAATTCGTGGTCTTGGTGGGGCCAGTTTTGGGTCCTTCGTGAGCCGCCTTCTCAGTGTTGAGGTAGCGCGCGCCGGAATGACGGGAACCACGCTTGAGACCACGTATCTCGAAAATGTGGGAGACGGGGGCGTAGATGCGGCGCTGCGTCAGGCGTCGGCGACGACGTGGATCCCGGAGGGGAACAGTGCTTGGCAGTTCAAAGCAGGGGACTTGGCGCCGGCAAAATGCAAGACGGAGTTGAAGGGCGCCACTCATGCACTGGACATCCTCAGGAATGGAGGGAAATACCGCTTGGTGCTGGGTGTATCCCTTACGAGCGCTAAGATCGCATCACGCCGCAAGGCGCTCATTGAGCAAGCCCAAGAACTTGGCCTTCACGTTGAAGCCGACTCTTTTGAGATAATCGGAGCGGACGGCTTGGCGAGGTGGGCAGAGGAGCATCCTTCGTTGTCCGTTGACCCAATCCTCGGCGGAATCGGAACAACTTGCCTTACGTTTCACAGATGGGCGGATTCCAACAGGCACACCACTGCGTGGGTGTCTTCAGGCGAGAGAAACGCTGTCATTCAGCAGCTCCGTGCCTTGCTTGCAGGCGGCTCACAGATTGACGTCCATGTGGACGGAGTGAGTGGTCTCGGCAAGACGAGGCTCGTGATGGAGGCCCTTCGAGGACAATCGTATGAGCCGCTTGTGATTTACGTGCCGGCCGCAGATCAATTCACGCTACCGCTCCTGAACCAATTGACCGTTCAAGGGCGAACAGCTGTGCTGGTAATTGACGAGTGCGACCGAAAGCAGCATGAGATCTATGCGGGGAGCCTACCTTCTGGAACAAAGTCAAAGCTGGTCACTATTGGTGAACCCGGTGCTTACTCGACGAGATCGCCCATGATCGGGTTGGCGGGCTTCGAAGACGGTCCCATGACCGAATTACTGGAAACTAATGTACCCAACTTGTGGTCCGAGGCAGTTAGAGTTGTCGTGGAGGTCTCAGCCGGAAATGTCGACTACGCGCTGAAAGCAGCCTCTGCCATCCTCAGCTCACCCACTGCCTCTGCCGCCACGCTTGTCACTGGTGACGATGTGCGTGCGTACATTACCCGGGAGCTTCCAGATGGTGATCTTTTTTTAGGCTGCACCATCCTCGCTCTCTTCAGCAGGTTCGGCTACGACCGTGACGTGGCGCGGGAGTTGGAAGTCATTGCGCAAGGGCTTGACATCCCAATCGCCGATCTTAGGGCCTCGGCTCGAGCCCTGCAGGGTAGCGGTCTACTATCAAAACAGGGTCGGTTCCGCAGCGTTGGCCCGTTCCCATTGGCGGTGTACCTGGCTGCCAGCGCTTGGGACGAATTTGGTGACCAGATTATCCGTGATCTGATACCAGTCCTCGACGACGACCTGGTTCAGCGCCTTTTCCGTCGTGCTTCGGATATTGGTGAGTTCGAGAGTAGCAGCCCTGCCGTAAGAACTCTGCTGGCCCCGACGGGGCCGTTTGCGACGTTAGAATCCCTTTCAAGGGGTGGTAACTCGAAGCTATTAGTGCACGCAGCTGTCATCGCGCCTAATGCGGTTGCTCGTCAAATTGCAAAACTGATACTTGATGCCACCGATGAGGAGTTCCGAGCCAATAATTCGATTCGTCGTGATCTTGTCTGGACGCTGGAAAAACTCGCTTGGAGATCGCAGACTTTCGAATTGGCTGCTGAAGCGCTCGCCCGACTCGCAGTTGTTGAAACTGAAAAATACAGCAACAATGCCACAGGCACGTGGGTTGCATTATTCGGTACGATGCTTCCAGGCACGGCCGCTTTACCTGAAGATCGTATGTCCTATTTACAGAGTGCTGTGACTTCCAGGGACTCGCGAGTGCGGCGAATGGTGATCAAGGCGGCATCTCATGCATTATCGATACATGAATCGATAATGGTTTCCGGTGAACTCCAAGGCGGAACTATTGTCGAACCCAGAGGAGTGCCAAAGACAAATGGAGAGATGTGGAATTACCGTAAGGGTGCTATAGATCTGCTTCGGACGTTGGCAGATGATTCAGATCCTGATGTTTCCCAGGAAGCCTTGCATGTGCTTGCGGAAATAATTCATCCGCTACTTGAGCAACCACAAGTTCTCGAGCACTTCACAGAATCCATCGGCACTCTTAGTGCAAGCCAACTTCGTGGTCTTCGAACTGAAATTTCTAGTTTGAAGGCGCTGTTTGGCCGCGTTTCCGATGCTTCAGGTCGTCTAAATGCCGTAAAGCAGCTTGAAGAATCGTTGCCCGATGAATCGGCCTCGGAACAATTGTGGGTTCTTGCTCGCGCCCATCCTTGGCACGGCGATAACGCAGATCTTAGGCGCCAGATATCGGATGCTATCGGGTCACTCCCAAAGGGGTCCGAGGTCGAAGCCATCCTAGAGCTTCTACTTGAGGAGGTCCCTGCCGCCTTTGAGCTGGGGCGCGCCTTAGCAGGGTTGCTGGACGACTCGCATAGAGTACGCGAGAGTTTGCTCGCTTTAGTCAATGGACCCAACCTGCCGGCCGTGGTCGGATATCTCTGGGCTAAAACCGAGGCTGGGGAGACAGATGCCTTCGATTCGTTCATCGACCAGTCCCCACTCGATGCCGTGGCACAACTCAAGCTCACGGTCCGGGGGCCAAAGACAGCGAGAGCACAGAAAAGAATCGACGAGTCGATTGGTGCCGTTTCTGTTCGTGATGGAGCCCAGATGCTTTTCGGCTGGCTTCAGGATCCATCTGACAGTCAACTAGAGAGCTACGTAACGCCGTGGATGAGTCGAATGCTCACCCAAGACGATTACAACGCGGTTGTGGACTTCTTGGCCTTACACCTTAACGATTCGACGGGGCATGTCCTTGTTGACGGCCTCGTACGTGACGTCGTAAGGCGTCGCGCGGATTTTCCGAGAATCGGACAACAGTCTTGGGACTGGGCCCAACTCGCGCTAAGACTAGCCCAGCGTGACCCCTATTATGTTGCGAAACTCCTCCTGGATCTCATCGATGCCGATGCGGTTGTCGGCTATGAGTCAAGCCATGAATACGAAGTACTTCGTGCCGCGCTGAAAAGCAGCGGTTCAAGGGCCTGGTCGGAGGCTATGAACCGAATTGAAGCAGGCTCGTGGAGGCTCGCGCTGACAGCACGCGGATGGCTTGCTGCTGCCGTCGATCTTGAAACTGCTGAGAAATGGGTTGCTGGTCGATTGGACCGAGCCAGACTCCTGGCATCCGTCGCATCTATTGGTGACAACCGGATGTCGGATATTGGCCGATTCCTGATAATCAACTTCGGCTCTGATCGACAGGTCTCTTCTGCGTTGGCTAGTGAGTTCATTAGCGGTTCGTGGACAGGCAACGAGTCGGACAGGATCTCGCGGCAGATTGACCAACTCGTTGGCTGGTTAAAAAGTCCGCACGAAACGAAGGCAGTAAAAGTCTGGATTAGCGAACTAATGGAAGATCTTGTTCGTGGCAAAGAGAGAGCATTGGAGCGTGAAGCGGAGGAGACGTGGTAGATCTTCTGCCGACTCCATCTCGATGAATGATTCGGTCGACATGGAACCTATCTCCAGCGAGGGTCTAGGTCTTCAATGCCAAGACATGCCAAGGCTATAGCCGGCCTAGCAGCGAGATCCATTTGGTTCGGAGAGTTGGTTGGCTCAGCTTCCCAATCGAATGCCCTTTCGCGCTCAAAGTTCCACAATAGCCTTGCACGTACCTAAGCTCCATGGAAACCCCGAAAGTGAATGGGGCACAAACTCTCCAGGCTCTAGTAAAACAATCCCGATGGTTGCAAGAGCATCGAGCAGCAAATCGCCTCCGGCTCTTCGTCCTCCATGGACTGCTCTGGTGCTGCTCGTTTGATTACGTCCATCAGACTCTGATGCGTGCAGGATTCGATCAGTGTACTCGTTCTGCTCGGCGCTTAGCGGAGCTTTGGGATCATTGCTGAGGATCTCGGCAAGATACCTGTTTATGCCGTCCTTCAGCACATTCATCTCGAGTGAAAAATAACGAGGATCCGTTGGGGTGGCGGTGCCGCGAAATCAGATGATTGCATAGACCTGCAGGTGGAGGAACCAGAGGTCCTTTTGATAGGGCTAGATCCTGACTGAACCCACCGCCATGAGTCGCTTCCTCTTAGAACCGTGATTGGCGACGCAGTGATTCAACAGCCGCCACCAGAGCGTCGTCCTTTGCTGGCGTTGTGTTCCACTCCGTCCAGAATTTTCTGGTTGCGCTGTCCGGTTTTATCGAAGGTGCGTCGAGCTTTACCCGGGCTGGAAGGACTACGGAATCCCCGATGACTAGGGCCTCACCAACATCCAGGAGCGGTAACGAGGCAGTGAGTCCTGAGAGGTTGTCGGGCATGACACGTTCAATGACTCGGCGGTCCTGATCATTAGTGAGCCTAAGAACTATGAAGTTGTTGCACTGCGAAAGCACCGTTTTGCTGACATCCGATGGCCGTTGGCTTACTACCAAGAGGGAAACGCCGTACTTCCTACCCTCTTTTGCTATGCGTTCGAATGAGTCTAGAGCCCGCTGTTCCCTGACGGATACATTGTCAGATGGCAGGTAGAGGTGAGCTTCATCGCAGACGAAGGTGAACGGCGTCCGGGTCTCGACGGCTGACCAGAACTGAATGTCATATAGTATGCGAGCAAATACTCCGACAACCACCGGGAGAGCGTCGGAGGGGACCTCGCTGAAATCAATTATTTTTATCCCAGGTTTAGTCCCTAGCATGCTCTTAGCAACTCCATGCAGCCAGTCGTAGTCTGATGTAGAAAATGGAGCTTTGAACATGAACGCATAGCGTCTGTCGTTCATCTTGGTACTCAGTCTTGAGATGAATCGTGTGAGCTTGCCTTTGAAAGGGCCATTTACCTGCCTGCTTTGACCAGCGACCATCTCGGTGTCATCGGCTTCGAGGAGCTCCACCAAATCTGTAAGCGAAAACGGAATTGGGCTATCTACTGTGAAATTATCAAGTGCTTCTAGCTTTCCTGCTGCTTCCAGTGTCTGACGCTTCAAAGTCCTCACATGCTCCGTGAAGCGTGCAGCTTGGTTTGGTGCGTTGTCTTCACTGCGGTCAAGGAGCAATGCCAATAGTTCTTCTTGATTGAGCATCCAGAACGGCAGGAACAGGGTGTCCGAAGTTTCTACCTGATCGTTCGGTCCGGCGATGCGCCATCCAGCGGCAAAGCCGTAGGAACTGGTGTCGCTGGTCAGAGGGGCATACTCGCCGTGCATGTCTAGGACGATCAGATTAGGGTGGTCCAGGGCCGCGGCGCGTTCGAGCATGAGTGCCACAGCCCAACTCTTGCCGGACCCAGTGCTCCCGACTAGGGCAGCATGGCGCTGAAAAAGACGGTCCCCGTCAGCAACAGCCTTGGCAGTTGCATCTGAAACGAATGAACCGAGATAAAGCCTCTTAGATTCCTCGACCTCGCTGGAGAGCAGATTCATCAGTGATTGGAGATTGTCTCCATTTATGGCCCAGCATTTGGCATCTATCCTGGGATATGAATCGGCGCCGCGTTTAAACGTGTTTCTGCTTTGGCCATCAACAGTCTTATATGTTCCGAGAAGAACAACGCGAAATAGGTCACGCTCAGCATGTGTAATTGGAAACGAATCATTATCTTCCTCGCCGAGGACGTCTATTTGGTCCGTCTCACGAGTAACACGGTCAAGCATGCCAATTAGGAACTCGGAGGGTATTTGGCCTTCCATTGCAATCAGTGAGCCAATGCCTACACGCGTAATTCCATTAATCTCATTTGCCATTGCCCAAACACTTGATGTATCAATTCTCAGTGCAGTACCAAGGTGCGGCACATCATCGAAGGAAAGCGTGGGTGATGAAGTTGCTGTATTGGTCAAGTCAGTACCTCCGAGATGAGCGTGCCGAGATCCCAAAGTGGAATTGATTCAACTTTGAGGGTCTCCCCTTGAAAATGGACTCGTGAAGAATCCGCCTGCCCAGGCCAAGCGTCAATCGCAAGGATGTGGGGGAAGTCTTGAATGTAACCCATTGCTGCCTCAGTTAGAGTGCGAGCTAAAACGGCAGTCTTTATGCCTCTTGAAAATTGCGGATTCAGATGCGTTTGGAGATGATCATCATTGAACCCGTAGCCGATGAAAAGAAGAGTGTTTGCTCGGTCGATAGCACCCGTGGCTCTATTCTTCTGTGCGTCAAAAGGGCGCTCGTATCCGGTCTTGTATTTGCTGAGGCCGGGTGTAATGATGAGGGGCTGTCCACCGAAGGCGATCTCGGATCGCACCGGCTCACCGTTATGTTTGAACCAATCCAGGCTGCCGTGAGGTTTTGCCAGGCGAATATGATGTCTGTAACCGACCGAAGTTTGACCGCGGGGTAATCGGCGTACTGACATAAGAGCCTCGCGACTGGCTACCTCGTCATAAGTGCCGATTGTGTGCCCACTGAAACCTGTATCCACGGGTATCGCGGCAAGTGCGCAGGCCAGTTCAATCAACCGGTCATAGTTTGTCGTAATGACATCGGCGGATGCGGAACTCTTGCTAATGTAGCAAAGTAATTCTTGCAAGGGGTAGCGCTGATTTGGGGATATGATTCTGGCCATTGCGCGCTGTTCGCAGGCCTGGATGATGTCTGCCGTCGCAGTCACGAGGATTGGCAACGAGGGATCATCTCCCGCCAGATCGTCTAGTGCGACCTCCAGGCCAGACTCCTTCAGATTCTGTGCCACACCTACCCATGTCGTGTCGGGTATTCCGGCCTGCCCGAGAAGTTCCGGCATCACTGCCTCCAGTTCGTCGGCCAGCGTTCCCATGCTGGGCAGCCCATACGAGCAGGACAGTCCGGAACCAATCACGGTAGTGAGGTCCGCAATAAACAGTTGCTGGATATGCGTGTACACGGCGTCAAGGCTCACAGAACTCACCAGAAGAACAATATCTGTTCGAACCAAGTTCTTATGCGAATGAAATACCCAAATTTATTGTGTGTCGTTCGTGGGGCTGATGTTAGCCGCAACGTAAAGCCGGTGGGAACCGAGGCGTCAGTTTTGACCTTTTTGTCCGCTCTGGTGGCAGAATTCGGCTCGCGAGTCTGTGGTCCTAACGCCCAAGGGGCTCAGCGGAGGACGACGGCCATCGGCTCCCGCGCCAGCCAGTGCTCAACTATGCTGAGGACCGGCAGGGGGGTGGCGGCAAGGATCATCGCCACTACTCGCGGAAGGACAATCGAATGGCACGAGCGACAGTTCAGGACGTCGCCAGGACTGCGGGTGTGTCTGTAGGGACGGTGTCGCGCGTCTTGAACGGGAGTTCGGCCGTTAGCGAGTCGGCCAAGGAGAAGGTCAACGCCGCCATCAAGGAGCTCAGCTACCGACCCCTTGCCTCGGCGCGGGATCTCCGAAGAGACCGCACAATGCGCGTCCTCGCCCTCGCGAAGAACCTCGATTCCCTCGTGATCAGCGAAGTCTTCCGCGGTGTCGGCGACGCTGCTGCAGACTCCGGCTATGTCAGCCTCATCGCAGCCACAGACGGAGACCTGGATCGCGAACAGCAACTAGTCGACATGCTGCGCAACGGTTCGGTGGACGGCCTGGTCATCTTTTCGCCGACGATGCCGGACGACGACGTCAACGCAGTCGCCGAGCAAATGAGCGTGATCCAGGTCTGTGAAATTGTCGATGCCGAGGCAGCATTTGGAGTGTCCATCGATGACCGTCAAGCCGCCTACGACATCACCAAGCACCTCATCGACACGGGCGCCAAGAAGCTGGCCATGCTCGCCCATAGAGGTGCCCGCTCCGGCCGGCTGCGCGAAGAGGGATTTCGTCAGGCGCTCACGGAGCAAGGCCTGGAATCGGACCAGATCCTGTTCGGCGAAGGCAACTTCGGCTTCCACGCCGGCCGTACGCTCGCCAAAAAGCTTCTCGAAGCAAAAGACCTCCCCGACGCAGTTTTCTGCGGGACCGACGTCGTCGCTGCCGGGTGCGTTCGGGAACTCACGGATGCCGGACTCAGAGTTCCAGAAGACATTGCCGTAGCAGGTTTCGATGACTCAGCCCAAGCGGAAATGTGCGTCCCGGAGTTGACCACGGTCCGGCAGCCGGCCTACGAAATGGGCCGTGTAGCCTTCGCTGAGCTCCTCGACCGTATGACAATCCCAGGCGACCATCGCATGGGAAGAACCTTCCTCCCGCACGAACTCGTCATCAGGGACTCCACCAAGTAGAGAGGGTTGACAGCCCTCCGTGGTCCCTGTCACACTACTTTGGAATCGATTCCACGGCCGCAGGGCCGATTCTTTTGAACACATTTGGAATCGATTCCACAAAGCAAAAGAACCACCGGCAAAGAAGCCACTCCTCAGTACGCGGGACAGCCAAAACGCGCACTGAACGCCACCGCCCACAGACCCCAAAGGAGCCACTTGTGGACTTGAACCGACCTGCTCTCCCGCTCCAAAACAGAGCCGCCCGCAACCGCAAAGCCCTAGCCGCAACCGCACTAGCCGCAGCCCTCCTCCTCAGCGCATGCGGCGGGGGAGCCGCACCGCAAGGTGCCGAGCAAGCGGCAGCTGCCGATCCGGCGTCGGGCGCTAATGCCAGCGGTGCCGTGAACATCTGCGGCGTCAAGGACGCGAGCGGCATCTACAAGGGCACAGCGGAAGCGTTCACCAAGGCGAACGGCAAGATCACGGCCAAGTACACCGAGATCGGCGCCACCACGGACGAGGCCCGCACGCAGATTGTGCAGCGGCTCGAGGGCAAGTCCACGGAGTGCGACCTCTTCGTCACGGACGTCATCTGGACCTCCGAGTTCGCCTCCCAGGGCTGGTTGCTGGACCAGACCAAGCTGGTGGAAGCGAACAAGGACCGGCTCATTCCCTCCACTGTGGAAACCACCAAGTACCAGGACAAATACTGGGGCTCGCCGTTCTTCACCAACGCCGGGTTGATCTACTACCAGAAGGACAAGGTGGCCAAGCCTGAGTCCTGGCAGCAGCTCTACGCGGAAGCTGCCAAGGCTCCCGGGAACGGATACGTCTACCAGGGCAAGCAGTACGAAGGCCTCACGGTGAACTTCCTCGAAATGCTCTACAGTGCAGGCGGCGAAGTGCTCAACGATCAGGGCGACGTCAAGATCGACTCCAAGGAAACCCGCGACGTCCTGAACTTCATGAGCGACGGACTCAAGAACGGCTCAGCCGACCGCGCCGTCCTCACCTACAACGAAGATCCGGCACGCCTCGCCTACGAGTCCGGCGACTTCGGGTACCAGCGCAACTGGCCGCACGTTTACCGCCTGCTCAACGCGACACCGCTGGCGTCCACCTTCGGCGTCGCGCCGCTACCGGCATGGGAAGGCGGCAAGGCCTCCGGCGTGCTCGGCGGCTGGAACCTGGCGATCTCTGCCCACTCCACCAACCAGGCCGGGGCTGTCGCGTTCATCGACTTCGCCACCACCCCGGACTGGCAGAAGCACGTGGCCATGGACTACTCGCAAGCACCTGTCAACGAAGCTGCCTACTCTGACGCCGCGGTACTCCAGAAGATGCCGTTCGCCACGGAACTCCTCGCCTCGGTGAAGGGCGCCAAGCCGCGCCCGATCTCCCCGGTCTACCCGCAGATCTCGCAGGCGATCTACAAGAACGTCTACGCCGTCCTCTCCGGCACCGCCTCCACCGAGGAAGCCGTGCAGAAGATGGCCGAGGAAATCACCACCGCCAAGGCGAGCTTCTAGTCATGGCCATCAAAACAATCCCGCCAAGCAGCGGCCCAGCAAAGACGAGTGGCCGCGACCGCGCCGAGCGCAAGCTCGCGTTCCGCATGACTGCCCCGTCGCTGGTGATCATGGCGCTGGTTGCGGCGGTCCCTATCGGCTACGCGATCTGGCTCTCGCTGAACCAGTACAGCGTCCGCACCGCCGGCCTGTCCCGCTTCGTCGGTCTGGAAAACTACATCAACGCCCTGGCAAGCCAAGAGTGGTGGGCTGCGTTCGGTCAGACCTTCCTCTTCGCGGGCCTCTCTGTGAGCCTGGAACTCGTCCTCGGCACGGCCATGGCGTTGCTGCTCAACCTCGCGTTCAAGGGCCGCGCCGTCCTGCGCACCGTGGTGCTGCTGCCGTACGCGATCATCACTGTGGTCAGCGCTATCACCTGGCAAACGATGTTCCAGCCCAACATGGGCCTGGTCACCAACGTCCTCTCCACGCTGGGACTGCCGGGCGGCGACGTTGTGTGGCTCGGTGAGCACGGCTACGCGATGGCCGTGATCGTCATGGCCGACGTCTGGAAGACCACGCCCTTCGCAGCGCTCATCATCCTGGCCGGCCTGCAGGTCATCTCCGCCGAAACGTACGAGGCCGCGGAGCTCGACGGCGCCAGCAAATGGCAGACCTTCGTCAACATCACCCTGCCGCTCCTGCGTCCGGCGATCGTCCTCGCCGCGATCTTCCGCACCATGGACGCCCTCCGCGTCTTCGACCTCCCGTTCGTGCTCACCCGCGGCGCCAACGGCACCGAATCCATGTCCATGCTCGCCTACACACAACTGCGTGAAAACCGGCTGGTGGGCGAAGGCTCGGCGCTGTCCATTCTGACCTTCCTCACCGTCATGGTGGTCTCAGTCATCTACGTCCGCTTCGCCGGCGGCAACATCCGCGACGTCGCGAAGGAGGAACAATGAGCACGCTGACTGCAGAACGCCCGACGGCGGAACTCGCCACGCGCCCCAAGGCGCCGAAGCGTCGCTTGCGTGGGGAATCGAAACTGCATCCCTTGGTATGGGTGTTCGTAGTGGCCGTCATGGCTTTCTCGCTCATCCCGTTCTACTGGCTGGTGAACACCTCCCTTAAGAAGGGTGCAAGCCTGTCCCAAGGCGAGCTCTTCCCGAGCCAGCCGACCCTCGAGAACTATCTGGTGGTCTTCCAGAACCCCGAGTTCCTCCTGGCCTTGCGCAACTCGGTGATTATCGCCGTCGTAACTACAACAGTGGCGCTGGTGTTCGCGTCCTTCGCCGCCTATGCGCTTGCCCGACTGAAGATGCGCCGCAAGGCGATGATCCTGACGCTGATCCTCTCGGTCACCACGTTCCCGGCCATCGCCATCGCGGCGCCGATGTTCTCCATCTGGCGCGAGATCGGCCTGTACGACACCTTGCTCGGCCTCATCATCCCGAAGCTGACGTTCGCGTTGCCGCTGGCGATCTACACGCTGACGTCGTTCTTCAAGGAGATTCCGCGTGAGCTGGAGGAATCCGCGTACATGGATGGCGCCACGCCGTTTGTGGCTTTCCGCAAGGTGATTTTGCCGCTGGCGGTCCCCGGCCTGGCGACGACGGCGATCCTGGTGTTCATCTCGGTCTGGAACGAATTCCTCCTGGCCGTCACGCTGACCACCTCGCCCGAAGCCCGGCCGGTGCCGGTGGCGATTGCGTTCTTCAGCGGCACCAGCGAGTTCGACCAACCCCTCGGCACCATCAGCGCAGCGTCGGTGATCATCACCGTCCCGCTGGTGATCCTGGTGCTCGTGTGCCAGAAGCGCATTGTCTCCGGCATGACGGCCGGCGCCGTCAAAGGCTAACCCCTAACCTAGAAACCCCAGAAAGAACAGGAACAACGTGAGCATTCAGCAGCAGGCCCCGTCCGCAACCCTCAAGGTGGGAGTTGTGGGCATCGGTTGGGCCGGCCAGCAGCACCTCAAGGCATACAGCACCATCCCCGGCGTCGAGATTGTCGCCGTCGCCGGCATGGAAGCTGATCTTCTTGCCCAGCTGAAGGAGGAGTACTGCATTCCTCACGCCTTCGCCCGCTGGGAAGACATGATCGAACTTGAAGGCCTCGACGCCGTCAGCGTCGCCGTGCCGACGTTCCTGCACGCGCCCATCGCCATTGCGTCGCTTGAGCGGGGACTGCATGTGCTGAGCGAAAAGCCGTTGGCGCGTAACGCCGTCGAGGGTCAACAGATGGTGGACGCCGCCCGCAAGGCTGGCCGCGTCCTGGACGTTGCGTTCAACCACCGCCGCCGCGGCGACATCCAGGCGCTCAAGGAAGTGATCGACGCCGGCACGCTGGGTCGCCCGTACTACGCCAAGGCATCGTGGCTCCGGCGCCAAGGCATTCCGATGCTGGGCAGCTGGTTCACCAACCCGGAACTCGCCGGAGGCGGCCCGCTTGCCGACATCGGCGTGCACGTCCTGGACTACTCGCTGCACCTCCTGGGCGAGCCCAAGGTGCTGGCCGTCTCGGCGTCCACCCATTCCGAACTGGGCCCTCGCGGCCTCGGCGGGAACGCCCGGTACACGGCGTCGAACTCCAGCCACAAGTTTGAAGTGGAAGACTTCGCTTCCGCGTTCATCCGGCTGGAAGGCGGTGGGACCCTGATCCTCGAAGCGGGATGGGCCACGTATCGCGACGAGCGGGACCTGATGGACTTCACGGTTTACGGGACCGACGGCGGAGCGGACTTGCGCTCGGTGGGCGCCTCCGAGAACCCGGTCGCGGATGTCCATGTCTTCACCGAGAAGGACGGCGAAAACGCCGACTTCGAAGTGGTGGCCGAACCCGGGCGAGCCCACCAGGCTGTCGTCGACGACTTCATTGGCGCGGTCCGCGGTGGCGAGACCGTGTGGGGAAGCCACGACGGTTCGCTTGCCCTCAGCCGGGCCCTGGTGCTCGATGCCTGCTACAAATCCGCCCTTGAACAACGTGAAGTGGTGCTCTGAAATGTCTGATGCGAAATTGAAGATTGTCGTCTGGAACGAGGCCGTGCATGAGGCCCGCAACGAGCCTGCAACCATTGGCGAGATGTACCCGGAAGGAATCCACGGCGCTATCGCCGCCGGGCTGCGCGGCTTCTACCCGGACTCCGAAATCACGACGGCGACACTCGCCGATCCCGAACACGGCCTTTCTGAAGAGGTGCTGGAGCAGACCGACGTGCTGCTTTGGTGGGGGCACATCGCACACGGCGAGGTCAGTGACGAAGTGGTGGAGCGCGTGCAGCGTCACGTGCTCGGCGGCATGGGACTTGTGGTGCTTCACTCCGGGCACTTCGCCAAGATTTTCACTCGATTGTTGGGGACCACGTGCTCGCTGAAGTGGCGCAACGAGGGCGAACGCGAGCTCGTATGGACGGTCAAGCCGTCGCATCCGATCGCGGCTGGGGTTGAAAGCCCCATCGTGATTCCGCAGCAGGAAATGTACGGCGAATTGTTCGACATTCCCGAGCCCGACGACCTGATCTTCATCAGCTCCTTTGAGGGCGGCGAGGTGTTCCGCTCCGGCGTGACCTTCTCCCGCGGCAAGGGCCGGATTTTCTACTTCAGCCCGGGCGACCAGGAATACCCGGTGTACCACCAGCCGCAGATCCAGAAGGTCATCGCCAACGGCGTGGGTTGGGTTGCTCAACCCGGCGTTTTCCGCGATGCGCCGGAGGTTTCCAACCCGGCCCGGGGTTGGTTCGAGTAGGTCATGACCGTTTCTCTTCCTAGTGGCCGTCCGTTGGGCGTCGCCGCCATTGGTTACGCCTTTATGGGGAAAGCCCACTCGAACGCGTGGCGGAACGTGGCCAGTTTCTTCGACGTCCCGGCCTTCGAACAGAAAGTGCTCGTTGGCCGGGACGCCTTGGCGGTGGCGGAGGCCGCCGCGAAGTATGGCTGGGCCGAGTCCGCGACCGATTGGCGTTCCGTGATTTCGCGGGACGACATCGACATCGTGGATATCTGCGCGCCCGGTTGGATGCACGCGGAGATCGCTCTGGGAGCTCTGGCTGCCGGGAAGCATGTACTCGTGGAGAAGCCGCTGGCCAACACTCTGGGTGAGGCTGAATTGATGGCGGAAGCGGCCGCCGCGGCCCGGGTCCGGGGAGTGCAGTCGATGATCGGCTTCAACTACCGCCGCGTTCCTGCGCTGGCCTTGGCTCGGGAGCTGATTGCCGAAGGACGTCTCGGAACTGTGCGGCACATCCGTGCCGCTTACCTGCAGGACTGGCTGTCCGACGTCGACGTCCCCATGAGTTGGCGGCTCCGCAAGGAGACAGCCGGGTCCGGGGCGCTGGGGGACATTGCCTCGCACGCCATAGACCAGGTCCAGCACCTGACGGGTCAGACCGTTACTGAGGTGACCGGAACGTTGCGGACTTTTGTGGCCGAGCGCCCCGGTGCCACTGGACTGGAGAAAGTGACGGTCGACGACGCCGCGTGGGCAACTTTGGGCCTGACCGGCGGCCTTAGCGCGTCGGTAGAAGCGTCACGAGTGGCTACCGGACAGAAGAACTCTTTGAAGATAGAGATCTACGGGTCTTTGGGGTCGTTGACGTTTGATCTGGAGAACCTGAACGAACTCGGCTTCCTGGACGCTACGCTTCCGGTGAGGGAGCAGGGCTTCCGGCGGATCCTGGTCAATGAGCCCGAGCACCCCTACGCTGCAGCATGGTGGCCGCAGGGTCACGTCATCGGCTGGGAACACACCTTCACCCACCAAGTTCGCGACTTCCTCCTTGCCGTTCGCGACGGAACCCAGCCATCGCCGTCGTTCGCTGACGGGCTCCAGGTCCAGCGGGTGCTGGCCGCCGTCGAAGAGTCGGCGCGGAACAGAAGTGTGGTGACGGAGGTTCCAGAACGGGTTGCCGTTAGTTAGCCGGAACGACGGTGGCCTCCGCGTGGATAAGAGCCAGGCCATCGCGGTAGTTGGTGACCGCGAACTCAGGGAAGCGCGAGCTGAACTTCGTGGAGTCGAAGCGGTTGTGGTGCTCGTAGCGCGGCAAAAGTTCCCTTAGTTCCCGTACCTGCGGCGAGAACAGCCCGGCTGCGTTGAGAATCCACCGGGGAACGAGGGTGAAGCCGGGCTCCTGGCCGAACGTTTTGCTGGCCATGGTGGCGAACTCCCGGTAGGTCGGCCGTTCTTCGGCGACGGGAAGGTGCCACGTCTGACCATAGGCGTCCGGCGTGTTGCCCAGGAGCGCAAGTGCACGGCTGGCGTCCGGCGTCCAGATGAGTGTTCGTAGTCGGTCATCCCGCACTGGGACCCGGGGCTTTTTTCCGGCCTTGAGAGGATTGATGATCAGGGCGTTGGTGAAGCTCTGCGTCCTCCCCGGCCCGTAGAACTCGGGAGCGCGGGCGATGAGGACGGGAATGTCGCCGCGGGCCATCTCCTCAAGCACCATGGATGCCATTGCCGCGCGGACCTCGCCTTTACGCCCGTTGGGAGCGAACGGCGTCTCTTCAGTCTGGACGCGATCGTCCTGCGGGTACATGTAGGTGTTATCGAAGTAGACGAATTTGGCCCCGGCCTCACGCGTCGCGTCCAGCGCGTTCCGGAGCATCGTAGGGAACTGCGCCTCCCATAGTTCAGTTTTCGCCGGCAGGCCCGCGGTGAAATACACGATGTCGCTGCCCCTAACAGCGGCAGCCGTCTGCCCGGCGTCGAGCAGGTCCGCACTTATGACGACGTCGGACTCGCTCACCTTGCGTGGGTTGCGGCTCACCAACCGGAGATCGGAGGTGTGGGCGCGGTGTAGCTCGCGGGCTAGTTCCACGGCGATCTGGCCGTTGGCGCCGAGTATGGTCTGCATTTCAACCTTTGTTTTATCGGATGACATTGGATTCGCAATGCGGTATGTTTGCACTGCTTACATCAGCGTAGGAGGCGAAGTTAGCAGTGTCAACATCGATCAAGCCGTATCACCACGGTGATCTTCGTGCAGCCCTGCTCGCTGCGGCGATTGAGAGCCTGGAAGCGGGTGAGCCATTCTCGATGCGGGCTGTTGCCCGACGCGCGGGAGTGTCACCCACAGCGCCTTACCGGCACTTCGCGGACCGGGAAGCGCTGGACAGTGCGGTTGCGATCGAGGGATTCAGAGACCTGCGGGCGGACCTCGAGGCGGCGTTGGCTGACTTGGCTGAGCCTGCGGACGCTGCGGAGCTTGCGGAGCTCGCGGCACCGGCGGTATCCGCGGCGCCCGAAGATGTGATCACGGCACTCGGGGTGGCCTACGTTGCGTTCGCTCTGAGACGGCCCGCCGTATTCCGATTGATGTTCGGCAACGAATGCGACCAGGAGGACAGCGAACGCGTACACGCCTCGGAGCAGCTTCACCAGATGTTGAACCAAGCGATAGGGAGCCTTTTCCCGGACGCGAACAACTCCAATCTGTCCATCGCGCTGTGGAGCGTGGCGCACGGGCTGGCGTTCCTTCATCTCGACGGCAAGTTACGGCCACAAACCAGCGACGACGTTGCAGTTCGCGTGAAGTCGGCGGTTGGGGCGCTCTTCGCGCTGAACAACAACAAATCGGGCGGTTAGTCCCGATCCGGCCACCACCCTCAGGAGAATGAGCATGACTAAACGCATCCTTCACGTCGTGACCAATGTCAGCCACTACGAGGATCCTTCACACCAGACCGGCCTCTGGCTATCCGAGCTGGTTCACGCCTGGGAAGTGTTCGAGGCGCGCGGTTTCGAACAGGACATTGTCAGCCCACAAGGCGGACGGGCCCCGTTGGAACCTCGCTCACTGAAATTCCCCAGCTACGACAAAGCGGCCAAATCGTGGCACAACAACCCAGCTCGGATGGCCCTTCTCGAAAACACGGCCGCCCCTGAAAGCATCAACTCGGCCGACTACGACGCCATCTACTTCACCGGCGGCCATGCAGTGATGTACGACTTCCCTGACAGCGAAGGATTGCAGAGGATCACCCGCGAAATCTGGGAACGGGGCGGCATTGTGTCCTCGGTCTGCCATGGGTACTGCGGCCTTCTGAACATCAGGCTTTCGGATGGCAGCCTCCTCGTTAAAGACCGCAAGGTGACCGGCTTCGCGTGGCAGGAAGAAGTGCTGGCTCGCGTCGACAAGCTGGTGCCATACAACGCGGAGGAAGAGATGAAAGCACGCGGAGCAATCTATGAGAAAGCTCTGCTCCCGTTCGTCTCCTACGCCATTGCGGACGGCAACCTGGTCACCGGCCAGAATCCGGGATCGGCCAAGGCGACTGCCCAGAAGGTTGCTGCGCTTCTCTAAAGCATTAGCCACTTCCGCCGGTGAATGCTCTGTTCCACACTGGACTTATCCGGGGCCGGATTCATCCGAGATTTCCGAAATGAGGAAGGCTATGCAAAAGGCGCGTGTGGCGGCAGTGCTGACTTGGATCTACGCTGCGGCGTTCGGAATTCCAGCGATCCCCGTCAGCATCCATCTCCTGCAAAACGGGTACCTGCCGATGTTCATGGACCTGTTCCCGATGTACGCGGGGCCGTGGGACGGCCTGCAAAGCTGGGCCTTCGTGTCGCTGCTCATGGCGTTCCTCGTCGTGGTGTTGGTGGCGTCGTGGGCGGCCTGGCTCGTATGGAAGGGGCGCCGGTCCGGGCTGGTTCTTGGCCTGGCCCTTCTCCCTGTGGAGGCAGTGTTTTGGTTGGGCTTCGACCTACCGTTCCCGTGGTTATTCGGCGTGGCCCGCGGTCTTCTGTACGCCCTCGCCTTGATGTCCCTGCGTCAACGTCCGGAGGGGCGAGTGGCTGGCGGACTCTTGGACTGATGGGGACGCCGCTAAGTCAATCCCCGTGATCCGATAGCGCTGATGGTTGGCGAAGTCATCGGAAGGCAAACCCGTATCTGTTTCCGTCCAGCCGAACGCTGATGCACACCCTGGAAGAGAGGGATGTGTCGAGTGATAGTTCTCTTCTAGCGCCTAGAGTGTCATGCATGTCTGCAAACCCAGGAAAGTTCAACTGGCCAGTGAGTGACCAACCAGGGGCAGAATTGATTTTGCTGAACGGCCCGCCGGGCATCGGAAAGTCCACTCTCGCCAGACTCTTTGCAGACCGCCATCCCGGAACGTTGAACTTGGACGTCGATCAGGTCCGGTGCCTCATTGGCGGCTGGCAAGAGGATTTTCAGGCGGCTGGGGCTCAGGTCCGCCCCATCGCTCTTAACATGGCCGCCACGCACCTGGCGGGAGGGCATCGAGTGATCATGCCGCAATTTCTCGACGCCGACGAGGAAATCGGGTTGTTCACCGGCATTGCGCTGAAGGCTGGCGCGGCCTTTCGAGAGGTAGTACTCATGGACACTGGAGAGTCCTCAGTAGAGCGGTTCTACGCTCGCGGAGACAACCACGATCCTTGGCACGCCAAGGTAACGGCAATTGTGGAACAGAACGGCGGCTCCACGTTGCTGGAGTCAATGTACGACAGCCTGACCAGTGGGCTTCATGCCCGTCCCTCTGCTTTAGTCATCCACAGTCGCAGAGGGGAAATCGAGGAGACCTACACAAGCCTGCTGAACGCTCTAGCTTGAGGGGCATCAATTGCGAGATCATTCAGGTCTTCCAACCGCGGAACCTCAAGTTGCGCGCTCATAGCCTCATGCTGTCACAGACGCCCGCCAACATGATCAGGGCCAGCTGTACGTTGGGATCGATTAACGGGCGGCAGAAATCAACGAAGATGTTTGTATGAGGATTGGAGAATTATCCACGAGGACTGGCGTCAGCGTCAGGTCCCTGCGCTATTACGAACAGCAAGACCTGCTTGAGCCGCAGCGGTCTTCGGCAGGTCACCGCATTTACTCGAACGAGGATGAGCGTCGTGTGCTTCAGATCCAAGACTTGTTTGAGGCTGGTTTTTGCAGTTCCGTAATCCGCACGCTGCTTCCTGCCCTGGTCAATCCCGTAAGAGACCGCGACCTGCTCTTGGCAGCCATAACAGCTGCGCAAGCGCGACTGGAGAGCGAGAAGGAATCCGTCGAAGCCGAACTTCGGCAGCTGAAACGGCTGGGAGATCGATACGGGCTTGCACCTGACACGCATGTCACCCTCCAAAATGATGGACATGACTCTTTCACGGCCTCCCAAGCAATTGCGTTTGATCATCGAAACAGACGACTTCGATAGCGCCCTGCGCTTTTACCGCGACGTCCTTGGTCTCCCGGAACAGCCAGCTTTCGCAACCGATGGGGAGGATCGAGTGGCAATACTGAACGTCGCCACGGCCACAATTGAGCTCGCCACACCCACACACGTTCGCAACATCGACGCCATCGAAGACGCACCATCTTCCAAAGGTCCTACGCTTCGGATAGCCCTGGAGGTAGACAACACCGAAGCTGCAATGACCTCCGTCGAAGAATTTGGGTTAGAGGTGCTCGCACCTCCAAGGAGAACTCCGTTCGAGACCATTAACGGCAGAGTGCAGGGTCCTGATGGCTGGCAAGTGACCTTCTTCCAAGAACTTGAGACTCTGCAAGAACGTACCAGGAAGAAAGGCTTCACCACTGACGTCGATCGTGCCAGGTGAGGCATCCCGATAGATCCGTCCACGCCCTAGTGCAGGACAATGAAGAAAACGATCGCGAGTAGGGGAAAGAGTGCTTGGCCGATGGCGCTGAGCAGAAGCCGCCTCTCTGTGACCCACAGCCAGAAACCAAGGAAGACGTGGCAGGCGCAGCAGAAAATAACTATCGCTGACCCACTCGCGGGAGTGCCGGAGAAGTTCACCAGCCATAGACCAACTGCGATTCCAAGGCCAAAGGTTATGTTGTAGGCGCCAACGTTCATCGCCCACATCCGTACTGCCCGCACGTCGTCTGGTCGGATCAGAAAGATCCGGTGGAAGCGTTGATCACCATGGAAGAAGATCTCCAGGACGCCAACGCTTATCAGCGCAAGGCCGGTGGCCCCCGCGAGTATCTGGCTCAGCAAATTCATGCCGTGCTCCTAGCGAACCTGCAGTCCTCATTACTTGTGTCTGCAGATTAGCGTTAGGCGCGAACACCTTCAAGGTGTCACGGTCCCGACGACGACGCCGCTAACCTAGACAAGCTTCCGACGATGACGTGAGCCCAGAACTGGCGCATGCCAGTGCCGTAAGGGCTGACGGTGTTGGCGGGGGCCTTTCTAATCTTCAGCCAGCGACAGTTGATCGGTTGGCGAGGCTTGGTCAATCCGGGCGATGAACTTGTTCAGCCACTCGATGGCGGGAGCGACATCAGGGAGGACGTCAAGGCCCTCGGCGGCCACCGTGTAGAGGTTCGGCCAATCGGGGCCCTCCACAGCGGATGGAGGCCAAGCATGGGCCCTTCTGTAGCCGAAAAGACGAACACAAGTGGCCCGGGCCATCGCTAGGTCCAGCTTCTCGCGTGCGCCCAGGATCTGCAGGTCCACAAGGTCTCGGGCGCGGTCACTACCGGGGGCGGTGGACGCGTGTATCTTTTGGGCGATCTGGTGGACGGTGGACATTACCGCTACCGGGTCTGGAGCGGGAAGGCCCACAGAGGTGAACATTTCGGTGATGCTGGGAGCCAGAGTGAACTCGGGATCGTCAGCGTCACCGATCTCGTTGTGACCGAGTTCGAAGGGCACTGTGCACCACGGCTTCCCCTCGTAGTCGAGCTTCACATCGAATGGTTTCATCACGTATGACGAGGGAATCCCTTTGGGCTTCGGGGCTTTTCGCTCTGCCAGCCGCCCAGTAAAGCCACCCCACCCTTCCTCAAGGCGCTCTTCGAAGTCGGTGCGGAACGTCGCGAGACCTCCTGCACGGGCGGCATCAAGGTCGCGGGTGAACCTTGTAGTGGAGCCGTATCTCAGTGCCATCGCACTGCCGCCTTTCACCGCACCCTCGGGAAGCATTTGTCCGATCACGACCAGAGCCATCGTCGTTCGTCGGCGAAGGGTGAGAGCTTCGTCTACCTCTAAGTTCTTCAATCTCTGGTTGAGAGCGGCGAGGTTGCGGGGCGGGCTGTCGTACCTCATTCGGCGAGCTCCTTGCGCACACGGTTCCACTCAGCCGTGGTCAGCAGTCCTTCAGCGCGGGCCTTGACTGCCGCATCCCGCAGTCGTGTGTTGGGGACCTGGCCCCGACATTCCAGCAGAGCTTCGCTGAGCAGCTGGGCGCGGATCCCGCGGTAGCGTGTAACCTTCGTTCCGGCCTGCATCTGGGTGATCTTCACATAGTCGGGCATTGCGCGGCGGATACGACGGCTGGTGCCTACGGTAATTTTCGTAGGATTCACGTCTCCCAAGCCGAGGAGGGCCAGGACGGATTCTCCGCGAAGGTAGGCATCGTCTCCTGCGCGTAAGGTCGCTTCGGCGAATTGATCGTCGTCGGTCGGAGGAATGTCAGTCAGACGGTAAAGACCGTATCCGATGTGATCGAGGCCGCCGCGGGCAGTGAGCTTTGGCAACTCCACAGCGGGCACGCCAGCGCTCACTGCATCCGCGGTGGTGACATAGCCGTGGTTGTCGTAAGCGATCTCACGCAGAACGCCTCGATAGGTTGTTCTCATGTCAAAAATCTACCGTAAACGGTATTACTTTGCCATAAATTTCGTGCTCTTAAAATGTCGAAACCATACCGTTAGCGGTATAGTTTCGACGTTAATAATGAAAGTTATTCGCCTGCCGGCGTCCGTGGTTACGCCGAGTCGTGGTCACTCAAGGCCGGATGAACCTGGACCTCGCGTCTGGTTTTCCGGCGAGAGATAAGTGCGGCATCAACGGCAATGACAATCGCTGCGACCAGGAGGCCAATGCCAAATCCCGCTACGGCGCCGTACATTGGCCAGAATATGGCGAACGGTACAAACCCTGCCAGGAAGAACGTAAGACTTCGGAGGGTTCGAGGAGTTGGCTTCATGGCTTGACGCTAACACGGCACTACTTCCTAGAGTCCTCCCCAAAGGTCCAACGAATCAAAGTGTGGATATCCCCAGTGGATAGTCACCCGTGCCTACCCGCCTCCAACCCCGCCCCCACAGCGGCAACAAACGCGTCCGTCTCAGCTGACCGTCGGCTCTTCAACCACAACGCCGACGTCCGCCAAGCCAACGGATCCCCAACCAATGGCCGCCACACGATCCCCGAAGGCAATGGTGTCCACGGCTCCTCATTGAAGTGCACTCCGCGGCCGGCCATGATCAGCCCGTGCGTGAAGTGCTGGTTCCTTGCGTGCACAATCGCTGCAGGCAAGTACCCGGCGTCGCGGCACGTGTGCAGGAATGAGTCGTACAGGGTCGGGGCCATGTGGCGCGGGAAGATGATCAACGGACTCCCGGCCAAGTCACCCAGCCGCACGGCCTCCAATGAAGCCAGCGGATGCGAAGCATTCATCACCACGCCCAGCGCCCGCGAGAACACCGGCCCCGACTCGAAACCCACGCTGCTCAAAGGGTGACGCACCACCGCAACGTCCAGTTCGCCGTCGCGCAGTCGCTCAACCTGCTCAACGGTGGTGAGCTCGTGCAGGTTCAGCAGAACGTCGGGAGCAGACGCAGCAAAAGAAGACACCATCGTGGACAACGCAACAGGATTCGTGTCCGGCGGTACCGCCACCTGCAGGATGCCCGAAGCGCCGGGCCGGATCCGCCGCATCGACTCCTGCGCCATGGCCACGTGATCCAGCACCCCACGCGCGTGCTCCAGCAGCAAAGCCCCGGCTTCGGACAGCTCCACGCCGGTGCGCCGACGATGAAACAGCAGGACGCCGAGCTCTTTTTCCAAGTCCTTGATGCGCTGTGAGAGTGGCGGCTGGGCCATGTGTAAACGCTGTGCCGCGCGCCCGAAATGCAGTTCCTCGGAGAGCACCACGAAGTACTTGAGATGGTGAAGGTCCATCGCGGCACCATATCAGTTTGGTATCAAGCTGAGTAGATATTGATGTTAGACGGGTCACATTCGCTGATGGTCAGATGGGAATCAAGAAGCCCCAATGAGCCAAAGGAAATTCCCCAATGTCCCAGGACGTCCTCTTCGAACAAACCGGCCCCACCGCCATCATCACCCTCAACCGCCCGGACAAGCTCAACGCCTGGACCGAGGCCATGCGCAGCGAACTCATCGACTATCTGGAAGGCCTCAAGGGCAACGACGAAGTCCGCACGGTCATCCTCACCGGCAGCGGCCGCGCGTTCTGCGCAGGACAGGACCTGGCCGAGACCGCGTCCATGAACCCGGAGGATCACGAGTCAGCGGAAGCCTGGATCGACGGCTTTGACCGCCTCTACCGGGCAGTCCGCAACCTGGACCAAATCACCATCGCCGCGGTCAACGGCGTCGCCGCTGGCTCCGGTTTCCAGTACTCACTTCTCGCGGACCTCCGCGTGGGAGATTCCAAAGTCCGCATGGGCCAGCCGGAAGTTCTCTCCGGCATCCCCAGCATCACCGGTATCTGGGCCATGTGGAGCATCCTCGGCAAGTCCAAGACCTCCCAGTTCGTCCTCACCGGCGAGCTGGTGGATGCGGCCGAGGCCCAGCGGCTCGGCCTCCTCAACTACTTGGCGGACGACGGCGGCGTGCTGGCTTACGCCCAGGAACTCGCCTCGCGCTTGAGCCTCCTTCCTCCGGGTGCGGTCCGCTTGACCAAGAACCGCCTGCGCAGCCTGGAAGACGACGACCTCACCGATGCCATGGCAGAAGCCAAGCGCGTCCACCGAGAGGCCTACGGCACCGGCGAACCGCAGCGCGAAATGGCCCGCTTCCTCGCCGGCCGCCGCTAACCCGCGAAGCAGAAGCAGGAGGCAAAACCATGACAACCACAGCAACCCAAGATCGCTATACCGAACTGCGGGACAGCCACCGCTGGGAGGTGCCTGAGCTCTACAACATGGCCGTCGACGTCGCCGACCGGCACCCAAGAGACAAGCGCGCGCTCATCCTGGAGTCCGCCGTCGAAGGTCAACGCGAGGTGAGCTGGGGCGAAATCCAGGACCGCTCCCGGCAAATCGCTGCCGCCCTGCAAAACGCCGGCATCAAGAAGGGCGACCGCGTCGCCGTCCTCCTCCCTCAGCGTTCCGACACTCCGGCTGCGTATCTCGGTGTGCTCCGGACCGGCGCCATCCTTGTGACGATGTCCCTGCTGTGGGCGGCTGAGCCGATCCGTTTCCGGCTGGAGGACAGCGGCGCGTCGGTGATCATCGCCGAGGAGTCCGCGAGGCACCTCTTCGGGGACTACGAAGGCACGTTCATTGACATCGACGGGCCGGCCATTACGGAAGCGGACACCGAATTCGAGGATGTCGAAACCAAAGCCGACGACCCCGCCCTCATCTTCTACACTTCGGGCACCACTGGTCGGGCGAAGGGGATCGTCCACGCGCACCGGACGCTGCTTGGCCACAACGAGTTCGAGTATTGCCACCAGATCGGCGACGGCGACGTGTTTTATGGTGCGGGGGACTGGGCGTGGTCGTTGGCCAAGCTCATGGGCCCGCTCCGGCTTGGTGCAACGCACTTGGTTTTCCGTCCCAGTGGCGGCTTCGAGCCCGCAGCCCTGCTGGACTCCATGAGCCGCCACCGCGTCACCAGCGCGCTGGTCAACCCGACGTTCCTGCGGAAGATGCGCGAAGACGTGCCCGACGCCGGTGCTCGCTTTCCGCTGTCCCTGCGGACGGTTTGCTCGTCCAATGAGCCGCTAACGCCGGACCTGATCACTTGGTTCGAGGGGCAGTACGGGGTGACGCTGCTGGATTACTACGGTTCCACGGAGTCCTACCCGCTGCTGGGCAACTACCCGGATGTGCCGGTGAAGCCCGGGTCCATGGGGCGTCCACTTCCTGGATGGGAAGTCCGCCTGCTGGACGAAAATGAACAGGAAGTTCCCACCGGCGAGACCGGCGAGATCTGCCTCCGGGCGCGCTCCAACCCCCAATTTCCCTTGGGATACTGGAACATGCCGGAGGCGTCCGCAACCGCGTTCGGGGGCGGCTGGTACCACACCAAGGACCAGGCCTACGCGGACGACGACGGCTATGTCTGGTTCCTGGGGAGGACCGACGACGTCATCAAAACGTCCGGATACCGGGTTGGACCCTATGAGCTGGAGGCAGTCATTCGCGAACTCGATCCCGTGCGGGACGTGTCCGTCACCGGTGTGCCGGACGAGCTTCGCGGCCAGTCCATCAAGGCTTGGATCGAACTGATGCCCGGTCACGCTGGGGGAGCGGAACTGAGCGAAGCCATCGTGGCCCACGTGAAGGAGAACTTCTCCCGCTTCGCGTACCCACGATTTATTGAATACGTCTCCGCGCTGCCGAAATCGGCCACCGGAAAAGTCCAGCGGGCCCAGCTCCGCGAACTCCCACACGTTGTAGCCTCTCCCCGCCCCGAAGGACAACAATCATGAATACGATGACCGAGAAAGTTGCTGACACTGAGTCTTCCCCGCGCCGGAGCCTGAAGCGCGTCGCCGCGGCAGCCGCCGTCGGAAATTTCGTTGAATGGTTCGACTCCGCGGCCTATGCGGTCATGTCCGTCACCATCGCGAAGCTCTTCTTCCCGGATTACTCCACGACGGCGTCACTTCTGGCCGTGTGGGCAATCTTCGCCGGCGGCTTCATCGCCAGGCCGCTGGGGGCGGCTTTCTTTGGACGCTACGGTGACCGGATCGGCCGTAACAAGATGCTCGGCCTGTGTGTGCTGATCATGAGCGCGGCGACGTTCTGTATCGGTATCCTGCCGACGTTCGCGGTGATTGGCGTGTGGGCTCCGATCCTTCTGTTCCTATTCCGCGCGGTTCAGGGCTTCACCACCGGTGGTGAGTACACGGGTTCGTCCGCATTCATCGTGGAGTACGCTCCGGAAGGCAAGCGGGCAACGTACGCCAGCATTATCCCGGCCACCGTTGGCCTGGCTTCGGTTGCAGGTGCTCTGCTGGGTGCTGCGATCACCGCGACATTGAGTCCTGCCGATTTGCAGGCCTGGGGCTGGCGGATTCCGTTCCTGCTCGCGGCGCCGCTGGGCTTGATCGGACTGTATATACGGTCAAAGGTTGACGACACCCCGGTGTTCCGTGGCCTCGAGAATAAGGGTGAAGTTGCCAAGCGGCCCTTGGGCGACGCCATCCGCATGTGTTCCCGCCAGATCTTCACGCTCTTCGGTTACAGCATCACCAACGCCATCGCTTACTACCTGATGAGCAGTTACATGATCGCGTACATGAGCTCGAGCCTCGGCTATTCATCGGCCGAATCCATGATCACCAGTGTGATCACCATGCTGGTGTACACGGCAGTCTGTCCTCTGGCCGCTCGTGCCAGTGACCGGTACGGCCGCAAACGGATGCTGCTGGTGGCGTGTGTTGGCTTCGTGGTGATGACTATTCCGGCGTTCTCGATCATGCCGTTGGGTCTCGGTTTCGCGATCCTGGGGACGAGTGTCTTGGGTGCGTTGGTGGCCGTGATCGGCACATCCAATGTTCCGGCTCTGGTGGAAATGTTCCCGTCGTCGGTTCGGGCCTCCGGCTCCGCGATCGGGTACACACTGGCCTACGTGCTGTTTGGTGGAACCGCTCCCTTTGTTGCCACCGGTTTGGTAGCGGGCTTTGGCTCGCCGTTGGCCCCGGCCTTCTACCTGATGGGCATGGCACTGGTGTCGGCCGTTGTGGTGGTCCTGTTCTTCCGGGAGACCAAGGACTTGTCGTTGTCGCGGACCACGGTTCTGTAGAGGCGTTTAGCTTGAAAGGGGTTGACGTAAAAGTCGGGGCAAACGGCACGGAGATTCGTTGGGGACGCGGTCACTGGGTCCATTTCATGGGAGGCTCCGAGAGTTTCCGGACCGCGTACCCCTTGATCCACATGCTCAATGCCACGGACACCGAGATCGTTCAGTCCATCGAGGCCGATGACGGCCGACCCGTTTTCCGAGTGGGTGAGACGTTGAAGGATGCTGCGGCCGCCGCCGGGTACAACTTCACCTTCTTCAGCTATAACGCCTGGAGAGTCTGGCTGGAAAGAGCAAAGAGCGAAAAACTGGAAAGAGGACGCAACAAGTGACCTGGAAATCAATGCCCCCCGCTGAGGTCTGCGACATCATGGACTTCTGGATTGCTGCGCCATGGCCTATGCCGGAGGCCGAGGCCCAACAGCGTGCTGTGGAGAGGTTCGGGTGGACCATCGAAGTCGACAACGACACGCCATATTTGATGAACACAGTATCCAACTTCACAACCGCTGATGTTATGACCGTCGACGTCAAGAACGTGATGAGGGAATTGAGCCTGGACACGTCGGACACCATCCGGGATGTAACACCCGAGTCCACCGCCTTCCTGAGCGATTCCTTCACGCTCATGGTTCGCGAGGGCGAAGCAAAATGGGGGAAGCCAGCCCTACGGGACTTCGAAAAAGCCAAAACTGCTCGGTGGAACGTCGACGGCGGTGCTCGCGTCACCTTCAACTTCTCACCTAGGGGTCTCTCCGCAAGGTTCGAAACACCCCAAGGCGCGGAAGTGGAGCGGAAACTCGGCGACGTATGACGATGGCCGGCGCTCCCGCTGATTAGTTGGCGGGCTCCCTCACCTGATCCAACGAACTCGTCTGCACGGCCCGAAAGTGGACCCAGCTCCGAACACCTAGGACACCCCCGGTAGGTCAGCTAGGTATACCCAAATCACGCCTAATTCCGGCCAATTCACCACCTAGTTCCGTCTTTCCACTCTGTGGCGTATCACCCCGCCCATAGTGTCCTTCTCAGAACGCAGCCCCGATTAAATGCGGGGCTGCTGGAGCAGACAACTATTGGGGTTGGGGAATTGAAGCTGAGTCAGCAACAGAGCATTGCCGCCGCCGTGGATCAGTGGATTACGGGGGTACCCGGACGGATACCGGGGCACGTCATTTTTGTTGAGAATCCCGAGCACGCCGGTTACGCAAAGTCGCTTGCCGGTGAGGGCTCTACGGTTCTGGTTCTGAACGGGGACAAAGCCGACGAAGGCATCGTCACGGTATCGGGGTCCTTCGATGCCGCTGGTGAAGAGCTCCTGGTTGATGGCACCCTCAGCTTGGAAATCCAAGACTATGTGGCCATACCTTTTGTGAACCTAGTGGGCGTGACGGTAGCCAGGATCACCACGAAGGAAGACTGGCAGGCCTTTTTCGACGACGCAGAAGAAGCTATCAGTTCCGGCCATTTTGTTCAGCAGCTCATCGAAGTCAACACTGTTCTGGCAGAGCGGGGGTTGTTGAGCGGGGCAGCGAAAGACAATCTTCTGCTGACACGGCTTCACATCACGGGGGATGGCTCCGTCAGGACCGGGCCCTACGGCACCAAAATCGGCAAGGTAGGCGATTCGCTGCCGGATATCAGAGTCCGGGCCGTGTCATTGAGGCCGGAGTCCGCCGTCGCCGCTGTCTATTACCCTTGGGACATTCAAGACTCCCTTGAGCCGAAGCCCTGGATCCCGCGTTACCTTGCCGCTTTAGATGCTTGGAAGTTCATTCCGCGAGAAGACAGAGCCAATACAAACCTGGTCGGATTCGGCGTCAGCCTTTACGGCGCCACCCTCAAAGACGGCGTGCCGTCTGCGAGCGCTCCCTTTATCCTCAAGAGGGCGGCAGAGCACACCCTTCTGGACACGAAGACAGGCCGGCTCTTCAAGATCGGTGTGGACGCCGCGGCCATCGTTGAGGCCGTCTCCAATGTGCGGGACATCAAGGCTGCCGCCAGAGTGGTGTCACCCGCTCTCAAGATTTCAGCTGGTGCGGCTGAAGGTGCGGCCAGGGCGGTAGTCACCCATTTCGAACAACTCGGTATCCACCTTATGGGTGAGCTCCGATGACCGCGGTGCCCGTCCTTCCTACCCCAAGGACACAACTTCCCCTCTGGGTTCCGCTGGTTACCCAACACGACTTCAATGAGTCCAGCTACACGGCAGTCAGCGCCGACGGCGTCCACGTCACCTTCGCGGACGGCCAGCGAAGGCTGTGCGCAAAGAGCGGTCTGTGGAACACCATCCTCGGTTACGGAAACCAACGGATAGCCGAGGCCATTGCCAAAGAACTTCGCACCGCCTCCTATCTTCCGCTATTTCGCACGTCTCACGGGAAAGCCGTGGAAGCTTCAAGAGCCCTCCTGAGCCTGCCCGCACAGGACTTCCAACGGGTGGTGTTCTCTACTTCCGGCGGAGCGGCCAACGACGCGGCCATGAAACTCGCCCGCCAGTATTTCGTTGTGAACGGGCAGCCCGAGCGGAAGCTCATCGTTGGCCTGAGCGGCAGCTACCACGGGCTGACCTACGGAAGCCAGGCCCTCAGCGGCGATGAACTCGGCCAAGCGGTCTACGGGGTCGATCGTCGGAACATCCGCCACATCAGATTCGACGACGACGCCGCGGAACTGACCCGGCTGATGCACAGGGAAGGCCACCGGATCGCTGCGGTCATTATGGAGCCCGTTCTGGGTTCGGGCGCGGAATCGGTGTCGGGCGCCTTCGTTGAAGAGGTCATCAAGCACCGGAACCAGCATGGCTTCCTGCTGGTCGCGGACGAGGTTGCCACCGGCTTCGGCAGGGTGAGCGGCTGGTTCGTCTCGGATACATGGCCCCAACAGCCGGACATCATCGTCACGTCCAAGGGCTTGACTAATGGCACCAGCGCATGCGCCGCCCTCTTGATAGCCCAACGCGTGACCCAACTTTTTGACGCAACAGAGTCCATCTTCGTTCACGGAGAAACCCAAGCTGGCACCCCGGCTACGTGTGCAGCCATCCTCAGCACCGTCGCTGAGATGAAGCGGCTGGACCACCACACCCTGAATAAGCAGGTAGCAGAGGGCCTCAACAAGCTCATTGAAGACCTCCAACGCATCCCCGGGGTAGGGAACGCAACTGGTCGCGGCTGCATGCGTGGCCTGAAGCTTCACTCCAGAAACGGCATGCCTCTCTCATCCGAGGGAGTCCTGGCTGTGGTGCGGAACATCCACCAGGCCGGCGCTATGGTGCAGCCAGGGCCTGGACGGATCCAGCTGTTGCCTGCACTCACCTACACCGAGGAGAACTTTGAAGAGCTTCAGGCCGCCGTTGAAGCCGGCCTGGTCACGGCCACCCGGGACGGAGTTTTTGAATGATTGCCGATCACGGGTTGAGGACCCGATGCGTCATTGCCGACGACGGGATGGCACCCAAGTATGTAGGCAGCCTCACCCGGGGCCGAACGGGCCTGGTAGTGGACAAGGAGCTCGCAGGACACCGCGACAAACTCCTTGCAGGTGACCTCAAAGGATCAGCCGTCCTGGAACTGACCGCGGCGCCAGTCACGGTGGAAACGCTGAGGAACGTTGGCAGCTTCATCCGCGAAAACGGTCTTCAGACCATCGTGGGACTAGGTGGCGGCTCCGTCCTGGACGCGGTCAAGCTCGCCGCGCTCTTCACGGCCGACCCTGCTCTGACCATATTTGCAGAACGCCACGCCAAACGCTCCGGCCTGTTGGTGTTGCCACCCGTCACGAACCCCAAGGAACGCCCCAAAACCATTCTCATGCCGTCCACCGTGGGGACCGGCGCTGAAGTCAGCGCTGTCGCGTGCCTGGACACCGCCGTCGGACGCCGCCTGATAGCCTCCCGCAACCTGGCAGGTGACGTTGCAGTGCTCGACGCCGGACACCTCGCCACCCTGCCCAAGTATCTGGTTTTTGAAGGCCTGTTTGAAGCTCTTCTGCGGGTGGCCGGGACCATGGTTGGCAGCCAGCGCAGCATCTTCGACGACGACGGCCATGTCCTCATCCAACGGATAGTCCGGTTGGGTGAGCAACTGACGAGGTTCGATGCGCCGGAGCTGCGGCTGACCGCGGCACGGCTCAGCATGGAGACGCACACGGGATGGGCTCTCATGGGCCGGAATCCCTACGGGGCGAGGCACTGGTACCTCGCGAACGAGCTCGCGTACGCCACCGGGGCGAGAAAGATGACGGCAACAGCCTCCGTGATCGGTCCCATCTGGGAGGAAATCTCCCACGGTGCTGCAGCTTGGGGAGACCGCCTGCGCCTCCAACACCTGTGGTCCATGGTTACCGAGGCGGTCCCTGCCCTGGATCCTGAACCGGCTCCCGGCATCACCTATCTGATGCGGCGGTGGGGCATCGCCGGGCTGGAGACCATAGGCGAGGAAACGCTGCTCCGGACCACGGAAGCCGCTATCCAAAATTGGGGCGGAGCGCTTCCCATGCTTCGCGGCATTGACGCCGCCCAGATTCACCACGTCCTCACCACAGCGGCGAGAGGACACCACGTCTTGTCAGGCCCAACGGGCGATCTAGCAGCGGCAAGAGAGAGGAGGTGAGTACATGAACAGCACAGCACTCAAAGCCTTGGACCTCAACATCCAGGAGCTGGAGGCCATGGACGTCCCGGATGACTGGGACGAACGAATCAAGGGCATCACCGCAGGACTGGCCTTGGTGGGAATCGCAGTAGGCATCACCTGATCGCGCCACCCAGCAAGCTCAACGAGCACACGAAGGAGGTGAAAACGAATGCAAAATCAGCTCAACATCTCCATTCAGGAGATCGAGTCCATGGACACCCCGGACTTCAACAACTGGTTCATCGGTGTGACCCAAGGAGTTGCCATCGGCGTGATCGCCGTCAGCATCACCTAACCCCCGGTTCCGTCCACATCCAGAAGAGTTCCGTCCACATCCAGAAGAAAGGAGAAGCCAATGATTGCAAACTCGAACCTCCAGCTGAGCATCGAAGAACTGGAGAACCTCGACACCCCGGACGATACACCGTGGTACATCCGCGTTGGTGACGTCATCATCATCGCCGGCGTCGTCGTCGGCCTCGCCGCTACCTAAGCCAGTGCACGCGGGTGGTGCCAAAATCGCCACCACCCGCGTGATCGCCAGTCCACAACAGCAACTCCCGGAGAGCACGAGCTGATGAACACCGCAACAGATGAGACCGCCGACGCCATTTTGCGGATCCTTGGACACGTCGATCCGCCTGAGGATCTATACAGCGTTTCCGGATCGCGCCTCTATGACCAGATCACCGCCGACGACCTCACCGAGCTTCCTGAGATCCTGGCCGCAGCGCGCAAAACCTCGGGGCCCATCTTGGAACTTGCCTCAGGATCCGGGCGGATCACGCGTCCGCTCCTCGCCCTGGGCCGACCACTGACCGCCGTGGATTCGTCACCGGAAATGCTGGCAATGCTGAAAGAAAAAGCCGACACCAAAGCCTTCAACCCCCGCCGCGTGCAGCTTGAGCTGGTAGAGGGGGACATGTCCCGCTTTGACGTCGACGGCGGTTTCGGTTGCGTGGTTCTGGGTGCCAGTTCCATTACGCTCCTTGATTCGGCGGGCCGCTGGGAATTGTTCCGCAGGGTCCGCGAATGCCTGACACCGGACGGACAGTTCCTGCTGACGGTTCTGAATGCGGACAACCACCAAGCCCCCGTCACCAACCACGGCCGCTGTACAGTCTCGGCACTGGATGAAGACTCGTTTCTGATCACTGCTGAAGGCCGGGACCCCGCCAACGGAGCGCGTCACGTGACCATGATCCACGTCAGCTTCGGCGTAGACGGGACATATAGATCCTCCGCATACGCCAGCGACGTCGCGTTTCTGAGCAACAGCCTCCTTGAGGAGGAGATCGCTGCCGAAGGATTTAGCATCATTGAACGCCGGCCGGTACGGCTAGCGTCGCCAAGCCCTGATCTGCATGACGTGGAGCTGTGGGTTTGCGGGAAATGAGCGTAGATGCCGTAAAAACGCTCAACCCTTCCTTTGGACTGGTGACGGAAGCAACCGTTTACGTACCCAATGAGGTGGGGCTGTGGCGAACCGTGGGGCGATTAGCAAATGGTGCACCGGGTGCTCGGCTCGCTTCTGCCGTAGGGGCCTTCGACGTCACGAAGCGGGCGTCGCTGACAAGAGGGGCGGGCGAAGCCGTTGAACGCTTCGCGCTGGTTCCCGTGGCGGCGGATTCCGAGCATTTGCTTGCTCCGAGAGGCAGCCTCGACACGAAGATCGACTTTGTGGGCACCGGTTTAGGGTGCGCATCCGCCCTCGCTTGCGACTTTCCTTGGTACCGGGCCATTGATCTGCAGACTGGAGACCCCACCCTGGTGCCAGCTCCTGTTGTGGACTACACCCCTGGACTCGGTCATGTGAACCCATGGGATGGATACTTCGATCCCTCACCCAACGGTGCGGCCTCCGGACCCTCGGAGGCCTTCGCCCAGCGCTCCGGATTATCGGAAATAGTTGAACGCGATGCCTTTCTGACTGCGTGGCGCCAGAGGACCCCGCTGGAAAAGTTCGACGCAGAAAGCATGCCTGTTGCCGCGCGTCAGCCACCGGAAACCAGAGGACTTAGTCTGCTTCTTGTAGCTGCCCGGGCGGCCGGCGTGGAGCCCACCCTTGCCTTCATTCCGAGCAATGACAGTCCGCTGTTGACCGCCGTATGCATCATTACGGAGGAGAAGGGGGCAGCCGGCTTCGGTGCCGTGGGACTTAAGGCTGCCTCGGACCCTGTCATGGCCCTCAGTGGAGCGCTTCAGGAGGGGCTGCAAATCCGGGAGCTCTTCCTCGCCCGAGCACAATCTGCCGGGACAGCCACCGATGGTGCGGTTTCCGTCGGTCCACTCACCAGGGTGAGTGACGCCCCGGTGACGGATGACGACTCCCGCGCTGACTTCTGGACAACTCCACCGGCGATTGCTGAGTTGCGGCAGTGGGTTGGAACCTTCACATCGTCCTGCTTTCCCGGCAGCCACTCCGCACCTGACGTGGATGTCCTGGTGCAGCATTTGGCTGGCCGAAACATCAGCTCCCACTGGGTCAACCTCACCCACAGGCTTCCCCGAGCAATCCAAGAATTAGGGTGGGTGGCCGGCAAAGCCATCTGCCCTGGGGCTGTCCCTTTGACCATGGACGAGACCAAAAAGCTGTTCGTCATGCCTGGCTGCCCTTCTACCCCGCACCCGTTGATATGAGCAGGTGGGGGAAGGCGACGCACGCTGAACTCGAGTGGCCGGTGCAGCTTGCCTCGTCTGCGTCCATCGACGTGCCGCTGAAGGAAGGCGGGCCATGGATCGTCGCCATCAATGGTGTGCCGAAAGTGCGCGTCTCATCCGACGTCGCCGATGTTTTGAAAGCAGTGGACGGTGACATGCAACCCGCCCAGATCGCCCAGCTACTGGGACCCGTCTGGACGCCTGCGGACGTAGAAGGGATTGTGCGCCAGTTGGCGCCCACGGGGATATTCGACGACGGCGCGGGGCCGGCTGAGATTCGACGGGTCCAGTTCCGGCCGCCCTTCACCGTGCAATTCACCCTCTTCAATCCGGCACGGCTGTTGGAGACATTCCGCCCGGTAGTCGCAGCCATGATGAGACCCGGTGGTGCGGTCGTAGCCTTATTGCTCCTGCTGAGCGGATTGATCGGCGCGTCTTTTGCCGGGCCCAGCATGTGGCGTGTTCTTTCAACGCCACTTCCTTTGGAGGCCTATCTGTACGTAGTGACAGCGATGTTCGTCTCCACATTGCTGCACGAACTGGGTCACGGCATGGCGCTCACGTACTTTGGCGGCACACCGCGGCGGATCGGGATTATGCTGTTCTACCTCTCGCCTGCCTTCTTCTGCGACGTCACCGATGGGTGGCGCCTGAGTTCCGGAAGGCAGCGGGTGCTCGTAGCCCTTGCCGGTCCTTTGGTGCATGTTGCCCTGGGGAGCATTGCCTTGACGGTTCAGGTATTCCTATCGGACTCGGCAGTGAAGGACGCCGCCGTGCTCTACGGGATGATTTGCTACGCCGTGGCGGTGCTGAATCTCTTTCCCTTCATCAAGTTGGACGGTTACGTGGCGTTGATGTCCGCGGTGGACATTCCCCATCTGCGGAAGAAGTCGATGGATGCGCTGGCCGACGTCGTCAGTTCACGCGTTCTCGGTTCCCGGCGTTCCTCCCTCAAGCAGGGCTTTCTGCCGTGGTTTGGCCTTGCAAGCTTCGTATCAGGAATTGCCTTCATGGTGATCGGCTACCAACGACTCGTGCCGATCTTCCTGCAACTTGGCTACGTGGGGCACCTGGTTGTCTTCGGGGTCCTATGCCTGCTGCTTGTTATGGCTGCCAAGGGTATCTTTCGGTTTTTCCGTGCGGCAGCCCTGACTGGAAGCCCGGAATGGAGGCGGATCCTTGTTGTCGGGTTGGGAGCCCTGGCTGTAGGAGCACTTCTATGGTTCGTTCCCATGAGGTCCGTGACCGTAGCCGGGTACACGTATGCAGACGGCCAATTGCACGTGGTGACTCCGCAGCAAGGTTCCGGCAAGGCGTTCGAACCCGGCGATCGCGTCACTTTGCAATCGCAGGGAATGATCATCCACGAAAAGCTGGGCCAGGCCACCATAGGCGACCCGCCGCCGTCGAACTCCATGGCAGCACTGGACACCTTGGCCCCCATCGTGGTGGCCGGCAACAACCTGCCGGTACTGGCCTATCCAAGCGAGCTGGAATCAGGCGTGAACCTGTCCGCCTCCGGACGTGCAGAAGTGACAAGCCAGCGGGACCTCAGATTGGGGGAGTGGCTGTGGGAGACGGCCATCAATTCGCCCCTATGGCCACGTCAGTCCGGGCAAACCACAGAATCAACGAGGGGGAACCCATGAGAATCCACGCCAGTTTTGAGGCGTTCAGTAAGAAGCGAGGCTCGCGGTTCGCTGTTAAAGACCTGACTTTCGATGTAAAGGCCGGACGTGTGGTTGGCCTGATTGGTCCCAACGGGGCGGGAAAGAGCACCGCGCTCGCAGGGCTAACCGGCCTGGTGGAGGCGACGTCAGGGCGTGCAACCGTATTCGGCCGTGACTACCGGACACTGCCCAGGCCCGCCACCAAAGTTGGCGTGAATCTGGACGGCATGGACGTGGAGCCTGGGCTGACGGGACGCCGGCACCTGCAGATCTGCCGGCTCGCTTCCGGGGCTGAGCCGGGCACCGTAGAGCGCGTCCTTGAGTTGGTGGACCTCGCAGCCGAAGGAAACAAGAAGGTACGGGACTACTCGCTGGGAATGCGGCAACGTCTGGGAATTGCCTCCGCCTTGGTGGGCAGCCCGGAGATGCTGGTCCTTGATGAGCCCGCCAACGGACTGGACCCCGAGGGCATCCAGTGGCTGCGGAGGTTCCTACGGGAATTCGTTGCGTCCGGCGGGAGCGCCCTGGTCTCAAGCCACCAGCTCATGGAGTTGGAACAGGTTGCGGACGAAGTGGTGATTCTCAAGCAAAGGATGCTGTTTCGAGGCACCCTCGAGGAAGCCAAGGCGATCGGCGGAGGCAGCTTGGAATCGGCGTACTTCAAGATTCTGGAGGGCTCCCGGTGAATGGAGCCGCCCTAAGTTCCTTGGCCGGTGGTCTCCGTTCAGAGCTCCTCCGATATGTCAGTGGCTATTCAGTGCTCGGCATCCTGGCATTCACCGCACTGGTCCCTTGGTTTGTTGCAAACTTCCTGGGGTGGCCAAGTACGTCGGAAGGGCTATCGGTGGCGTACAACGTCCAAACATTTTGGGCCCTTTCAGCCAGCGTTGCACCCGTGGCAACGTTTGCAGGAAGCTACGTGGTCACCAGGGAGTCCTATTACGGAACCCTTCGCCGCAGTGTGGTGATGTCAGGGCTGAGTCAGGTGCTGACAGCCAAATACATGGCCGCGGCGTTTGTTGGTCTTGCCACGATCCTCATTGGAATAGTGCTGTGGGGCGTCAGCATGGCGTTTTCGCTGCCCCATGGCGTGCTGGAGCAATTGCTGGCCGCCGAGTCATGGCACCAGATGACGGGAGTAGTGCTTGCCTCAACCATGGGTGCTTTGTGGGGTTGCTCGCTGGGGTGGATCATTCGGCACTACTACGCGACGACGATGCTCACCCTGCTGATCCCCTTGGCCCTTGAGGTGCCCCTTCTGGCAAGCGCACCTGACATAGCTCGATGGCTGCCCTCCGGAGCTTTGGCGGGAATAGCGTCCCTGCCATTGGAGGGTCTTCTGGAGCCATTGCCAGCCTTCCTTGTATCGCTTGGCTGGCTACTCGCGGCAGGTTTATGTGCGGTGCGAATCCTCCGAGGAAGGGAGTTCTAGATGGTGTCCGCCTTTCTCTCGGACCTCAGACGGCCGTGGTTGTGGCTGGGATCAGCCATCTGCGCCCTGCTGGTGCTGGGGCTCGTGGGCATACTCCTTGGCATGGCGAGCCTTGAGCCTCAACCACCACCGGGAATTGACCGCGTTCTCCAGCAAGCAGGCATGTCCCTCATGCTCACGGCGGCCGCGGTGACTGGCTCCTTCTCGTTCACGTCGGACTACCGGGCGGGGTGCTTCACACGCAGAGTACTGCTGTTCCATCGGGGACCGGCGTTCACTGCCCGGGCGGCCAGCACTACTCTGACTGCCCTCCTGGTTGGCGTCATTGTAGGCACCCTATTCGGAGCATCCGGAGAAATCCTGGCCGGGGCCTGGGGATTCAGTTTTCACTCAGTCCTGCAGTTCGCGGGCATGGCCGCCATGGGATCGCTGTGGGGCTTTGCCATCGGCTCCCTTCTACGCAGCCATCTGGTGAGCCTCTTCGTGGTGCCCCTGAGCCTGGTACTTCCGGAAGCCCTGGCCGATTCGTTGGGGCACGCCGAAGAGTTTCTCTTCCCTATGCTGGCCGCTGACTGGGCCGACCACATAGCTGTCCACATACCAATATCCGGTTCTTTTGCCGGAGCCGCGATCTGGCTTGTAGTAGTCACAGCGGTTGCGTTCGGGGTGTTCCTGAAGCGGGATCTGGCCTGACATTTCATCTAGTTCGATTAAGGAATTCTCAATGAACCGCAGTCCGTTGGTTTGGCTCTTTTTGGCCCTGATTCTCGGCGCCTATGCTGTGTCCATTTTCGTTTCCGATTCAGATCAGGCGTGGTGGTCCACTCTGTCCGGAATCATCATTGCGGCGGCATCCTTGATGACGCTGTGGAGGTTCGTCCGGGAGGTCAGGAAGAACCGACAACCCTAAGACGCTCGCCCCATGACTGAGCTAGCCGTTACCTGCCAAGTTTTTTAGTCGGTTTCACCACCATCGCCGAACCTCCGCCACGGCGTTCAGGTTCGGCGGCCGCGGTCAGCGATCCGTCCGGGTTGAACTCAATGGCGGTTGCGGCCCCAATCTCGGCAGCTGAAGTGAAGGCGTCACCAGCGGGAACAAGATCATGCCCCAATTGCTCCAGCGCAGGACCATGGGCCTCAATGAAGGCGGGTTCGGAGCTGACCGTGGCACCGTTCCGCGGAGAAGTACGTGGCGCAGCGAGGGCTTCCGAGACTGTCATCCCGAGGTCGACGCGGTTCAGGATGGTCTGCAGGACCGTGGTGATGATGGTGGATCCGCCGGGGGAGCCCAGTGCCAGGAACGGCTTCTGGTCCTTGAGAATGATCGTCGGCGACATTGAAGAACGCGGCCGCTTGTTCGGTTCTATCCGGTTGGGATCCTTCGGGTCATACACCGTGCTGAAGTCAGTCAGTTCGTTGTTGAGCAGGAAGCCCCGGCCTGGGACAACGATTCCCGAACCGCCGGTCTGCTCGATCGTCAGCGTGTATTCCACCACGTTGCCCCACTTGTCGGCGACCGTGAGGTTCGTGGTGGAAATGTTCTCTGTATCCGAGTCCTTGGCGAGGGGCGCCACGGCAGCCGGGCACGCGCCGTCGTACTCCTTTACATTGCCGGGGGCTACAGGCTTGGGAGCGGCCGCCGTCGGATCAATCTCACAGGAGCGTTCCTTGGCAAAGACGTCGTCCAGCAGCGTGGTGGTGGGGACATTGACGAAAGCAGGATCGCCCACGTAGGCACCACGATCCGCGAAAGCCAGCGAGCTGGCCTCGATGTAGTGGTGGAGGGCATCCACAGGCGTCATGCCCTTGAGGTCGTAGTTTTCCAGGATGTTCAGCGACTCACCCACCGTTGTGCCGCCGCTGCTGGAAGGAGCCATGCCGTAAACCTCGTAGCCGCGGTACTTCACCTCAGTGGGGTCCTGGTCCAGCACCTTGTAATTGGCCAGGTCCTGGGTGGTCATGAAACCGACGGGGACGGGAAGTCCGGTGGTGGCGGTCTTCGGCGGAGTCTGCACGGTTTTGACGATTTCCTCCGCGATCGGGCCGCCATAGAAAGCGTCGGTGCCCTCTTTGGCTATTTGCCGGTAGGTCGCCGCGAGATCGTGGTTCTTGAAGACACTTCCGACGGCGGGCGCGTCACCACCTGGCAGGAACAGGTCCCGTGTGGAGGTGAACGCGTCAAAGCGCAGCTTGTTGTCCAGCGTTTGCTGCCGGAACGTCTCGTCCACAACAAAACCGCGGTTTGCCACCTTGATGGCCGGCTTCAGCGCCTGGCCCAAATCCAACGTTCCCCAGCGCTCCAACGCCCGCTCCCAGGTTGCGGGTGTGCCGGGAACGCCCACGGAAACGCCGCTGGTCACAAGTTCCGGCGTGAAGTTATACGGCTTCTTGGTTGCCGGGTCGATGAAGGCATCGTTCGGCATGCCCACCGGAGCAGTTTCGCGCCCGTCGATGGTCCCCACCTGCTGGGTCTTCGCGTCATAGAACACGAAGTAGCCGCCCCCACCAATGCCTGCGCTGTAGGGCTCGGTAACTCCCAAGGTTGCTGCTGCGGCGACGGCGGCATCGGCAGCGTTGCCACCCTTCCTGAGTACTTCGATGGCGGCTGCGGAAGCTTCAGGATCCACGGTGCTCACGGCGCCGCCGTAGCCGGTGGCCGTGGCTGTCTTGTCTGTTTCGCGGGGGTCGGCGAAGGCCGGACTGGCCATCGCGCCGCTCGTCGCGGTCAGTGCCAAAGCTGCCGTGACCGCAGCCAATTGACGTCGCACATGTGTCATGGTGTCTCCCAGAATTGTTCCAGACGATGATGTGGGTGGACGGTCCGGTCACCCTATCGCGGGGTTTGCAAGGGAACAACGGTTGAAATTCGAGGGGTATTAGGGGTAGGAGCGGTCGAGCACACGCTCAGGCACGGCTTACCCCGGAGCTTCTGCGCGCAGCGATGATTCGGACACCGACTCCCGCCAGCCCGATAGCCAGAGCCAGCAAAATCGTGGGCAAAGCCCCTCCGTCCGGGCCAAGGGCTGCCGTCAAAACTTGCCTGCCCATCAGCAGCATCTCCGGAATATCGCCAGCCAGCACTCGGGTTCCAAGGACGGCTTGGACGGCGGTGAACAGTGCCGGAAGCAGCCACAGGAATACGAGGTTAAGCACCCAAGCAACCGCTCGACGGGCGGGTCGGAGCCCACACCACGCCAGCGCGCAACCCACCAGGACGGCGGGGACCCACCGCGCGATGGTCGGCACGGCAGTGGGTACATTGAGGAACCCCACTACGCTCACTACCCACACCACTGCCCACGACGTGAAGGGAACAGCCATGAGCCCGAATCCGATGGTGGCTTTGACATGGGATGGTGAAGCAATGAGCAGCATGGCAATAAGTGCCGCGATCACGGAACCGATGACGCCCGCCAGGAGACCGCCGAAGTAGAGGCTGGCCAAGGGGCCTGTGGCGAGGCCCTGGTGAAGTACAGAAAATGATTGAAAGGTGGCCGTGAAGTGCACCGCGAAAACACCGGCGGCCGCGCACCACATGACGAGTCGACGGCGGGCGGGTGACCAGATGCGAACTGCGAGCCCGGCCAATGCTCCGCCAACCGTCAGCAGCGCCACAATGGTTGTCGCCTCGTACTGGCTCAGGGGGAGGAGAGCGGGAGGCATCTGAGCTGGCATCACTTGTGTGGCCCACAGGTTTTGGAGTGGCAGTGTGCCGCCCGTGATCCACCATGGCACCAGTCCAAGAATGCCGGCGAGGAGCCCGATCAACCATCCCCACAAGGCGTCCCGGCCGGGTTTTCCTGAAGGGTTCGTGGCCGGGGCGGAAGTCTGGGCAGTTTTCTCGGGGTGGCTCACGAGGCTCCTCGTATGAGTCTGGAAAATGGGTGCCCAAGCCTAAACCAGGCGGGCAGGCACCCATACTACACCGAGTGGATTAATGTATCGGTCCTCAGCTTTGGGGAATCCCCAGCACCGCATCTCCGATCTCCCGCCCAATCACACGCAGCAACTCCGCAGAGAGCCCAGCATCCTTCGAGGAGTCCGTGTCCGTGTAGTCCGTCAGGGCATAAACCGCCGATAGCGACATCTCGGCCCATTGCTCGCGCGCGAGCAGCGAGCGGCCGGCAACGGCGATGATCGGTCGGGTACCGGAACGGCGGGCGACGGCGGCGGGCAGCTTCCCGGCCAGAGTCTGGTCGTCAATGCTGCCTTCAGCCGTGATGACAACGTCGCAAACATCCTTGCGTGCATCGAAGTCCAGGAGATCCAGAAAGTAGTCCGCACCGGAAACCTGCTTCGCTCCCATCAGCAAACAGGCGAAGCCGACGCCACCGGCACTGCCAGCGCCGGGGTGGTGCGCTACATCGGAAGGGCCTTCCGAAAAGAGTCCAGCACCAGTAAGTACAGAAGAGAAGTGCTTCAGCCCGGCGTCGAGCGTTGAAACATCCGACGGCGTGGCCCCCTTTTGGGGGCCGAAGACGGCCGCGGCACCGGTGGGTCCGTGGAGAGGGTTGTGGACATCGCTGGCGAGAATGAGTTCCACGCCGTCCAGTTCCGGGACCAGGGAACCGGTCACTGAGTGAACCTGGGACAGTGAGCGGCCGGTGCCCTCCAGCGAGGCCCCGGAGTGGTCGAGGAAGTTCAGGCCCAAAGCGGTGAGCATGCCCATGCCGCCGTCGGTGCTGGAACTGCCACCCAATGCCAGAACAACCCGGGATGGCCCTAGCGTCAAGGCGAACCGGACGGCCTCGCCGAATCCACGGCTCGAGGCATCCAGTGGCTCAAGGGTGGAGCCGGTCAGGATCGCCAAACCGCAGGTGTTCGCGACCTCAACCACTGCTGTGATGCCGTCGAACGCAATGGACGCGCGGACGGGCTGCCCGGTGGGGCCGGCAACGGTGCAACGGTGCCGGGCGAAACCGGAGGCGACGGCGGCATCAACGCTGCCATCGCCTCCGTCGGCGAGTGGAAGGATCTCGCAGTGCACTGTTCCGGTACCGTCCGATCCAGCCGAGCGGAGCCCGGCGGCAAGTGCATCTGCTACCTCGCCAGCGGTGAGACTGCCTTTGAATTTGTCGGGAGCAATAAGAACGGTGTTGGTCATGTCAGACGGTCTCCGAGTAGGCGGGGCGGCGATCGGATGAGGCAGCCTGCCTGGATAAGCCTTCGCTCACTGTGCTGTCCAAGGAAGACGGGTGCTTGGGGCCGTGGTGCCCGTATTCGATCAGATCATCGTCGATGTCGGTGACTTCGTCCGCGTGGGCGGGGTCTTCTGCGGGCATCGGCTCAACGGCTTCGCCACGGAAGACGCGGCGGGCACGATCGGCGTCCAAGGTGCGGTCCCACCAAGCGATGAAGAGCGTCGCGACGGCGTTGCCAGTGAAGTTCACCAAGGCGCGGCACTCGGACATGAACTTGTCGATGCCGAAGATGAGCATGATGCCGGCTGCGGGGATGGTGCCTAGGGTGGTCAGTGTTGCTGTGAGGGCGATGAACCCTCCACCCGCGACGCCGGCGGCGCCCTTGGACGTCAGCAGCATGACGGCAAGGAGACCCAGTTGCTGGCCGATGGTGAGATCCGTGTTGGTGGCCTGGGCGATGTAGAGGGCGGCGAGGGACAGGTAAATGGCGGCACCGTCCAGGTTGAAGCTGTATCCCGTGGGGACAACCAGACCCACCGTTTCCTTCTTCACCCCGGCGTGCTCCAGTTTGCGCATCAGCCCAGGTAGGGCGGGTTCGGCAGTGGAGGTGCCCAGGATGAGCATGTACTCCTCTTTGAGGTGGCGGATCATGGTGAAGATGTTCAGCTTGAGGAACGCCATGACGGAGCCAAGGACAATCACCACGAACAAGATTGAGGTGACGTAGAACAGGGCGATCAGACCGCCCATGCTTGTCAGCGATGAGACCCCGTACTTGCCCACCGCATAAGCCATGGCACCAAACGCACCCAGCGGTGCGGCCTTCATGATGAAGCCGAGGATCTTGAACATCACGCTGGTCAGCCGCTGGACGCCGTCCAGTACCGGCGCGCCAACTTTGCCCATGGCATTGAGGGCGATGCCGAAAACAACCGCGATGAAAATGATCTGCAGGATGTTTCCTTCAACGAAGGGCGAAACCATGCTCTCCGGAATGATGTGGGTGAGGAACTGCCACCATTCCTGGTGCTGTCCGGCGTCGATCAGCTTGGCGGCAGAGTCCGAGGTCTGGATGGTGCTGGCGTCCGCGTTGACGCCGTCACCGAGACGGAAGATGTTGATGGCCACGAGGCCGAAAACCATGGCGCAAATGGTGCCGATCTGGAAGTAGGTCAAGGCCTTCAGGCCCGTCATCCCCACCTTTTTCAGATCGGCTACGCTGGCGATGCCACCCACGATGGTCAGGAATACGATGGGGCCGATGAGCATCTTCATGGCATCCACGAAAGTGGTGCCGATCGGTTCCATGGCGATGCCGGCCGCTGGAGCCAGCCACCCCACCAGGATGCCGATGACGATTGCGGTCAGTACCCAGAAATACAACTGTTTGTACCAGCGGGTCTTTGTTGGCGCCTTAGTGCGTGAAGCGGCTGCGCCGGCGGTGTTGCTGTGATCCATGATTCCTACCTCGTTGTGGAATGTCTCTGGAGGGAAAACTGAAGGTGACGTTCGACGGCGGCGGGCTGGCCGCCGTCGAACGTTGAGTCTGTGGTCAGACGGTTGCGAGAGTGGTGACGAGTGCCGCGATGATGGCCTCGGTAACGTCCTCGGTGGTGGCGGTGCCGCCGACGTCGCGGGCCAGGTGGCCTGAGCCGGTGGCCGTTTCGATGGCGGCCTCCACACGGCGTGCTTCCTCGTGCAGGCCGAAGTGGTCCAGCATGAGTGCGGCGCTGGCGATGGCACCGATCGGGTTGCTGATGCCCTGGCCTGCGATGTCAGGTGCAGATCCGTGGACCGGTTCGAACATGGACGGGAAACGGCGCTCCGGGTTCAGATTGGCGCTCGCTGCCAGGCCCAGGCTGCCGGCGAGGGCGGAGCCAAGATCTGAGAGGATATCGGCGTTCAGATTGGACGCCACCACAACGGACAGATCCTCGGGCTTGAGGATGAACTTGGCGCTCATGGCGTCAACCAGAACGCTCTCGGTCTGCACGTCCGGGTAATCCAGGGCGACGCGCTGGAAGGTTTCGTCCCAGAGGACCATGCCGTACTGCTGGGCATTGGATTTGGTGACCGAGGAAACCTTCTTCACTGTGCGGGTCCGGGCGAGATCGAAAGCGAATCGCATGATGCGCTCGCAGCCCTTCTCCGTGAAGAGCGCGGTCTGCAGTGCCACCTCGTTGCCCGGGCCGCGACCGCTCAGGTTGCGGCCGCCCAGTCCGGCGTATTCTCCTTCGCTGTTCTCGCGGACAACCACCCAATCGAGCTCGGTGTTGTCTGCTTTGCGGAGCGGGGACTGGACTCCGGGGAGGAACTTGACCGGGCGGATGTTGGCCCACTGGTCAAAGTTCTGGGTGATGTTCAGGCGCAGGCCCCAAAGGCTGATGTGGTCCGGGACGTTCTCCCAGCCAACGGCTCCGAAGTAGATCGCGTCGAACTCCTTCAAGGCTTCCAGGCCCTTGGGGTCCATCATCTGCCCGGTCTTGGCGTAGTACTCCGAGCCCCATGGGAACTCGGTCCAGTCGAAAGCGAACTTGCCGTTGGAGTTCTCAGCCAAGGCTTTCAGAACGCGGCGGCCGGCGGAAACAACTTCCTTGCCCACACCGTCTGCGGGGATCGATGCGATGCTGAATTTCTGGGTGGCGCTCATGCCTACCTCCTCGTTGAGTTTGTTAGCAGTGAGCCTGTTATGCGGGTCACACTGTTCTTCCTCTTCAAGTACACGGCGGAGGGGTAGGTGGCGTCCAAGACTTAGTTTCGATACGCCTGATAGGTACTGCCTATCTGTCTGCCCTGGAACCACGTTCAGTGTGGTGGGCGGCGACCTCCAGGAAGGCCTTCGCGGCCGGCGTGAGGTTTTCCTTTCGGCTGAGTACGGCAACATCGAGGTAATTCACCGGCTCCACCAGCAAAGTTCGAAGCCCGGCTTTATGAGCTGTAGGCGCCCATGACGACGGCATCACTGCATGCCCGACTCCCGCCAGTACCAGCGGCAGGATGGACGTCCGGTGTGCCACTTCCACCACGATCTCCACCTCTACTCCGTGGGCCACGGCGTCGTCCACGAGCCACCGCATCAGGGATCCGCGCTGACTTGCGATGAGTCGGTGTCCGCCCAGTTCTTCGCGCTGGATGGCTGTGCCCGTAGAGGGGAACGTATCTGCGTGCGGGTTGACGATCAGGATCAGCGGTTGCCGCTCGAGCTCCAGGACCTCAACGCCGGGGACCTTGGTCGGTGTGGATGAACCGGCCAGACCTACCTCATGGCTGCCGCTGCGGACTGATTCGATGACTTCCTCCGGAGTGAAAGCGGCGCCGACATTCAGCCGAACAGACGGGTGAAGTTGGGTGAAGGAGGCAATCATTGACGTCAAGGGTTCTATCCCCGGGGAGGGCATGGTGATGATGTCCAGCTTTCCGCTGCGGATCCCGCGCAAGGATTGAACGGCGGACTGCGCAGCGTCCAGGTCCCGCATCACGAGTCGGGCCGGGCCCACCAGTTCCTTGCCAGCTTCGCTCAGGACAGCGCGCCTGCCGATGCGGTGAAAAAGGGGAACGCCGAGCTCCTTCTCAAGGCCCGCTATGGTTTGGGACAGCGATGGCTGGGCGATCAGGAGATGTTCAGCAGCGCGGTTGAAGCCGTCATGGTCAACGACGGCGAGGAAGTATTTGAGCTTGCGCGTGTCCATGGCCTGGGGTCCTTTGGAATGTAGGGCGAGGGCATCGATAGTTTATGCCTATCAAGCCTCCTGGGCGCCGATTGGATCACACCACCAGCCGCAGCGGCCTCTGCCCCAACTGAATCGCAATTTCCTGCCCCCACGACGCCGTGAGCCGGTCATCTTCCATGCCGTCACCGAACACCACCAGCTGATCGGACGCTACGGTGATCCGGAGAACCTCCCCGGCTTCCAGGACGCCTTCCGTCAGCGAAGCGCCGGTGACAGGTGAGGGCCAGGCTTCGCGGACAAACCACGCGAGCCGGGGATCGGTGGGTGCCGGCAAGGCACGCCCGCCGCGTTCGAGGGCTATGGAGGCACACCAGCCGGTGGCGCCGGTGCCCGTGGACACGATCAGACCGGACGATGATTGCTGCTCCGTTTGTCCGCCCGCCTGGGTGAAGCTCGGGGCCGTGATGGAGTATTTCGCCGACTGGTGTGAGGCGTGCCCGATGAAAACTTCGTTGAGCGCCGAAAGCTGCTGACCGTCGTCGAGCGTTGCCGTCACGGTGGTGAGGTTCTGGCAGCGAAGGCGGGCTACATCACCGGAGGAGAGGAGGGCTGCAGCCGCCGCCGGAGTATGACGGACAAGGACGCCCGGGTTAGCGCCGGGCTCGGGATCGATGCCGATCACCGGCTGGCCGTTCAGGTACTTGGCAACGTTCGCCACGAGCCCGTCCTGCCCCACTACGGCGATGATGTCCTCCGCCGTGAGCAGGAAGCGGCTCAAGTCTGTGCGTTCCACCTCGGCCTGCCGCCAATCCGATGGTACGGAAGCCCTGATGGCTGCCAGCGCGTCAGTCAGGCGGTCGTGTCGGTCCTGTACGTCCTGGATGCTGCGGCCACGGGTGCTGAGGAAGAACTCGGCCTGTCCGCGGGTGGCATGCCGGTCCAGGAGTTCCTGAAGTTCGGTACGCCGATGGACGATGACGATGCGCGGGGTTGCCATGACGGGTCCTTACTTGGTGGCTTCTACGGTTGTGGCGGGTTCCTTGAACAGTCCGGCAAGTGCTCCGCTGAGCAGGTCCGGGGTAATGGTGAGGTTGCCGATGTTCGGCAGGCTGCCGGCCGCATCCTTGAGTGCCAACGCGAAGAGCGTGGCCTGTTCCATGCCGCGGTAGACCTCCATGGTTGCTGCTTCGCGGGCCGCTGCTGCTTCGCCGACGAGTCGGATCTGGTTCGCCTCGGCTGCTGCGCCAATACCCTTTCGTTCCGCAGAACCCTGTGCCTCGATGAGTCCCGCGGCGGCCTTCTCTTCGGCAGCGCGCCGGGCGTTGGCACCCTCTTGGGCCACCAGGTTCTCCCGCCGGACGGCGAGTTCGATCTGGCTCGCCATCTCGTTCTCGGAAATAGTGCGTTCGCGTTCGACGGCGACTGCCCGCCTCTCGTACACGGCCCGGTCCGCTTCGGCTTGGAGTTGTTCGCGCACCGGAGTCTGCAGCGCACGTTCGACGTCGGCCTCGGGCCGGATGGCCAGTACCTGCACGCCGAGGATTTCGATGCCGGTGGACTGGAGGCGGGCATCTGCTCGCAGCGCCTCCGTGAGGACCAGCCGGAGTTGGCTGACTCCGCGTGCCAAGGCCTCGGCGAGTGTGGTGGTGGCGATCTGGTCGATCGCGTGGCTCTGGCAGAGCTGGCCGATGATGGTGGACACCTGCTCGCGTCCGGTTGCAGGCGCCTTGCCGGCGGTCTGGAGTCCAAAGTCGAGTCGGGTGGACACGGCCACGGGATCAATGAAGCGGTAGGTCACGTTGGCCTGAACGCTCACGTCCTGGTGGTCGCGGGTGATGGCGTGGAAGAGGGTGGGCAGTTCCTGATCGTCCACGGGGACCTCGCTCAACACGGAGTTCGCGGGGCGGAAGAAGAATGCCTGTCCAACTCCCTGGTGCTTGACTGCGCCTTTCTGCAGGTGGACGACGTAACCGGTGGGGCTGCCGAGGAAGTGGCTGACCCAGGGGTAGCGCTTGATGATGGCCATGATGTTCTCGCTTTCATTTGTTGTCGTCAACTTGACGATAACTCAACAGTAGGGGCACCTCGGCATTATTGTCAACATGACGATAACTACCTAGGATTGATTCATGCCTGCATCCCATCCGGCGCCCGAGCGCTTCCCGGTGACCGTCGACGTCGTCGCCCTCACCGTTCGCGAAGGCGAACTGAACGTCCTGCTCATCACCCGACTCATCGAGCCCTTCCGCGGCAAACTCGCGCTTCCCGGCGGCTTCGTCCTCGCGGGGGAGAACCTCCTCGAGGCGGCGGGCCGGGAACTCGCGGAGGAAACCGGCGTCGAACATCTGCCCGGGCACCTTGAGCAGTTGGGGAGTTATGGCCCGAAGGGGCGCGACCCCCGCGGCGACGTCCTCACTGTGGCGCACCTGCTGCTCGCGCCGGACTTCCCAGTGCTGGCGGCCGGCAGCGACGCCGAACAGGCCGCCTGGTACCCGGTGCGGGAAGTCCTCGATGGGACGCTTGAGCTCGCCTTCGACCATGCCCGCATCCTCGACGACGCCCTGGAACGGGCCAAATCCAAGCTCGAGTACTCACCTTTGGGCGCCGCGTTCTGCGGGGAAGAGTTCACCATTGCCCAACTCCGCACCGTTTACGAAGCCGTGTGGGGTACGCGCCTGGACCCGCGGAACTTCCACCGAAAAGCGACGGGGACGCCCGGTTTCCTGGAAGAAGTCGGACGGATGACAACGGGCGACGCCGGACGGCCGGCCGCGCTGTTCCGGCTCGCCCCCGAGGCGCGTCCGACGCCGGGCCAACCCACGCGCGCGGTCCTGAACCCGCCGTTGATGCGGCCGAGGGACTAAAGCGGCTGACACTGAACTGGGGCAGTCGCGGTAGTGGATTCGCCCAGAGCTCAGGATGTTGAAGAGCCGGCACGATGATGCCACCTGACAGTTTCCCCATGCCGCTTAGGCTACGCCTCACGCCACAGAAGATCTCATATTCGACCAAGCCCCGCTCACTCGCGAACCTCTCTGGTCATCCAGATAAAACGCCCCCAATATTCGGGCTTCGGGTGGCTACCATCGAAATGTCACTGATCAGGGCCAAGCAACCCTGCGGATAATCCACCCTGCCGAGGGCCCGCTAACTCCACTGGCGGAGTCCCTGACAGTTTCGAAGGTCGTATGGGCGTCCCTGACGGATGTTGGCTTAGCAGTACCACGTCATCTCCAGCCGCCATAAGATCCTCGTCGTGGGTAGCAACAACCACCGTGGCACCGCGCCGGGCTTCTTCCTTCAGGAAATTGATCACCAGCTGACGATTCCTGCGATCCAACGACGCCGTTGGTTCATCGGCAAGGACGATGTCAGCCGCACGGAACATTGCCCGCGCTAATCCAACGCGTTGTTTCTCGCCACCGCTCAACCTGGCAGTTTGCTCCTTTTCGCGTCCTGACAGCAAAACGTGCTTGAGAACTTGGCCCAATCGTTCACTCTCGGACGGGCGCAATCCAAAAAGGCCTCGCCGCCCCACTGTCACGTTATAGCCGACACTCGCCTCTTCAATGAGTCCATAGTCTTGAAATACGAAGGCGACATGATTCCTCCAGAAGCGGCGACGTTTGGAGTCATTCCATTTCGTGGCATCCTCGCCGCCCACGACCACATGGCCACTCCCGACCCGGCCCAATAGTCCGAGTACGTTCAACAAAGTCGTCTTGCCGCTGCCGCTGCTGCCGGCAAGAACGAGCATTTTTCCTGGTTTGGCTTCCACGGAAACCGAATTCAAAACGGGCTTTCCATCAATCACAACCGAAACACTGTCTGCGTACAAAAGCATCAGTTCTATCCCCTTCGTGCAAGCGTCGTACGGAAAGTGGTCACTGCGGCCCATTGATGAATGCACCAAGTGCAGGCGAAATAGATCAGGGGTGCCAATCCGGAAACCCAGATGTGTGAAGAATCCAAAGCCACGAACGACAAAGCCATGACGACTCCGAGCAACGTCGCCGCGATTAACTCCCAAAGGAGTCTTGGAAGGAGGATGGTAATCCAGGATTTCCCGGCAGTGCGTTGGACAAACCAGCGGCGCCGCCGTAAAAGCGCGAAGATCCAGGCGGTAATAGCCACGCACATAATCAGTGCCAGCACAGCCAAGGCTATCGCCGAAGCTCCCAGTTGGGCGTTCCTTTGCTTGGATTGCGCGTCGTACAGACCCAAATCGGCTATTCGGTCAGTTGAGAGGATCTCCGCTACCATGTCCCGTTCCTTCACGATCTGAGCAACGCGTTCAGGATCCGTGAACACCACATTGCCGCGGCTCACCGCAGAAGCAAGGAAAGAGCTGTCGAACTGGGCAACGTCTTTCACTACCAGGATAAGCGGATGCTCATTCACATCAAGTGTGCCTGCCATGCTTCCCGACACCACAATGTCCACGTCGCTGGTATTTTCGTAAATTTGTATTTCCGGTCCCTGGCGGTTGCTGGTCCAGAGCTTCAGGGTCGGGACCAACTTGCCCTTGACGGTTTCCGGCAGGTCTCCGAACGACTGCACTTTTGTGACAGGACCCCACGATGCACCACGGGCCCCATTGACAGTGTCAAGGTACCGATGGTCTGTGAGAACAACACTGTCATATCCCATCGCGTTCAGATCCGCGGTAGCCGCCTCATCGACAAGATCGACTGTGCTGGAATCCAAAGACATCGAAAACATGGCAGCGTCGTTCCCCACCATGTCCCTCGTGAGTCCTGCAAATGCTGCCTCTTCGGCCGGGCCAGGCCGCTGCGCGATGCGGAGGGTGACGTCGTCGCCCATGGCACCCCATGTAGCTCCTTGCGAACTAGCCGCTGACGCATTCGCCACAATGCCCCAAACAGTGGGCAAAATCGCAGCCACAATCATCACTGCTGCCACCTTGAGTAGCTCACTGATAACCCAGGAAGCCCGCTCAGACGGTCGACGGGCCGCGATGTCGCGCACAGCGGGGAGAGTGACCATTCCCAGGAGCAGAGCCACAACAATTGTGAACGCCGCCAGAACACCCGTAAACAGCGCCAGGGTGGCGGTGTAGTATCCGAAACGACCAAAGCCTGTCGCCAACACAACGACCACAGCAATCAAATATGTGCCCAATGCCGGTAACGCCAACGCTCCAAATAAGGAGCGTAAGTCTGTGAATACAACATGTGATAGCCGCATGCCGGCCATGACGCGCAGCTCACGGCCACGGGCCCGCAGTACGAACCACGATAATATCGTCGCTCCTAACAACAGAATTGCCGCGGACACTGGTACCCATGCCCCCACAGTCAACAGAGCGTAGGAAAGCAACCCAGCAGATGTCTTCTTGGTGAGTACTGCATCGGCTTTCAGCTCGCCGGTCATCCAGGTCCGGAAGGATGCTGCCTGTGTGTCACTTCCTGAAAGACCGTAGACGCCATTTAGCGACGTAGTACCAAGATTGCTGGATTTGCTCATCGAACCGCTCATGGTTGGTGAGAACCAGTCAATATCTGCGTTCTGGATTTCTTTTGATCCAAAGGAAAATGCAACCCGCTTGTTGAGGAAGTCGTCCGGCGCACTCGCAACTCGTACGATGCCTACTCCTGTGGCATCGGCGAAGGTGTCCAGTTTGCTGACTATTTGGTCTCTGGACAGCGGGCTTCCGTCGAAACGAACTGAAACAACGAAATCAGAATCCGGCAATCCATCAAGGTCTGCTGCAGCTGCATAGACGCCTGCGACTAGGGCAATCAAAGCCGTGATCGCCACAGCAGCAAATCGGACCAAAACCTTCAGCATTATTTCACCCTGTGCCGGGCGCTGCACCGCGTACAGACGCGGTACAGCGCCGGCCCTTCTTCCTCTAGCAGCCGTTGATTCCGTAGTAGGCGCGGTTGTTCTGGAAGCTCGTCGTTGGTTGTGAGTTGTTTGACCAGGATCCCGCAATCGCATTGGGTGATGACGAATAGCCCCAGTCGTTCTGCGTCGATGAGCTGTGGCAGAGATTTTGCTGGAAGTAGTCGGAATACAGGTGCGCGCCGCTGACAACACCGTAATTCCACACTCCCCCCTCGGCCGGATAGAAAGTGGAAGCAAGCGCAATCCCACCTCCCGCCGCTGAAAGGCCAAGCGTCAACAGGCAACCCGCGAGGCTTCGACGAAAATTCATTTTGGTTCCCCTCGTTCTAAATTCCGGATGTCCCAACGCAGCATGAACCCGCGCCGGCGTCCATCCTTAGATACTGGAGAGTCTCATCTCCGCCCTTTCCTCCGGGCTTTCTGCGTCATCCCAATGTCTGAGAACACCGTAAATGCGTATGAATGGGAAAACCAGACCTGCAACAGATTTTTAGCTATTTGATCGGGGCGACCCGCTTTGCGTATATTTTGGCGCAAATGCGTATAAGTGGCACAACAGCTGATTTCATGACGCCTCCTGGAAAATATTTCTCAACATTTCCCAAAGCATTAATGACCCGCGGACTCCGTGTCAATTGGTTGTCCATGCCGGATGCCCTTTCCTGAGCACATGGCCCAGCTGAGAGGGATCCTCCCGTCGACAGTTCGTCCGCCGCTGGACGTTGTGCTGGCCAAAGCAGTGTCTGTGCTTCTTGGGCCCAACGCACTTCCAGGCGGCAGCTGGTACGAACCAATATTCGATGGCTATCGCCGCGTTCTGGTTGTCGATGTACCTGGTGAGTTCTTTGCGCGAACGGGACCAAGGGTCACCGTGTCATCTCAGCGTGTGTTTCCGGAGTGTCTTAGCCGCTGTCCTCGTACGGCCCTTCAACTGTGAAGCTATACGGGCGCTTGGGCCCACGGAAGACCCGGAAGCTCCACGACGGGTCTGCCATGTCGGGGTCTAAGTCAGCGGTCAGACCGCGGCTGTTCGACGCAATTCTGGATCGACAGTACGTTGTTGTCGATCCTCCGCAGAGGCTTGGACCGGCTGATCCGCCCGTAAGCCGATCCTCCACGCGTATCTGCCAATCACTTGCGGGCGTGGGCGAGGATGGAAGCGGCTGTGGACTCGGGGTCTGGCGTTGAGATCAGCCAGGTGCGGCTGGGGGTCTCCAGGACGATGGCCGGACCGCCGACCAGCAGCCCCCACGTTCGCTGGCCCAAGTACCGGACGCCGAAACCTCCGATCATGGAACTGGATGGCGCAGGGGAGGCATCAAGGATGTCCTCCAGCGGGATCGTCTTGGAGTAGAACGGCCGGCATCTGACCGTTAGGTTCTGCTCTGTGGCTTCAACGGTCACCGTGATGTGAAGTACTGAGACTGTCAGGAGGGCAATGACCGCAACCAGCCCTGCGCTGACCAGCAGCACACCGCTGGGAATGGCGGTCACGATGACGAAGACGCAAGCCAGTCCCATGACGCTTGCGATGACCTTCTGCGAGCCGCGGCTGATCCCAGCCTCTGAAATCAGCCTTGAAGCTTTAGCGCCGCCCAAGATCGTGCATTTCACGCAACGAACTCCTTTGCGGACGTTTCGATTGCACGAGCCTGTCGACATACAGAACAGCCGCAACTACAACGAGGCCGATCAACAGGGCATAAATAGCGCCCACTGGCCGCATCAGTGAAGCGTACGTCCCGAATCCGAACACAAAGATCAGCAGACTGCGTCTGCTTTTGGTACTCACGAATTTTCCCCCAAGAACGCCGTAGTTGGCATGGGCCGAGCATACCCGGCAAGCAGCGGGGAGCAAGTCAAGCCAAGTTTAGGGGCGGGGGACGGCCGCTTCTTCGCTGGCGGCCGCGATGACCCGGTTCAGCTGGGCCAGGACGTTGCCGGGCTCGCCGTTGGCGTCCACCTCAACAAAGTTCTCATACTCAGGAAGCGAACGGTAAGCATCCCGGAATGCCCTCAGGTCGGCAACCGTCTCCTGATCCGTGCCACGTGCCATGACCCGAGCGTGGGCAACAGTGGGATCTGTGTCGAAGTGGACGTGCAGGTCGGCTGCGGGTAGCTTCTCCAGCAGCCACGGAAGCAGCTTGCCGCGACCCACACCGTTGGCCTGGCGTAACGCCAGCTGGCAGTGGAGGTGGCGGTCCATCACCACCAGGCCATCAAACTGCCGGGCCCGTGCATGGTTGACCAGAACGTTGAACAATCGAACGCCGGTTTCAACGAAGTCCAATACGCGTGGTGCCACTGTCCATCCAAACCGCTCGGACAACAGCGACATCCTCCGGCGGGCAGCGTGATTACTGAGCAGCAGGGCGCTTCGTCCTTCAGCGCGAGCCGAATCGACCAAGGCGCGGGCCGCCGTCGTTTTTCCTGAGCCGTCAATTCCCGTCAGAACAATGAGCATGAGCCCTCCCTTCGTCTTCTGTACAACTCGTTCCATGTACAACGCGGGGAGGGCGTCACTTGTGCCGCTTGAGGTGCAGATCACATCTCAGCCGGCTTAGCCCACTGGTCGCCAGGTGAATTCAGGCCGCTCGCGGTTCAGGAATGCGCTGATACCAATCCCCATATCCGGACTGTCCGGCATGGCAGCCCAAGCGTCAGCCCATTCCTGATCAGCATCGGATGGTGCTGCGTCTGTGGCGTCCACCAGTCGCTTCATGGAATGCATGGAGAACCGGGAGCGGCTCCGCAGGGTGCTGACAAGTGCCGCGCACTTTTCCTCAAAAGATTCTGAAGGCACGACGTCGGCCACCAGCCCGAGTGCCCGGGCCTCGGTTGCGCTGAACGTCAGTCCGGTGAGGAGGATGTACTTGGCGTTGGCGTGTCCCACAAGCCGGACGAGCCGTTCGATGCCCGGGCGGGGGTAAATGATCCCGATCTTGGCCGGAGTCAGCCCGATTACCGCACGTTCGTTGGCAATGATGAAGTCGCAGGCTGAGGCGATCTGCCAGCCGCCGCCCATGCAGGCACCATCCACCAAAGCGACGGAAGGCTTGGACAGGGAAGCGATGGCAGCATCTGCCCCACTGAGATGATCCACGGAGGTGCCGTCCGGTTGGGAATCCACCAGCACAGAAGAGAGTTCACTGATGGAGGCCCCGGCGCAGAACGTGTCCCCGGCGCCCCTCAGCACTACCAAGGCAACGTCAGGATCAGCGTCCAGACGCGGCATCAGTTCCTGGATCTCCAAGCACATATCCCGGGTCAGGGCGTTTCGCTGTGCCAGGTTGCTGATTTCCACGGTAGCCACACCGTCAGTGATCGAGACGGCCATACGGCCTGCCCTGACGTCAGAAACTGTGGTCATCGCTGTGCTCCAATCTTTGCCGGCCCGCACACAATGCGGCCCTCGCGCTCAAGCCGGGTGACGTCGTCGTGCGTCATTCCAAACTCCATCAGTACATCTGCGGTGTGCTCGCCCAGAAGCGGTGGGGGCGAGAGGATCTCGCTGGCCTCGCCATCCAGGCTGAGGGGGCCGCGGAGCAGCGGGAGCTCGGAGCCGTCCAGGCGCTCGCGGCGTTGCACGAGTCCCAAAGCCGCGACCTGTTCCGAGGCGAGGGCCTGCGTGTAGTCATAAATAGGGCCGCAAGGAATGCCGGCCTGGCTGATCAGCGGAACCCACTCGGCGGCGGATTTGGCCGCCAAGGCATTTTCGACGAGCTCCGACAACTGATCCCTGTTGGCTGACCGGTCCGCCCCGGTGATGAACCGGGGATCTTCCACAGCAGACGGAACACCGAGCAAGCCGCAGAACGCCCGCCATTGTTTGTCGCTGCCCACGGCGATATTGATGGACTCCGTGGCCGTGGCGAACATGCCGTAGGGGGCGATCACAGGGTGGTTGTTGCCCTGCGGCGTGGGTGCTTCGCCGAGGCTAAGAGCCTTCTGCCCCTGGAAAGCGGAGAGATTCAGTGCGGTTTCCAGCAGGGAGGTTGACACCCGGCTGGGGCGCTCGCCGTTCCGGGCTCCGAGGAGTGAAGTTACGATTCCAAACGCGCAGATCATTCCCGAGGTGATGTCCACAATGGGCACCCCCACGCGATAGGCAGAGCCTGGTCCGGGGCCGGTGACGGACATCAGGCCGGACATTCCTTGGATGACCTGGTCCAGCCCGGCGTCGTCTTTGAGGGGGCCGGTGTTTCCGAATCCGGTTACGGAGCCCACTACGAGCCCGGGGTTCAACTCATCAAGCCGGGCAGGAGTGAAGCCCATTTTCTCCAGCGTGCCGGGCTTGAAATTCTCCACCAGAACGTCCGCGTCGGCGATCAATCCCGAGAGGATCTCGCGTCCTTCGTCTGAATAGAAGTCCAAGCACACGGACACTTTGTTGCGGTTGACGGAGTCGAAGTAAAGGCTGTGACCGTCCTGGAACGGGGGCCACTGCCGGGCAGTGTCGCCCCCGTTGACGCTTTCCACCTTGATGATCCTGGCGCCCATATCGGCCAGGAGCGCGGTGCAATAAGGGCCTGCGAGAGCTCGGCTGAGGTCGATGACGGTGATTCCGCGGAGTGGTTTGAGCATGGTGGGCACCTTTCGTGCGTTGAAGAAACTAGAGACTGGACGGAAGAACCAGGGCGCCAACAAGGACCAGAGGGCCGGCCACCACCATGGAGAGCCCCCACCGTGTGAGCAGCCTGGTGAGGCGGGGACGTTCGTCGGCGTCCACGGTGGCTACGAACGTGGCGCCCACGGTGGAGAACGGCGAGACGTCAACGATCGAAGAGCACACGCCCAGAGCGGCAATGACTGCCCACCCGGCAATGTCCCCGGACGCCACCAGTGGGAGGGCCAGCGGCACCAGCGCCGCGAGCATGCCGGTGGTTGAGGCGAAGGCGGATACAAGACCGCCGATCGCGCAGATCACCAGCGCTGCCAGCAGCGGAGTCCCGACGGCGCCGGCTGCTTCCCCGAGCAGAGCCACGGCACCCATGGTCTGAAGGACTCCGACGAACGTGATGATCCCGCCCACCAGGAGAACAGTGGACCAATCGATCTTGCTCACCGCCGATTTGCCGGATTGCGGATCGCAGAGCGTGAGGACTGAGGCGAATGCGAAACACAGGACGCCAATGTCCGGGTTCGCTCCAAGGACGGACATCATGATGACGGTGAGGACCAGGCCGGCCATGCAGAGCACCGTGATGATCTGGTTGCGGTTGAGCTGAGGGCCCGACGCCGGTGCCTCCGCTTGCGGTTGGCAGCCTTCCAGGACCTGGACGGTTTGGGCGGCCGCCTTCTGGCCCCGTGCGATGTTGCCTTCGCGCTCAAAAGGGTGCGACGGCGTCGGGCGGCTGGCGCTGAAACGTGGCACATTTGTGCCAAAACCGTCAGCGGTGCGCTTGTTGAGAAGCTTGAACCCGCCGAAAAGGACGTAGGCGGCCGTCAACAGCAGGATGTTGGTGCCCAACGCCACGCTGAAGAGGACCAACGGGTCAAGGTCGATCCCGGCCGCCCTGGCCGTGCCGTAGGTGACGATTCCGAACAGGCTGGTGGGGGCGAACCCTCCGGCACTGAGGCCCGAGCCGATGGCGATTCCCATGAGCATGCGGTCGATGCCGTAGCGCTTGGCCAACGGCATTCCGATGGGCGCCATGACCAGTCCGGCAAGGGGTGAGCCCATGGCGGAGATGCCGATGGTGAGTGCGAAGAAGGCGAGCGGGAGAAAGAAGGCGCGGTCACCCACTTTGGTGATTGCCATTTCGATAATGCGATCGATGGTGCCGTTGGCCTGGGCGATCGCGAAGAAGTACGTCACTCCCACGAGGAGGACCAGGATTCCGATGGGGAAGCCTGCCACCACCTTGTCAATGGTCATCCCCGCCATCCAGACGCCTACCCCGGCAGCTGCTGCGAACATGAGCACTCCGATGTGCACCTTGCGCAGTGTTGCCAGAACAAAGACGCCCACAAAGATGGCCAAGGCAAGTATTTGCAATTCCATAGGGCCGTTCTCCAATCAAACTTCGTCGGTTCACTGGATGAACCGTTGGTTCATTTTGGGAAGTCGCCTGTAATGTAGGGCACTGAGGGAAGTCGGTCAAGCGGGAGTGTGGATGAGTACGCAGAGCGTGGTCACGGCGATTCGTGTGTTGGAAGCGGTCTCGGACAACCAGCCGGCCGGCCTGTCCGAGCTAAGCCGCGAGGTGGACGTCCCCAAGGCCACCGTGCTCCGCATGCTGAGGACGCTGGCCGAACTGGGCTGGGTTGCGCAGTCAGAAGCGCAGGCCGGTAAATGGGTGTTGACCAACCACGCCTTTGCTGTGGCGAGCCGCGGAAGCAGTGGCTCGGTAATTCGCGACGCCGCCATGGGACCGCTGAACGCGCTTCAGCTGGACACCACCGAAACCGTTCACTTAGCCGTGCCGGACCGCGGATACATGCTGATCATCGAGCGCCTGGACACCCCGCACGTTCTCCGGGCGTTCCTGCCCCTGGGGTCGCGGCTTCCCATGCACGCGTCCTCCACGGGAATGGCCTACTTGTCCGCGGCAGATGAAGCTTTTGTGGATGGCTACCTGGCCGGTCCGCTGGAGGCTTTGACACCGCAGACGGTTGTTGATCCCGCCCAGCTCCGGATGATGATCGTTGACACCAGGGCCCGCGGGTACTCCATCAATGAACAGGGACTCAGTACCGGGATCACCTCGATCGGCGTCCCGTTGCTGGGGCCGGGCGGCGTGGCGGCCGGTTCCATCTCCATATCCGGACCGTCCAGCAGAATCGTGCCGGCCAAGTATCAGGAGTACGGCGAGGCGGCGGCGGGAACTGCTTTGGAGATCAGCCGTGCCTTGGGCGCGTTCTCCACAAAGGGATACTAAGTTTCCTGTCCGAATACTTCGTTCCAGCGTAATGCGCGCCTATCATGATGCTATGTACGTACCCCTTCATGGGCAGAGGTCCGTTTGAACTAATTCCGTGAGGGTACGTAAGCGAAATAGGGAAGAAATTCCCTGATCGGTGCCCGTTGGCATGGGTGGCGCTTCAGTAATGAAGTACCAGCGGACGCCTTCCTGAATAGACAACAGTTATTGAAAGGGATGCGTAGCTCAATGAACACTCTCTTAATAATCGCCGGTGTTATCGCGATCATCTTGCTCCTGGTAGGCGGATTCAATCAGGCCCTCAGCTTCCTGCTGTGGGTGGGAATCATCCTTCTGGTGCTGGCCCTGATCGGCTGGGTGGTGGGCCGGGGCCGGTCGCGCGTATGACAACAGACCCCAGTGAAGTTGCCGGTTTTACCCAGGTTCGCGATGGGACCACAACCCCGGGAAATCCGATTCCCAGGGACCCGATAGTGGCTCAATCCAGCAACAAAGTGCCTGCAGGTGACGCCTCGTCGGAAAGTCCCAGCGACGCCGTCGACGCCGGAGCCAGCGAATCTGCCAGCCCGCCCGGCCCGGCAGAAGAGAAGGACGAGAAGACCGCGGACTCACGCGGTCTGACTACCGAAACCAATCCCGCGGATTGATAGGCGCCAGCGCGGCTGCGAACAGGAGATATCCAGTCCGCAGCCGCGCTGTGTCATTCCACGCCAAAAACCGGGATTTGCCGTTAATTACCGGGAGCTGTCTTTAGTGATGGGGATATAAATGCGAATCGGTTCAATCATCGGGCTGTTCGTGGTGGTGTGGCTCATTATTGGGGCCGTTGCAGCCGGTCAGCGGGGATATTTCACTTCGCCACCCGCGCAGTGCTCACAGTTTGCCACCATAGCGTTGAATGTTGTTGCCGGCCCACTGAATTACACGGGCTTGGATCCTCAGGGCGGCTGTGAGATTCCGCAGCCGTCCTAACTAGCTCGCGACGCCTGCGCTGGCGGTGCCCGCTCGTGCCGCGTCGATGGCGCTTGCCGTGGTGGCCTACGGGTTCATGGTGGAAGCCTAGACCCTCGAATGGCCTTTTACTAAGTTTGCTGACTATTATCGTCAAAGGCATGGACATGCCACCAAGGAGCCTTATAGGTTCGAAGTGTTCCATAAACACGTTCCACCGCTCAGGGAAAGGACAGTTCACATGGACAAGCAGAACACCACGCCGGAAGAGGAAGTGGGAGGCTACGGCACTCCTACCGCGGAGCAGGAAGCCGGCGGAGGCCAGGCGCAACCGCGCGTTGAAGAAGACATCGAGGAGGCTTCCCTCGGAGAGGGTACTGGCGCGCCAAACCTCAGCCACCTGAATCCGGAGGATTCAGACAGTGCGGGCGAGCCCGGTGCCGGCCGATTCGGCGGAACCGAAGAGCAAGCCCACGCCGAGCAGTCCAGCGTGCCGGACGGCAACGACGACAGCCTGCCGGACGGCAGCGGCAACGACCTTCCCCAGGAAGAGTCTCCCAACGACGATGACGACGAAAGTTTCGACGCCGGCTAAGAGCTTTGGCTGGCGCGCTCTAGACAGGCGCGCCACTGGTTAAGCAGCCAGCTGGCTGGCGCGCCACCAGCAGTACAGCATGAGCACCCGCGGCGAAATCGAAGGAGCAACCCTATGGCTACGGTCAATAAGTCAATCGAAGTAGATGTCCCCGTAACTGTCGCCTACAACCAGTGGACGCAATTCGAGGCATTCCCCCAGTTCATGAATGGGGTGGAGTCCTTAGAACAAATCGATGAAACGGGCCTCCACTTTTCAACCAATGTGGGCGGAGTGAAGCGCGAATACAATGCGCAGATCATCGAGCAGGTCCCGGACTCCCTGGTGAGTTGGGCCAGCGTTGACGGTCCCCGTAACGGCGGCACCGTAAGCTTCGAGCCCCTGGACTCCGGCCGGACACGGGTGAACGTTGAGATTGTGTGGGAGCCCGAGGGCCTCGCTGAAAAGGCGGGTTCAGCGCTTGGTGCGGACAGCCTGCGCGTCGGCGCGGATCTGGACAAGTTCAAGAAGTTCATCGAAGCCCAAGGGCATGAAACCGGTGCTTGGCGTGGCACGGTGTCCGGCGGAGATGTTGATGACACGGGTCAGACCCCAGGCAGTAGCGCGCCGGGTCTCTAGCGCCAGGCTTCGGACTGGCTCAGACTGGATACAGCACCAATAGATTGCTCCAACGGGGGCCGGCCACGTCAACGGGCCGGCCCTCGTGGCACCCCCAGAAGACAGGATTTCCGCCATCATGGCAACCACCGGCACCGTGGAAGTTGAACAGAAATTCGACGCCGACGCGTCCGCGCCGCTGCCGGCCTTGGATCAGCTGGATGGCATCGGAAAAGTGGGTGAACCGGCGAGCCATAGCCTGGAAGCCATCTACTTTGACACCCAGCACTTGGCCCTCGCGGCCCGGGGAATCACTTTGCGCCGCCGCACCGGTGGAACTGACGCCGGATGGCATCTGAAGCTCCCGCACAGCGCTGGCAGGCGAATAGAGATCCAAGCACCGCTGGGCAACGCGGAGACGGTCCCGGTAGAACTCACGGACCGTGTGCTCGCCTACACGCGGGGACATGCAGTGGCTCCAGTCGCAACGCTGACCACGGAACGCACCAGTTACCCCTTGTATGGCAAAGATGGCCGCCGCATGGCCGAATTCGTAGATGATCACGTTCGCGCAGAGGCGATGCTTGGTGAACCGCGTGAACTTCAATGGCGTGAGTGGGAAGTGGAGCTGGCATCGGATGTAGCCGACCACGCTCTGCTGAGCACACTAACGAAACAACTTGCCGACGCCGGCGCTAAGCCGAGTAAGCGTACTTCCAAGCTGGCCACCGCCTTGGGCGACTCATGGCCCGCCTCGCGGCGGACGGAACGCGACGAGCCCAGCGGCCAGGGCCCAGCGGCGGTTCCCGTGCTCAGTTATCTGGACGAACAAGTGGCCGAGATGCTCCTCCAGGATTCACATGTCCGCCTTGCCCGTGACGATTCGGTCCATCAAATGCGGTCCCAGATCCGCCGGATCCGGGCCGTGTTGCATGGTTTTAGTGAGCTCTTCGAGCCGACGGCTGTGAAGGATCTGGAACGGGAGTTGAAATCGCTCGCGCGGACCCTGGGCCGGTACCGCGACGTTGAGGTTCTGCACGAACGCCTGAAGGTCAGCCTTGAGGAACTGCCGGGGAAGCTGGTTCTCGGTCAGCTCGGGGATGAGCTTGAACAACGCATGTCCCTGAGGGCCAACAATGCGATGTCTGCCGTGCGGAACCGGTTGAACAGCCCCCGCTACTTCACGTTGCTGGACAATCTGGAAGCCTTCCTGGAGCATCCCCCGCTGACTCCAACGGGGTCTCGGCCGGCCAAGAAAACCACGGCAAAGCTCGTCAACAAGGCTGGCAAAAGACTCCGCAAACGCCACAATGCAGCGGTGGGTACCGCCGTCGGGCCTGAACACGACAAGGCCTTCCACGAAGTCCGGAAGGCCGCCAAAAAGCTGCGTTTTGCCGCCGCAGCCGTGGAAGGCATCCACGGTAAGCGTGCTGTGAAGCTGGGGAACGCTGCGCACAACGTTCAGTCCATCCTCGGCGACCACCAGGACAGTGTCATGGCCCGAACGGAACTGCTGAAGCTGGGTTCCGCGCCGGGCATCAGCAACAGTGCCTTCACGTATGGCGTGCTCCATGCCATGGAAAGCACCGCGGCTGATGCGACGCTGGAAAAATACCTGCGAAAGAGCAAGAAGGCGCGAAAGCTTCGCCTCAAGAAGTAGGAGTTTGTGTACAGCAAATGCCCTAAAAACGCCTTCTAAAGGTCATCTGCTGTACACAAACTCCCGGGACTTACTTTTTGAGGAACGCCAGCAGGGCCTCGTTGATCTCTGCCCCGTGCGTCCAGAGCAGACCGTGCGGTGCGCCTTCAATCTCCAAGTACTCTGCGCTGGGCAGGGCGTCCTTGAATCGCCGTCCGGTGACGTCGATGGGCAGGATGTTGTCCGCCGTGCCGTGAACAATCAGGGCCGGGACGTCGATCTTGGGGATGTCGGCACGGAAGTCCGTGAGCCAGGTGGGCTGGGCGGCAACTGAGGCGAAAGCCCCGGACTTGCTGGCCAGGTTCCAGCTGGCATCCACGGATTCCTGGCTGAGCCGGTCGGTGCCCAGGAAAGTGTCGCTGTTGTAGAAGTTCTTGAAGAAGTCGGTGAAGAAGGCGTAGCGGTCTGCTTTGACGGCGGCGGCAAGGCCATCGAAGACGTCCTGCGGGACGCCGTCAGGGTTGTCGTCGGTCTTCAGGAGGAACGGCTCCAACGAACCGAGGAACACAGCCTTGGCAACGCGTGCCGAACCGTACGTGCTGATGTAGCGCGCAACTTCGCCGGTGCCCATGGAGAAGCCCACCAAGACGGCATCGTTCAGGTCCAGCGTGTCCAGCACGGTTTTCAGGTCTGCGGCGAAGGTGTCGTAGTCGTAGCCCTCGGTGGGCTGGCTGGACTTGCCGAACCCGCGGCGATCGTACGTAATGACGCGGTAACCGGCGTCGAGCAGAGCGGCTGTCTGCTTCTCCCAGGAGGAACCGTCCAACGGGTAGCCGTGAATCAGGACCACTGCCTGGCCGGTCCCATGGTCCTCGTAGTAAAGCTCGATCTCAGAGCTGTTTTCGTTTCCGACGGTGATGTAAGCCAAAACTCAAGTCCCTTCGATGCGGTTCAACACGAACGTTTCCAGCCTACTGTTGGGGCCGGCACCGGCAGAACAGCTACACAGGGTGGTGTTCCCACCACCACCATCCACGGACACTGGTTGTCGACGTTGCAACGGGGGAATCTTGGATCACCGCCGATGACGAATCCAAGGAATACTCATGCCCCTTGCCCTATCCTCCGCCACAAAGACTTATGCCTCCATCGACGACCTCTTGGGCGATGGACGCAGCCGCTTCTTCAGCCACGGTTACAAGACCACCAACCCCCGGCTGAGGAATCTTCGCGTTGCCCACACTGTTGCCGAGTCCTCGCTGACCGCCCGCGCCGGTTTGGGCATGGACGGAGTTTGGTCCGTCAAAGGCAACCGGGAACAAACTCCGCATCTTGGCACAACGGACGTTCTTGTCCTTGCCTGCAGAATGGCGGAAGCCCTGTTGGCGAGCAGATTTTCGCCGGAGATATTGCCTGCCGCCTACCTGACATCCGTCACTATCTCCGGAGGCAGTGAACCGGTGGAAGGAAGCCTGAGTGACCTTATTGCGTGGCGACCCTTCGGGACCACGGACGCGGGTCCATCCTGAGATGCTCGGTTGCCTCCATGACCGCGGTACTCGAAGTGGCCCATGGTTCGGCTGAACTCGGACTCGCGTCCGTTCAGTCACCCTCGGAGGAAGCTTTGGTGGGTGACCCTGCCACTCGCCTCTACGGGGAGCTGTGGGCCGAGCGGCAGGTTGACTTGCTGAACGTGGTTCTGGAAGCGGACCTTCGCGAACCAGAGCTTGGTGCAGGCCACGCGCAACTCTCACTCCGCCAGCATCCCGCCGCGGCCCACCAGTTGGGGGTGCGCCGCGGACTGGAAGCTGCGTACCCGCACGCGCTCTCCGCCGCGGAGTACTTTGTGGCCACTCTGCAACTGGGGCAGGTGCTGCTCTACAGATTGGATGCCATGAACCGTTCCGACAGCAACACGCTCTGGATGCGCAAAACCCGGATGACTTTTAGCGGCCCCGGCCCGAAGATTGGGGGCGGGCGGGGAACCGCTTTGGGTGTGCGTTTGCGGAGGAGCCGGCTCATCGGAAAGAACGACGGATCTTGGCGCTGTGCCGACGTAGTGGGAACTTTCGACGGCGGCGAAGTAGTCTGCAGCGTCGCTCACGAATTGCCGCCAGGGACTGTCCAATGATCGTGGGATCCGCGGTGGTTCGAGGCCTGGGGGGCGCGCTTCCCGAACGCGTGGTCACCAATGAGCACCTCTCCACCGTCATGGACACCTCTGATGAATGGATCCGCCGCCGGACCGGCATCGCTGAGCGGCGTCATTCGGATGAAACTGAGAGCACCAGTGTCCTCGCAACAACAGCAGCGCAACGAGCCTTGGCAAGTGCTGGCGTCGATTCTGTGGGCCTGTTGATCGTGGCAACCTCGACGCCGGACAAGGTCTGCCCGGCTACTGCACCGAAGGTTGCGGCGAACCTCGGGCTCCACGGAATCGCTGCGTTCGATATCTCGGCAGTCTGCTCGGGTTTTGTCTACGCGCTTGCTACCGCCAGCTGGGCCATCACCTCGGGCTCAGTTGATTCGGCTCTGGTGATTGGCGCGGATACATTTACCCGCCTGTTGGATCCGACCGACCGTACGACGTCCGTGATCTTCGGAGACGGTGCAGGAGCCGCATACCTTTCAGCCGGAACTGCAGAGGAACCAGGAGCCATCCTTGCTTCCACGCTCCACTCCGACGGCAACGGGGAAACGTTGATCCATGTTCCTCGCACCGCCGGTGCTTTCTTTGAAATGCAGGGCAAGGAAGTGTTCACGCAAGCGGTGGCCGCGATGTCAGACTCTGTGGCGACCGTTCTGACCACTGTTGGCTGGACGGCGGGCGAGGTAGATTCCCTGATCGCCCATCAAGCCAACCTGCGGATCCTTAACACCGTGGCCTCGGTGACTGGAATACCCACCTCCAAAGCTGAGGTCCACTTGGACAGGGTAGGCAATACCTCAGCCGCCTCGATTCCGCTGGCTATGACTGACGCCAGCACCAAGGGCCACAGGATCCCCGGGGACAAAGTGGTCCTAACTGCCTTCGGCGGGGGAACCACCTGGGGTGCCATCGCCATGACCTGGCCTTCGATCTCGGTGGTGGACCCGCATTAGGGCCACCACCGATTCCTGCCGGCATAGGCCGCGCAGGATCATAGCGGCCCGGTCATCTGGGCCACCTTATAAAGGGGGAAACAATGGAAATTACAGCTTTGGACGTCGTTGAGGCCATCCGATCCACTATGGACGAGCTCAGCCACATGAGTCCTGACGACTCATTCGCGGACCTGGACATCGATTCACTGTCCTTGGTTGAAGCGGCTGTCATTCTCAGCAACAAGTTCGGCGTGCGCGTAGACGAATTCGAGCTCGCGGACGCCGGAACCGCACGCGTTGCCGCGGGGCTGGTGACCGGAAAGCTGGCCTTGCAGCCCGTCGTCTAGCCGGAACCGGCTAACAAGTCACGTTTGCCAATACATAGACACAGAAACCAACAGCGAGGACACCCATGACCATTCCGGCAATTGCAGTCGTTTATTACTCAGGTTCCGGCCACACAAAGGTTCTGGCAGATGCGGTGGTCACCGCTGCCGGCTCGACGGGCGCCACCGCAGCCCTGTTCCGTGTGGATGAACTGACCGAGGAATCCTGGAAATTCATTGATGAGGCGGACGCCATCATCTTTGGAGCACCCACGTACATGGGCACCGCACCCTCGGCATTCCATGCTTTCGCAGAAAAGACCGCGGGCCGTTGGGCGGTGCAGAAGTGGCACAACAAGCTGGGTGCGGGCTTCACCAACGCTGCCTGTAAAGCAGGGGACAAAAACTCCACACTGGATTACTTCGCCACTTTTGGCGCGCAGCACGGTATGAACTGGATCAACCTCGGCCTGCTTCCCGGCTGGAAGAGCACCAAGGGTACTGAAAACGACCTCAACCGTTTCGGCTACTTCAATGGTGCCGCCGCTCAGACGTTCTCGGACGTCGGCATTGAGGGCGTCCACCCCGCCGATATCGCTACGGCCGCTCACTTGGGCCTACGCGTTGCGGAAATCACGGCGATCTTCGCGGCAGGGAAGGCAGCCCTGGGGAATCAAGACCTGTCGAACCCCAACTCGGACCGGGAACTTATCAGCGCGGGAGCTTAGACGCCCTTGGCAAACGGCGCCCGGAGTTACGTGACAATCTCCGGCAAGACGGTTGAGGCCTGGCGACACCCGGATACGGGAGTCTCCAGGCTTTATCCGTGGCGCCGAACCGTGTGGAGGTCTTTGCCAGGTTCAGAGGACAGTGTCATTTCCACGAACATCCGCACTGTAGAACTGTCCAGATGGAACAGGTGGCCCCCACTCTCCACTTTCAGCAAGCGGGGCTCGGCCGCGCACCACGCCGCCCACCGAAGGGAATCCGAAACCGGGACCACCGGATCATCGGCACTGTAGAGCACGGTGGTTGGAACCTCCATTTGCTTCTTGGGCGGACGTCCCGGATATCCCGCCAACAAACCGAGGTCCTCAAGGAGGACTTCCCGGGCACGCTGGGATAGTGCCCCAGCAGCGGCAACTGCGGCAGCACCGTCGTCGTACATTCCCGACGGGGGGCGCACCGCAGCAAGGAAGAGGTGAGCCACCCGGCCTGAGCGCTGGAGCCGAAGAGCGATCTCGAAGGCGAGGACCGCTCCCAAACTGTGACCGTACAGGGCGAGCCGGTCAGGCGCCGGCGCGGACGCCGTCACGCGCGCAGCGAGGACATCAGCCGCAGCCCCCAAGGATGTGAAGTTCCGCCCACGGAATCCAAGTTTGCTAACCGTCACACCGTTGAAGCGCCAGCCCGCGAAACTGGCTGTGGTTCCCCCGGCGTGATGCAGGCAAAACAGGTGCACGCAGGGTCCCAACGATCAGTTGAAAGCGAGCCGGTGGCGGTCGTGCTCCAAGCGGGAAACGGCCACGTCATCCATGTGCTCCTCCGCCCATTCCTTCATTTCGAAGATGATCCGCAGCAGTGAGCGGCCACGCGGGGTGAGCTCGTAATCGGTACGGATGGGAACAGAGACGGTGACATGCCGGAGGACCAAGCCATCGCGTTCCAGCGAGCGGAGGGTGGACGTCAGCATCTTTTGGCTGGCACCTGGAATGCGCTTCCGGAGGTCGCTGTGGCGCTGCTGTCCGTCCTCAAGGGCAAGCATTACCAGGGTGACCCATTTGCTGCTGATGGCCTCCAGCAATTGCCGGGCCGGGCAAAGGTCTAATGATGCGTTGTAGTGCTTCCGGGCTTTCTGGCGTTTCTGTTCAGCCGTGAGAGTCATATCCCCAATACTTTCCTCATCAAGTGGACTGGTGGGCACAGTTTACTTCCGGCCTGTGACAGGTGGGGGAACGGTGTAGTAAACCTTAACTCACGGGCGCTGCGGAGACCCCGCGCGCTGCCTCAACCAGCAGTGATTCCCCGGCCAGTGCCATGAATGGCAGGTCGGAATGGTGATCCCCGTAGGCGAAACTGCCAGCCAGATCCACGTTGTTTCCTGATGCGTGGGCCAGGACGGCCCGCTTTTTGGCCTCACCCACCAGTGCTTCCTCAATCTCTCCGGTGTACTCTCCTGCTGCCACCAACGGGCGGGTGCATATCAGCGCGAGCTGGGGCCACCGCCGTCGAACACGCACCAGCGCCGGCTCGAAGGATGCCGTCACGGCCACCAGCTGCCGTCCGGAATCCACGTGGGCGTCCAGGAGCGAAGTCACAGGCTCCAAGAAATCCCACGCGGCTGCCTGTTGATCCTGCAGATCGGCCCAGCGCTCGCCCAGTTCGGCCACTTCTGTGACGCTTCGACTCTTCCACCAGCGGAAGTAGCGGGCGTTCGTCACCGAACGCGGGATCCCGTTTGCCGCTGCGGTGCGCAGGCCGGCAAGGAACTCCTCAGCTTCATTACCGCGTGCATGCTCGGTGGCGTCGAAGCGGAGGAACTCGAAGATGGTGTTGTAGGCAGTGACGGTGCCGTCGATGTCTGTGTAGGCGGTCTGGCCAGGGCCGCGGGAGGATTCTTCCACAGGAAGAATCCTAGGGACTGATTCGCGGATGGGAAGCACCCAATGGCAGGGCACTTTGAGGTGCCCTAGGCACAAAAGAGTGCTTTCTTATGCGGTGTCGCGCTGTCAGCGAGGATCGATACGGGACACAAAGCGTCCCCCGAAGCAAAGCCTCGAAAGGAAGCCAATGCCTACCATCCTCCACGTCAACGCCTCTCCGCGCTATGCCAACAGCGATTCCCTGCGGCTGGCCCGGCACTTCATCGACTCCGTCCAGACTGCCGGTGCGGAAAGCTTCGAAGTGGAGACGTTGAACTTGTTCGACGACGGTGCGCTGCCCGTTTTCGGACGCATCGCCGCCGCCGCGAAGATGGCTGTCTTCACTGGGCAGGACCAGACGCCGGAACAGGTGGCTGCTTGGGAATCGGCCCGCGCAGTGTTCGACCAGTTCGCTGCCGCCGACGCCTACGTCTTCAACATCCCCATGTGGAACGCGGGCGTTCCCTATGTCTTGAAGCAGTGGATCGACATCATCACCCAGCCCGGCTGGAGCTTTGGTTTTGACCCGGAGCAGGGCTACCGCGGCCTGCTGGAAGGCAAGCAGGCCCTGGCGATCCACACCAGCGGCGTCTACGCCCCCGGTGTCCCGGCGGCGTTCGGCTCGGATTTCAGCAGCACCTTCTTTGCCGACTGGCTGAACTTCGTGGGCATCGAGGACGCCACGCACGTGCGCTTCGCTCCCACGGTGCTCAATGGTGATGTGGATGGCACCCGCCAAGTTGCCGAGGCTGACCTCAGTGACGCCGCCATCGTTTTCGCCGGCAAGCTCAGCGCCGCGGGAACCCTCCAGCTCGTCAACGACTAAGGGCGGATGTAGTGCGCATCGGCATTTCAGGTACATACTCCTCGGGCAAGACATTCACGTCCATGGCTTTGTCACACTACACGGGGCTGCCCCGGACGCGGGCGAGGACCATGCGCGAAATTCTCCCCGAGGCCGCGCCTGGTAAGACCCTTGAGGAGTGCACGGCTGCAGAGCTTATCCAGATGATTGTGACCCGTCATGTTGAGAGGGCCGTTTACGAGGACAAGCTTTCGGCAGGGTTCATTTCTGACGGGTCATCCCTCCAGGAATGGATTTATGGGTCCGTACGGGTTTCGCTCGGCCTGAATCCCAGTGCCTCGGCGCATCTTTCGGTGGGCGAGACCGTTGAAAAGACGCCGGAGCTAGCCTTCTTCGAAGAAGTGATGACAAGCCTTGGCAACAGCTTCAAAAGGCACGTACAGAACTCCTTCGATGTGTTCGTGCACCTGAAGAACGAGCTCCCGCTCTCGGCCGACGGCCACCGGCCCGTCAACGATCAGTTCCGGAACATGTCGGACGCCATCCTGCAGGAAACCATGGACGAGCTGGGGATCCCGTTCTATGTGGTGTCCGGTTCCGTGGAGGAACGACTCGAAAAGATCGCTAACCTGTTCAGCCTGGAACCGCGCATGAGTCCGCAGGACGCTGCACGGTTGGCTTCAGAAGAGTATGCGCAACTGGACGTGCGCTCCGAGCGGGAACGCGTCCTGCAGTAATCCGCCTGACCCAGGATTCGGATTCTACTCACCCGTCCGTCCGGCCGACTGCCTAAGAGCGGTCGGTCGGGCGCTCGTCATTAGTGGAGAACCCATGCCCACCCATCCTTCTGCTTCCCATCAAACGCGGTCCAACCATGCGCGCTTGGGCGAGTTCTTCCGTACCCGCCGCGAACAGACGCGCCCGGAGGATGTCGGATTGCCGGTGAGTTCACGCCGCCGGACTCCCGGACTCAGGCGGGAAGAGGTCGCCGTGCTGGCCAACGTTGGCGTCTCTTGGTACACGTGGCTGGAGCAGGGCAGGGCTATCGGCGCTTCCGTGGAAATCCTGGATGCCATAGCAAATGCCCTGCAGCTCAGCCCGGAAGACAGGACGTACGTCCGCAGGCTGGCTTCCGGGCGCCGGCTCAGTCCGGTCACGGCCAACGGGCAGGCGGGGGATAGCGGTGGCCAGCCCCTGACGGGGACGGGCGGGAGGTCTTTCGACGTCGACGACGCCCAACTGGCACTCCTGCAGCAACTGGTGGATGCCATAGCGAACCCAAGTTACGTTGCCGACCCGTTCTGGACCGTTGTTGCCATGAACGCGGCCGCCGCAGGCACCTTTGATACGCGTGTGGGCGAAAGCTGTCTCCACCGATTCTTCACGGATCATGAGCTTGCCCGGCCCCACGTACACAAAGAGATGATGGCCCGATCCATGGTTGCCCAGTTTCGTGCACAATCAGCCAAGTTTCCTGACGATCCTCGTTTCGACATCCTGGCCCGGAGTCTCTGTGCCGTCTCCAAGACCTTCGACGAGCTGTGGCAGCGTCAGGTGGTTGGCGACTCCTACCACGTTGACGTTGTGTACGACCACCAAACGCTCGGCCGGCTCAGCTTCGCTCCCATGGTTCTGAGCGTCCCGCAATTTCCGGCCCTCCGCCTGTTCACCTACCTGCCCAAAAGAGGCACGGGGACGCAGGCAGCACTTTTAGGGCTTGGACGGAAGGCTGTTGTCTAGTCTGTCTGGATCAGAGGTTGGTCATCCGCTCGCCGGCGTCGTTGTAGCGGCCGCCCTCCACGGTGATTTTCGCGGCGGCCGCCTCGATCTCGTCCAGTTCAGCAGGTGAAAGTTCGACGTCGGCCGCGGCCAGGTTCTCTTCGAGGCGGTGCAGTTTCCGTGTGCCGGGAATCGGCACGATCCATGGCTTCTGCGCCAGCAACCATGCCAAGGCGATCTGGCCCGGCGTCGCGCCTTTTCGTTCAGCGATTCCGGCAAGGAGGTCCACCACGGCCTGATTGTTCTGCATGGCCTCGGGCGTGAACCGGGGGATGGTGCTGCGGATGTCGTTGCCGGATTCGAAGCTGGTGGAAGCGTTGATGGTGCCGGTCAGGAAGCCTTTGCCCAGTGGGCTGAAGGGAACGAATCCGATTCCAAGTTCTTCGCAAACGTCCAGGACTTCTTCTTCGGGGCGGCGCCACCACAAGGAGTACTCGCTCTGAACCGCAGCCACTGGGAGGACTGCGTGGGCTCGCCGGATGGTCCCTGCGGCTGCTTCTGACATACCGAAGTGCTTCACCTTTCCGGCGTCTACCAATTCCTTGACAGCACCTGCCACGTCCTCGATTGGCACCTCCGGATCGACGCGGTGCTGGTAGTAGAGGTCCAGTGCGTCCACTCCGAGCCGACGCAGGGATCCCTCAACTACTTCCTTGATGACCTCGGGCCTGCTGGTGACCTTGCCGCTTGGCTTCCGCTCAGCGGGGTCGATGTCCCAGCCGAACTTGGTGGCGATGACCACTTGGTCCTTGAACGGTGCCAATGCTTCGCCAACAAGTTCCTCATTGGCATAGGGGCCGTAGATCTCGGCGGTATCGAAGAACGTCACGCCGCGCTCCACGCCTGTGCGGATGAGGGAGATCATTTCGTCGCGATCCGGCCGTTCGCTGTAGCCGCCGCTCATGCTCATGCATCCCATCCCAATCGCGGAAACCTCCAGGCCGTTGGTGCCGAGTGTGCGCTTCTCCATGGTTGTACTCCTCTGCTGTTCGGGCTGATGACTACTTCGACGTTATGGGGCCGGACGGGTGTGAGGGAGTCCCTGACATTACCCCTCACATCCCTCTAGTTGCCCACAGCAACCAGACGTAAACTGGCCTTCGGTTCATACGATTTCTGCTGGGAGTTCCCATGTTGTGGAAGGTAGTTGTTCGGTTTCTGCGGTCGCATCAGCGGCTGCTGATCGCCGTCGTCGTCTTCCAGCTGGCGCAGTCCATTGCGTCCCTGTACCTTCCGACGCTGAACGCCGACATCATCGATAACGGCGTCGCCACCGGGGACACGGACTACATCCTGCGCATGGGTGGGCTCATGCTGCTCATTACCCTGGTGCAGATCGCCTGTGCGGTGGTGGCCGTGTATTTCGGCGCGAAGGCCGCCATGGGGATGGGCCGGGATCTTCGTGACGCGATTTTCAGCAGGGTGGGGGAGTTCTCCGAGCAGGAGGTCACCAAATTCGGGGCGCCGTCCTTGATCACGCGCTCCACCAATGACGTCCAGCAGGTGCAACAACTGGTGCTCATGTCCTGCACGCTCATGGTGGCGGCACCCATGCTCAGCATTGGCGGCGTGATCATGGCCGTGCGGCAGGACGCCCAACTCTCCTGGCTGATCGCCGTCTGCGTGCCGGTGCTGCTGGTGGCGGTCGGGTTGATCGTGACGCGGATGGTGCCGCTGTTCCGCAAGATGCAGGTCCGGATCGACGCCGTGAACAGGGTCCTCCGTGAGCAGCTCACCGGTATCCGTGTGGTGCGGGCCTTCGTCCGCGAGGACATGGAAGCCGCCCGTTTTGCCAAAGCGAACGACGACGTCACTGACGTTGCGCTGCGGGCCGGCCGTCTGATGGCTCTCATGTTCCCTGTGGTCATGCTGGTGATGAACGTTTCCTCCGTGGCGGTGATCTGGTTCGGATCCTTCAGGATCGAGGACGGCTCCATGCAGGTGGGCACCCTGATCGCGTTCCTGAGTTACCTCATGCAGATCCTGATGTCCGTCATGATGGCCACGTTCATGGCCGTGATGATCCCGCGCGCGTCCGTCTCGGCCGACCGGATCGGCGAGGTGCTGGACACCGAATCAAGTGTCCAGCCGCCGTCGAACCCCGTCACCGGCGGTATCCGCCGCGGCGAACTGGAGATGCGCTACGTCGGATTCGCCTACCCGGGTGCCGAGCAGCCGGTGCTGAGCGGGCTTTCTTTCACCGCCCGAGCGGGGGAGACCACCGCGATCATCGGAAGCACCGGCGCCGGCAAGACCACGCTCGTGAACCTCATGCCGCGGCTGTTCGACGCCACGTCCGGTTCCGTGCTGATGGACGGCGTGGACGTCCGTGAGCTGCACCCGGATCTGCTCTGGGGCCACATCGGGCTGGTGCCGCAGCGGCCCTACCTGTTCTCCGGAACGGTCCGCAGCAACCTTCGCTACGGCAAACCCGATGCCACTGAGGACGAGCTGTGGCAGGCCCTGTCCGTGGCTCAGGCCCGGGATTTTGTGGAAGAGATGGAGGGTGGCCTGGATGCGGTCATTTCACAAGGCGGCACCAACGTTTCCGGCGGCCAACGGCAGCGGCTCGCGATCGCTCGGGCGCTGGTGAAACAGCCGGAACTCTACATCTTTGACGACTCCTTCTCATCCTTGGACACCGCCACCGATGCCCGGCTCCGGCAGGCTCTCAAACGCCATACCAAGGGCGCCACGCTGGTGATCGTGGCGCAACGCGTCTCCAGCATCGCGGACGCGGACCAGATCTTAGTGCTCGACGACGGCAGGATTGTTGGGCGCGGATCGCACCATGAGTTACTGGAGACCTCCGAAACCTACAGGGAAATCGTGTCCTCCCAGCTCGCGGCCGAGGAGGCAGCATGAGCGCCGTATCAGCCGGACCACGCGGTCCTCAACGGCCAGCCATGGGACCGGGCCGCGGTGGTCCGTTTGCCGGGATGAACGTCCCGGCTGAGAAAGCCTCGAACTTCAGTGCCTCTGCCCGGCGGCTGCTGGGGACGCTCCGGCCGGAGCGTCTTTGGTTGATTCTGGTGTTGGTCTTTGCCGTGGTCAGTGTTGCCCTGTCCGTCATCGGGCCAAGGCTGCTGGGCGAAGGCACCAACCTGATCTTCGCCGGTGTCGTCTCAAAACAGCTTCCTGCAGGCGCCTCCAAAGCCGATGTGATCGCGGGCTTGCGCGCTTCAGGTGATGACAGCAAGGCCGACATGCTGAGCGCCATGACCCTCACTCCCGGCGTCGGAATCGACTTCACCGCGCTGGCCTCTGTGCTGCTATGGGCGCTGGCGCTGTATGTCCTGGCCTCAGCGTTCGGTTGGATGCAGGCGTACGTGCTCAACGGCGTCGTACAGCGGACCGTGTACCGCCTCCGCGAGCGGATCGAAGCGAAAATCCATAGGCTGCCCCTGCGCTATTTCGACTCCATCCAGCGCGGTGAGCTGCTCAGCAGGGTGACCAATGACGTGGACAACATCTCCCAAAGCCTGCAGCAATCCATCAGCCAGGTGGTCTCCTCCCTGCTGACCGTGCTGGGTGTGCTGGTGATGATGTTCCTGCTCTCGCCGCTGTTGGCCCTGATTGCCTTGGTGACCATTCCGTTGACGCTGGGAACCACGCTGCTGATCGCCAAACGCTCGCAGAAACTGTTCGTGGCGCAGTGGAAGAACACCGGTGAGCTCAACGGCCAGATTGAGGAAACGTACACCGGGCACGCTCTGGTGAAGGTGTTCGGGCGGCAGAACGAGGTTCAGGAGAAATTCCGGGCGAAGAACGGCGAGCTGTATCAGGCGAGCTTCGGCGCGCAGTTCGTGAGTGGCCTGATCATGCCGGCCATGACGTTCATCGGGAACCTGGTGTACGTCGGAATCGCCGTGGTGGGTGGCCTGCAGGTGGCGTCCGGCTCCATGCAATTGGGCGACGTCCAGGCTTTCATCCAGTACTCGCGGCAGTTCACCATGCCACTGGCGCAACTCGGATCGATGGCCAACATGCTGCAATCCGGCGTTGCCTCAGCCGAGCGGGTGTTCGATCTGCTGGATGAGGAGGAAGAATCTGTTGAGCCTGCTCCCGTTCCTCAGTCCGGTCCTTCGCGGGGGCGTTTGGTGTTCGAGAACGTGTCCTTCAGGTACTCGCCGGACAAACCGCTCATCACGGACCTCAGCTTGGTCGCCGAGCCGGGGCAGAGCATCGCCATAGTAGGGCCAACCGGTGCGGGTAAAACCACCCTGGTGAACCTCATGATGCGGTTCTACGAGTTGGACTCAGGGCGCATAACGCTCGACGGCGTGGACATCGCCTCGCTCTCGCGGCAGGAACTCCGCTCGCGGATGGGCATGGTCCTCCAAGATACCTGGCTGTTCGGGGGGACGATTCGAGACAACATTGCGTACGGTAGGCCCACTGCCTCGGAAGCCGAGATTATGGAGGCTGCCCAGGCCACGTACGTGGACCGGTTCGTGAAGTCGCTGCCCGAAGGGTATGACACCCTGCTGGACGATGAAGGCGGCAACGTTTCTGCCGGTGAGAAGCAGCTGCTCACCATTGCCCGCGCCTTCCTGTCCCGGCCCTCCGTACTGATCCTGGACGAAGCCACCAGCTCCGTGGATACCCGGACCGAGGTGTTGGTGCAGAAGGCCATGAACGCTCTGAGGTCCGACCGGACGAGCTTCGTCATCGCCCACCGGCTCTCCACCATTCGCGACGCCGATCTCATCCTGGTGATGGAAGCCGGGCAGATCGTGGAACAGGGGACACATTCGGAGCTGCTTGCTGAGGGTGGGGCGTACGCCCGGTTGTACGAGGCGCAGTTCGCGGCGCCCGTCTCTGAGGTCTAGATTTGTGGGATGCTTTGGCTTTCGCCCCATCTTTCGTCACTGTGAGTTGTTAGGACGTAAAGACCATCACAACCATTCCAGATCTCATCCACCTCACTCCCGAAGCCCGGCGAGTACTTGAAAGCCTGCGGACTGCGGGTGGCCGTCCACTCATCGTTGGAGGATCCGTCCGGGACGCGTTGCTCTCCCGTGCCCGCGGCGTGGAGGTGGACTCGAAGGACATCGACATTGAGGTCTATGGGTTGACCGCCGCTCAGGTGACGGCAGCATTGCCTGGTCACGTCATGGAAGTGGGGCAGCACTTCGGGATCGTCTCCGCCACGGTGGGTGGTCAAGTCTTCGATGTGTCACTACCTCGCCAAGAGTCCGAGACGGAGGCCTTTGCCCGCCGGGACTTCACCATCAATGCCATGGGCTGGGATGACAGGAGCGGTGACGTTGTGGACCCATTTGGGGGACAACGTGACCTGGCCGCCGGCCTGCTGCGCCACACCAGCACGGCGTTTAGAGACGACCCGCTGAGAGTGCTGCGGGCCATGCAGTTCAGCGGTCGCTTTGGGTTCGAACTCGTCCCGGAAACTGCGCAGTTGTGCAGGAGCCTTGCGCCCGCCTTTGCCGACCTGCCCAAAGCGCGGATCTGGGGTGAGTTTTACAAGCTGGCCTCCAAGGGCACTTATATCTCCAAGGCACTGGAGACCCTGCACGTTTCCGGGTGGGAGGAACATTTCCTCGAGCTGGCCGCCACCCGCGGAGTCCCACAGGATCCAGAATGGCACCCCGAGGGCGACGTGCACACCCACCTCGGATTGGCTGGAGACCAAGCAGCCCGCATCGCCCGGCGCGAGCAACTGGATGCCCACGAAACAGCTACCTTGGTACTGGCCGCCGTCACCCACGACCTTGGCAAAGCACTATCCACCATCATCGATGCCAATGGCAGGATCACGTCCAACGGGCACAACGTCACTGGTGTTGAGCCGGCGCGGAGTTTCCTGCACCGGATTGGAGCGCCTGGACGATACGAAGACAAGATCCTGCCGCTGATCCGGGAGCACATGTGCCACACCCCGGAAGGGCACCACGGAACCATCAGTGATTCGGCGGTCCGCAGGGTGATTCGACGCTTGGATCACGCCAACGGCGGACCATTACTGGTGGACTGGGCTCGGCTGGTGGAAGCGGACAAGGAAGGACGCGGGTTTGGGGCCCGTCAAGGCGTCAATCACTTGCCGACCTGGCTCTCGAAGGCCGAGCGGCTAGGCAAAGAGAGGATCGTGGGCACCACCTTGTTGAAAGGTGCCGCCTTGGCTGACGCCGACATCCCGCGTGGACGGCTGTGGCAGTTCGTGATTGAGCAGAGTCGAGACGCTCAAGACGACGGTCTGTTCAGCGACGAGGAAGGGGCGGAGGCTTGGCTTCATGCCCACCGGGACGCCGTGGTGGCCGTGGCGATACGGAGGCTGGACGAGTTCCAGGCACGGAAGTAAGCAAAGTAAGCGTCAGGGTCACGGCAACCGCGACGGCCGCAGCACGTTGGACTCCCCGGCCTTGGTGGGATCGAGCGGAACCGGACTGACCAACACTGCCGGCCCGCGATGCAGCAAGCCGCCGGAAAGCACCTGACAGCGGACACCGCCACGCCCTCGCATCGCCTTATGTGCGCCCGGGGCGAGCATCTGGTCCATCCAGGCGCAGGGGTGGGCCGGGCGTCCCGCCTTCAAACGCACCTCATCTCCGCCCGATTCAAGAGTGAACTCGTGCCCCAGCAAGGGAGCCAGCTCCACTCCGCGAAGGACAACGTTCCGCCGCGTCAACAGGGGATCGAAGGGCCCAGCCCCCAGCTCAGCCGCGATGGATTCGAGGGCTTCCATCGCAAACAAGGTCACTGCGGCATCCATATGGGCGGCTTTGCCGAAGAACCTGTCGCCGACAATCCCTTTGCCTGCGACCAGTTCTGCCTGATCCGCGTCAGTAGTGGGAACGTCTGCTGCCCCTTCCCTGGCGCGACCGAAATAGGCGTGGGCCGGCGACACCAAAAGGTGCAGGACTTCGACGTCGTATCTGTAGTCAGCGGTCATCCCCCAACGCTAGCGCCAGCTGGCTGGGAGCGCACCGCATCAGCGCCCCAGGCCCTTCATGGTGGTGAGCAAGGTGTCGTGGATGTACACGAGTTCCGGGCTGGCTTCTGCGGCCCAGGAGGCGTCTTCATTGTCAGGGCTCACGTCGCCCCAGTCAGTGGCACTGTCAACCCATTCAGGCGCTTCCCCGCTGTGCTGGTAGATCCACCACAGATTGCTCCAAGGGTCCACGACGCGCGAAAGGCGATCGCCGAAGAAGTCGGTGGGAGCTGTCACCACGGTCGCTCCAAGACCAATGGCACTTGCCAGTGTCGCGTCAAGATCATCCACATAGACCTGCAAAAGGCTGGGGGTGAACGGCCAGTCCGGTTTCCTCTCAGCCACCATCACCGTTGAGTCGCCTACTTTGAGTTCGGAATGAAGGATCAGACCGTCGTCGTCAAGGGTGTGGGCCTCGGGTATCGCTTGTGCCCTGAAGACTGTGGTAAGGAAAGAGATCATCCCGGGCGCGTCCTCAGTCATTATGAAGGAGTTGACCGTGTTGTACCCCTCCGGGGCTTTGGGAATGCTCATAGTGGTGACCCTTTGACGTTGGTGAGTGGTACCTACAAGTCAGCCACGTATTGTGCTGGTTGGCTTGAAGAAAAACGCCATCTCAATCCGCGACGTGGCGGGCAATGATCTGTGCCGGAGTTTCAGATCGGAGCAGACGCAAAGAGCGGGACATATGCGCTTGGTCCGCGTATCCCGCAGCCGCGGCGGCTGAGCTCGCGGAGTACCCGCTCTGAAGCAGAAAGAAGGCGGCGCGTGCTCGTTCCAGCTGTTCGATCTGTTTACGGCTCAGGCCGGTGACCCAACGGATATGGCGTTGCCAACTGCGCGGCGAGTATCCGCCGATGTCGCCAGCCAGGGACCGGCCGACGTCGTCGCGACTGACGATTGCGCCGTCGTCGAGCAGACGCCCAACGAAAGCCTCCAGGCCTTCGTACTCCGGGATGCTGTACTGCCGTCCGAGGAATTCGAAGAAGTCTCCGTCCACCGCAAGCTCCACGGTTTCCCCGAGGATGCTTTGCTTCGACGCGCCATCGATGACCACATGGGACCGGAATTCAACGCCCCAGTAGTTGTCGCCTTGGATGCTCTCGAGAACCCGCGGCTGCAAGGACGGGCCGATCAGCTCCGCTCGGAGCGTTGCGTCACTGCGACGCGTGAAGGCCAGGCCCCAGAACTCGTTGGCCGGGTCCGTGTAGATATCTGGTTCTTCAACGAAAGCCCGCCACACGGAGTTGATGGCGGGCGACGAGCTGGGCTTCTGCTCATACATCATCGCCAGCTTAGTGTGCCCGGCTAACTGGTTCACGCGATGGAAGACCATTGCCCTGCAATGTAAAGGGTGCTTTACTTCAGACATGAGTAAAGCATCCTTTACATCAAGACGGGCGCCAGTCCACCACTACGTCCTGGCGATCATCCTCGGCGCCATCCTGACACTTGCAGTTTCCGTCGCGGTGGGAGCATCAAATCCGGATGACTTCTGGCTTGCAGCGGGCATAGGTGCCCTATGCGCCGCCTATCCGGCGATGTCGCTTGGAGCCAAGGTTTTCGTTTCGAACCACACGGTCACCCGCGATCCGCATGGCGAGCAGAGCGTCGAGTTGCAGTGGATGCGCCAAGCGGGAGCGGGGGCATTCCTGGACGTCCTTGTGGTTATTGTGGTCGCTTCGCTGGTGCTGGCCATCAGCCGCTTCGACATCGATGCGCTTCCTGTCCTTCTAGGTCTGGTTGCCTTGAGCGCGGTTGACGCCGGCCTGCGGTACGTGGCCATCCGCCACCGTGCGCTGAAGTAAGGCTCCGCTGACATGAAGAACAACCTCGCGGAGCGTCGCGCCGAACGGCACTGGACGCAAGCGGATCTGGCTGCGGTGCTCGGAGTTTCCCGGCAGACTGTGATCTCCATCGAGAGGGAGAAGTTTGATCCGTCTCTTCCGTTGGCGTTCCAGATTGCCAGGACCTTTGACTGCAGTATCGAGGACATCTTCATTGCTGATTGAGCCGCTGATTGAGGCGTTGTGTCCTGCGCCGCAGCGCTTTGAGCGCCGCCCGGATACTGTGGCACGGTGAACTTTGCTGAGGCCGCCGACGGCACTGAACTCGCCTGGACCTCAGAAGGCGAAGGCGAGCCAATGCTGCTCATTGCAGGACAGGCCACGGCCATGGATGGTTGGGGCCCGACGGCGGAACTTCTGTCCCGCTCTTACCGCGTCATCCGCTTTGATCACCGGGGCATAGGCCGGAGCGGGAAGGGCGACGCCGAGCGCTACACCACCCGGCTCCTCGCGGAGGATGCTGTGACCGTTCTCGACGCAGCCGGAGCGGATTTAGCACACGTGTACGGGCATTCGATGGGTGGTCGCGTCGGCCAGTGGTTGGCAGTGGATTATCCGCAGAAGGTTCGCACGCTGATCCTCGCCGCAACGAGTGGCGGAAAGTCGCCCGACGCCGGAACTCAGCCGAATCCAGCCGCGTTGGACGCTTTGACCAGTGGAGATATGTCCCGGCTTGAACCGCTATTCTTCTCTGCCGAGTGGGTCCACGCCAATCCTCAAGCCACACACACCTTCTTCAACTCCCGGGCATCGGCGTGGGCCAAGGCGCGGCACTTCAGGGCCAGCCGCGAGCACGATGCTTGGAGTCGGCTCAGCGATATCCAAGCCCCGACGCTGATCCTCCACGGTACTGAAGATCCGTTGGCCCCGCTACCCAATGCGCTCCTTCTGCGGGAGCATATCCGTGGCTCGGTACTGGTGCGTGTGCCCGGAGCGGGTCACGGCCTGCACCTGGACCATCCTGAGACGGTTGAGTGGATCCGGCAGTTCATTGCCGTGAAGGTTGGCTCGCCATCAAATGACGCTTGAAGCCGTGTATTACTTGGACGGAGCAGACTTGCGCTCTGAAGCGGCGATCAGCTTCTCAGTCTGTTCAAGAATCTTGGCCCGAACGGGGGACGAGACAGTGACCGTCTTGTTGCGGGATACTAGGCGCACCTCGTACCGTCCTCCGCTTGATGAACGGTGGGATGTCTCAATTGTTGCTTTCTTGGGCATGTTCATCTCCTTCCCCTAAGTTTGGCTGATGTCTTGCGGGTCGTCTACTCCACTGCCGCCTTCTTCGTCCTCAAATTCTTCTTCCAGTTCTTCATCTTGGATTGCTATGGAGAGGATTTTCATGAGGTCGGCGTCCCCAGCCGTGGCCAGGTCACTGTCAACCATGTGTACCAGGACACTTACCCCGGTGAGTCTGCGTTGGGGATCTTCCTGATCCAATGATGCATCAATTGCCCATTGTGCCCTTTTCCACCATTGGTCCCGCTTGTCGGCCTTGGTTTTCTGGCGATACGCGAAGTAGGCGACCAAGGCCACGCCGAACGTCGCCAGAGGTGCCAAAGATGCCGCTCCTTTGGCCCCATCGAAGAGCACCGTGAATGCGTCCACTAGACAGCTCTCACGTTGTCGAATGGAACCCGTAACACCTCGAGTGCGGCCATCAGGTAAGGTACCGGGTCCGGCTCCGAACCGGCAGCCCACTGCAGCCATGCCTCAAAAGTCACAGCAAGATACGCGGCGCTCACAAAGCGCGCCGCGGAGTCGGTGAGGCCGCTCTCGACGAGAAAGGCCAAAGCCTTTTCACGCTGCGGCGCCAAGGACTCGTAGCTGCGGCTGGTCAGTTCGGGGTGCTCGGCGATCAGTCGAAGACGACCGCGTGTGACCGCCAAGTCCGGAATGACGGCGACCCCGGCAATGGTTGCCTCGCGCAGCCCGGCCAGCACGCCGCCGTCGGACTTTCCGGGACTGTGGAAGGAGTCAAACGCCCGCGTCGAGGCCTCAACTACGGGTTCGGTGCCACCCCACACGAGGTCGGCCTTGCTGGTGAAGTAGCGGTAGAGGCTCTTGCGCCCTATTCCGGCAGCCTTGGCGATGTCCTCCATGGACGTGTTCTCGTAGCCGTGTTCAGCGAAGAGGTCCAAGGCCAGTCCGGCCACGGCATCGGGGTCGATGGTGGCGGGCCGACCGCTGGGGCGCGGGGGTTTGGCATCGTCCGAAGTCATTCCTCCAGTATTCACTCTTACATAATGACACAGAGTGTCATAAGCTGGTGGGACCACCCAGCAATCATCGGAAGGACATCATGGGCAACGACGCTTCATGGCAGGAGGCCATCACCTCCGGCCGTTTCGCCGGCAAGACCATCATCGTCACGGGCGCAGCCTCGGGAATCGGCCAGGCGACCGCATTGCGGATTGCCAAAGAGGGCGGCAAGGTCGTTGCTGCAGACATCAGCAAGGAGCGCCTGGACGCTCTTGTAGAGGAGAACGCCAGCCTTGACCTGGTTCCGGTGGCTGGTGACATCTCCACTGAAGAGACGGTGGCCGCTGTCCTCGCCGCGGCGGGCGGCCGAGTAGATGCCCTGGCCAACGTAGCCGGCATCATGGACAACTTTGCTCCCATTCACGAGGTTGATGACGAACTCTGGGAGCGCGTTTTCCGCATCAACGTCACGGCACTTATGCGCCTGACCCGCGCAGTGGTGCCGCTCATGCTGGAAGCCGGATCCGGCTCCGTAGTCAACGTTGCCTCGGAGGCCGGGCTGCGTGGTTCGGCTGCCGGTGCTGCTTACACGGCGTCCAAGCATGCGGTGGTGGGCCTGACCAAGAATTCCGCAGTGCTGTACGGTCCCAAGGGCTTGCGGTTCAATGCTGTGGCTCCCGGTCCCACCATCACCAACATTGTGGCTAACTGGGGATCGCAACTCGCAGCCGAACGCCTCAGCCCCCTGATGCAGGCAACGGTTCCCACGCCCGCAACCGCAGCACAATTGGCTGCTTCCATCACCTTCCTGCTCAGTGACGACGGCACCAACGTTAACGGCGCCATTCTGGCGTCCGACGGCGGCTGGTCGGCTCTATAGGGAATTCTCACCGAGGTGCCGGACCAGTGCGTCCACAATGGGCAATTGCCCTTTGACGAGCTTGGTCCGGGCCACTGTTTCCTCAAACCACCGGGCGTCGTCGATCTCCGGGAAATCCTTGATGGCACCCGAGCCTTTTGGCCACTCCATGGGAAAGGTGTTGCTGATAATCTCCTGAGGCTGAAACTCGCTGGCTTCTGCTGTGAACGCGGTGATCAGCTTTCCGGAGGGCTGCTTAAAGACGCCCAAAAGTTCGTAGTCCGCCGCCGGAGGTGGTGTGCCTATTTCTTCGGTGAATTCCCGGTGTGCGGCCACCAGGGCGTCTTCGTCCTCAGGGAATTCTCCCTTGGGAATGGACCAGGCGTGGTTATCTTTGCGGGCCCAGAACGGTCCGCCCATATGGGCTATCCAGAGCTCCAATTGTCCGGCCGTGTTTCGCCGGTGGAGGAGGATCCCTGCGCTGCGAATGGTGATGTGCCCTCCCGGGTTTTCTGCGATGCACTAAGAATTTCTCGGACACGCTAAGGCTACTCGTGGAGTTGGCCGCATTATCGCCTTGATGGTCGGTGGATAGTTTTCCTTTTTCATTTCCCTTCCGGCTGGACCCTGGCTCCTTGATAATCGAGGACAGGCGTTCCTCGGGGGTGGAACGTCGTTGCGGTCAACGGCATCAGCCGTTGACGGGTCTGGGCGCATCAGCAGGAGGAAACAGCTATGGCATCATCAGTGAGGCTCCTTCCACATGGGGGAAGAAAAGCAATGGGTTTGGCCGTCATTGTTGCGGTCGGTTTATCGATGTTCACGGGAACAGGTCCATCACATGCGGCGGACACTACGCCCATGGCTGAGGATCCCGGACCGGTGGGAAGTTTTGCCTGGAAAGGGTTCAACTGGCAGAAGCGGTTTTGGGGCGGGGCGCCCATGTATAACGCGAGTTGGGATGCCAATAATGTGAGCAATCCGGACGCCAACGGGTACGTTAAGCTCTCCATCAGCAACCCCACGGGCTCGGCTCCGAAGGGAGCTGAATTCCAATCCACACGTGAGGGTTTTGGGTATGGCACCTATAGCACCACCGTGGAAAAGGATGTGAGCTCCCTCCAGAAGGAAGTGGTGTGGGGTTGCCTGTTCACGTACGACCCCAATGCGGAGCCCGGGTACACGGAAATTGACCTTTGTGAGGCCTCGGCTTGGGGCGGGGGAGCCGCCTACGGTGAAGATTGGCCGGTGACCCAAGGGCATGGATATTGGTTTGATGCCACGTTGCCGCCGGGACAGGGAAACAACACTGTCACCTTTGACGTCACCGATGCTCCCATCCTGACTCACAGGATGGTGTGGGAACCGGGCAAGCTGACTTATGAGACGTTCGCCGGTGAGGGCTACGACGGAACTCTCCTGAAGCGGACTGTCCTGGAGGGTTCCACTGTCCCGCTTCCAGCCAAGGAACAAATTCACTTCAATCTGTGGGTGACCGGTGGGGGCGGCGGGGATGCGGCGCATGTAGCTCCCGAAACTGTGACCATTCGGGACTTCTCCTTCACACCTGCCAATCAGGGTCAGCTCACGGCACCAACACCCACCATCTCAGGCACGGCCGCTGTTGGCTCAACGCTCACTGCATCACCGGGGACCTGGACCGTGGGAACAACGCTGAGCTACCAGTGGTTCCGGAACGGTACGGCGATCACCGGCGCAACCGGTGCCACCCGGGTCCTTGCCGCTGCCGACCTGGGCGGTACCTTGACGGTGCGTGTGACGGGAACAAAGGCCGGCTATGCCACTGCCATCAGGGAATCCGCCCCCACGGCAGCAGTGGTGGCAGGGACTTTGGTAGCACCAACCCCCACCATCTCCGGAACGCTCGCCGTGGGTTCAACGCTGACGGCCAACCCCGGAACGTGGACGTCCGGCACCGCCTTGACGTATCAGTGGTACCGCTCCGGTGTGGCAATCGCCGGTGCAACCGCCAAGACATACAAGCTGGTGAGTGCCGATCAGGCTGACTCCATGAGCGTGAGGGTTACCGGTACCAAGGCCGGCTACACCACGGTGGCCAAGTACTCAGCCGGCACGGCGCTGGTTCCGTAGGCCGGCAGTCCGGCAGTCCGGATGCACTAAACCCGCAGTTGTGTCGCGCTGGAGGTAGCGACACAACTGCGGGCGGGGTGGCTGGACTAGTTCTTCTGGGCCCGGACCGGCACGATCCTCTTGATGGCGAGGCCGAGTGCCAGCATGGCAAAGGCTGCAAGTGCGAACCAGAAGAGGTCCCCTGCTCCGGAATAGGCGAGCGTTCCGGAGCCCACTCCGGCTGCTGCTGCCCCTGTCACTGGGGTTACTGGGTTGTTGTACATGAGTCGATTACCAAACTTTCTTTCTGTTGAATGCTGCATCCAGGTACGCCTTGGCGTGAACGGCCTGGAGGAAGATATCGATGACGGTTTCGTACATGGTTGCGGCCAGGAGCATGTACCTCCAGCCCCGGAAACGCACAGTAACTATGCGTTCGAGGATGAAAATGCCGGTGACGGTAATCCAGAAGGGCTGAAGGTTCAGGCCCATCCCGGAAAATAGCGCGTACAGGAGGGAACCGAAGTAGGCCAGCGTCACTACGACGCCGATCATGGAGAGGAACTGGCGTCCCCAGTAGGGCCTGGTTACTTTGGTCCATCCGTATTGCACGCAGTTCTCCACCGCGCCGCGCTTCCACCGGAGCCGCTGTGACCACAGCTCACGCCATGTGGGCATGACCTCGGTGACCAATGTGCAGTTTGATGGAGATGCGATGCGGTAGCCCAGGGTCAGCAGGGCAAAGGAGAGTTCGTTGTCTTCGGTCAAAACCGAGGTGTCGTAGACGCCGCCCTTGCCGTTACCGGGAGGGAGAGTGCCGTCCAACCGGGCGGCCACGACGTCGCGTAGTGTCTTGACGCGGAAGAGCGCCGCTGTGCCGGTCACTACCAAGCACTTGCCATGGAGCCGCTTCACGTCCCGTGCGTAGCGGGCGTATTCGTTGCGCTGCAGGTGACCTACAAAGCCGCCGCCAGGACCACCGCTGAACACTCCGCCAACCGCGCCGAGCAGTTCGTCGGCCAGCAGGTTCTTGGTGGCATTCTCGATGAAGTCGAGGGCCAGCTGCGAGTCGGCGTCCTGGACCAGGACCAAGTCCTCGGGGTCGGCATCTGGAAGGAGCTGGCTGAGGGCGAAGTTCAGGGCACCGGCCTTCTTGTCCTTGTTACCCACGGTGCGGATAACTTCGGCTCCCTGGGCCAGTGCAAGCTCTTCAGTGTCGTCCGTGCAGTTGTCTGCCACCACAATGACGCGGTCCGGGCGGTGGGTCTGGTTGTTCAAGGAGTGAAGCGTCTCGGTGATGCCGGCGGACTCGTTGTGTGCCGGAACCAGGACGGTGACTACGCCGCCTGCCGCACGGTGGGATCGGCGCCGCCTGGTAGCCGTGACCGGTGCGTTCGCCGGGGCCGGCGCGGTTGTAGTGGCCATGGTTTCGGTAAGCATGGTGATCCCTCCGTTCGAAACTTGAAGTGTTGACTCACTTAGAGTTCCAACGCGAACGCAAGATCAGGGGAGGGAAACCATCAAGGAAGTCTCAAGGTTTGGTCAGGACTTTCTTAACGGCGTCACGTTTCGGGTTCGAGGGCCACTGGTACCGCTTTTGGACGCGTCCCGGGTGGGCGTTGAAGCAAGAGGACGACGCCGGTAAGTACCGGCGTCGTCCTCTTGTCTTTGTTGTGAGCTGCTTAGCGGTTCAGGCTGACCGTGAAGGTCTTGGGGCCGCTAAGGGTTACCGCGATCCCGCAGTTTTCGGCGGCTGCGCGGTGTGAGAGGGATTCAATGGCGGCATCGATGGTGTGGTCGATTGCCGACTTGTCCCAGATTTTCAGCGTGATGGAGTCAGTATGTGTCGTCATTGTCAGTACTTTCACTCAGGCCGTTAACAGCCCCAAGCTTCTTCGCAGGGGCCGCATCCTCGTCGGTGAGGATTGCTGATTCAGCTTGTATGGGAACGAATTCCCTCCTTCATGGTTCATGCTGCCCACCACGATTGACAAGCGAATCCGGCCAAGTGTGACCGATTACACGTTGCTCATTACTCCGTGTAACCCGTGCTGACACTGAGTTCCCGCCAGTGATCCACCTCGGCCCGCTGGGCTTCCGCCACGGCGTCGTAAGCCTTCGACGCGTCTTCGCCGAGCAGAAGGAAACCGGGAGTTTCAGGTGCTTCGACGGCCGTAATAATCGCAGCGGCAGCCTTGTCCGGATCGCCTTGCTGTGTGCCGTGGACGGTGTCGTGCTCCTTGCGGCGCTTGCCGGCAGTGTCGGCGTAATCGGCGATTGCCTCGGCCGACTGGGTGAGCGAACGCCCCGCGAAGTCGGTCCTGAAACCACCCGGTTCCACCACGGTCACTGAGATGCCCAGCGGCTTTACTTCCTTCTGCAGGGACCCGGACAGTCCCTCCAGAGCAGCCTTGGAAGCGGAGTAGTAGCCGGAGCCGGGAGGGGAGATGCGTGCGCCGATGGAGGAGATGTTCACGATCGCGCCGGAGCGACGGGAACGCATGCCAGGGAGGACTGCTTTGATCATTGCCACCGGGCCGAAAACGTTGGTATCAAACAGTGTGCGGACATCCGCGTCGCTGCCTTCTTCGATGGCCGCGCGATATCCGTAGCCGGCATTGTTGACCAGGACATCCACGGCCCCGAAACGTTCCTCTGCCTGCTGAACCGCGGCGTCCACTTGCGACTGCTCGGTGACGTCGAGCGCCACGGCGAGGGCCGTCGTCGGGAATTCTGATGCCAGGTCCTGGAGCGTTGAGGTGTCGCGGGCGGTGACGACGGCGTTATCACCTCGTGCGAGAACGGCTTGAGCCAGCGCCCGGCCAAGTCCGGTGGAGCAGCCTGTAATGAGCCAGGTAGTCATGATGTTCCTTTTCCTAGGGGACCATTCCATTGGAACGCTACTCCCTGGGTCCGTGGGAGTGCCCTCTTGTCCGGGTACTGGCAGTGCCTCCCTTCAGGGGCGACATTTCGGCTCTTTGGGCGGGCGAAAGAGCCGGGAGCTAACCCCTCGGGGACAAGTCCAGAGTGTAGACAACCAGCTGCACCTTAGGCGCGGGCCGTTCCTTCTCACGCTCGGGCCGGCGGACGTAGCCCAAGCGGCGGTAGAGACGCTGCGAGGTCTCATTGTCGACGGCGGTGTCCAGCACCACGCGCTCGGCACCTTGCGCTGAGGCCAGGCGGGCGGACTCGTCGAGGAGCTTCTGGCCAAGGCCCGTGCGGCGCGCTTCCGGGAGGACAGCCAGCAGCCTCAGTTCCACTTCGCCTTCCTGTGCCTGCCGGCTGAGGTGTGAGCCAAAGGGCAGGAGGCTTGCGGTGCCCACCAAACGTCCGGTTTCCACGTCTTCGGCAACCAGCAGCACGCCTTCGCGGGCCCTTGCCGCGGCGTCCAGCAAGAGTTCAAGACGCTGTTCGTCGGGCTGACGGGCGCCGGGAAGATGATGACCGAACCCTTCGTACGTCAGCCGCCCCACGGCGTCGTACTCTTCGGGGCGGGCGTGGCGAATCACGTGGGTGCCGGTGGCAACGGTTGGTGTGGTGGTCATGATTGTCCTTTCGGCTGCGGATCGAGTCCGAGGTGCGATTTCAGGGTGGTGCCCGCGTACTCAGTGCGCGCAAGGCCGCGCTCCTGGAGCAGGGGGATGACGCCGGTGGCGAAGCGCTCCAGGTCCTGGGGGAGGAGGGAGAACATGAGGTTGAAGCCGTCCGCGGCACCTTCGGCGTGCCAGCGTGCCAGGGAGTCGGCCACATGGTGCGGGGTCCCGATGAAGTCGTGGTTCCGTTTGTCACCCGTAAGGATCGAGTAGAGATCCTTGAGCGTGACATCGTCCTCTCGACCCCTGATCTGTTCCCCGGCGGAGCGGAAGTCCGTCCTGGGCTGCGTGATGGTGGGAATGCCGGACTGGGCCACTGTGGCGTCAGCACCGAGCCCGGTGAAATCCAGCTGTCCGGCGAAGTATTCCTGCAGGAAATCCAGCACCTGCTGATCGGTGATGAGGCTGTCCAACTCCCGGATGCGTTCCAAAGCTTCGTCCCGGGTGTCCGCGACCACGGGCGAGATGGCCTGGTAGACGTAGATTTCGTCGGGATTCCGGCCGAACGCCTTCGCCTGAGCCCGGACGGACTCCCGGTACTGCCGAGCCTGCGGAATGTCGGGGTGGCTCGCGAAAAGGGCGTTGGCGAAGCGGGCCCCCAGCTTCTGGCCCGGCACCGAAGTGCCCGCTTGGGCCAGCAAAGGGGAGTGCTGCGGGGAGGGACCGATGTTCAGCGGCCCGGCGACCCTGAAGAACTCGCCCTGGTAGTCCAGCCGGCTGAGTTTGCGGCGGTCAAAGAATCGTCCTTGCGCTTTGTTGTAGAGGAAGGCGTCCGCGTCCCAGGAATTCCAGAGCCCTTGGGTGACCTCCACGAATTCTTCAGCGCGGCGGTAGCGGAGACTGTGGTCGAAGTGCTCATCGGCACTGAAGTTGCCGGCCGTGCTGTTGGTGAGGTCCCGCGTGGTCACGATGTTCCAGCCAACACGGCCGCCGCTGATGTGGTCCGCGGTGAGGGCCGCGCGGGCAAAGTTGAACGGCTCGTCATAGGACGTGGAGGACGTGGCGATGAGGCCGATGTTGCTGGTGACCGCGCCAAGGGCAGTGACCAGGCCGATGGGGTCAAATCTGTTAAGAATGCCCGGATTGGACGTCTCATCGATCGCGAGGGAGTCGCCCAGGAAGATCGCATCGAACTTGGCTTCTTCGGCAGTTTTGGCGAGCTGTACCTGGTGGGCGAAATCGATGCTCGCCTGAGGAAACGCGGTCTCGTGGCGCCACGAAGCCAAGTGGATGCCGCTGCCCACGAGGTAGGCGAAGAAGTGGATCTGCTGGCGTTCACGGATGAGTGTCTGGTTCATGGGCCTGTTTCGGTGCTGTTTTTCCGGGGGGAGTGTGGGGCAGCGGTGCTCTGTGGCGCAGGACCGCCGCCCCACAAGTGCTACTTGGACTTCTTGATGGCTGCCTCTTCGGCGGTAAGGACTTCCTGCAGCTTGGCAGCGGTCCAGTCAGCCTTGAACTGCAGGTTGCCGTCGTTGAGCTTGGTCACCGAGGCTTCCACCTCAGGGGTGTGATAGGCGTCCACGATCTTTTTCCACGTGGGATCGTCCTTGCGGTCTGCCTTCACTACGAAGCCGTTGATGTACGGCGCCAGCGACTCCGAGTTCAGGTCTTCCTTGAAGATGATCTTCTCGTCGCCCAAGCCGCCCTTCTGGGCCTGCGTGTTGTTCACGACGGCGGCATCAGTGGTGCCCTTGAGTGCGTTCACCGTCTGGTTGCTGTCCACCGGGACAACCTTGATCTTGCTGGAGGTGATCTCAGCCGGGGTGGACAGCGAGTTGCCGCCATCTTTCAGCTGCAGCAAGCCGGCGGTCTGCAGGTTCAACAGTGCACGCGCCTGGTTGGTGGGGTTGTTAGGGATGGCAACCTCAGCGTCGGCCGGCAGCTCGCCAACGGACTTGAACTTCTCCGAGTACAGCGCCAGCGGGTAAACGGCCGTGGCGCCAACCGGAACCAGAGTGCCGTTGCTGTTGACGTTGAACTGGGACAGGTACTTCAGGTGCTGGAAAAGGTTGATGTCCACCTGTCCCTGCTGGGTTGCCGTGTTGATCTGCGCGCCATCCGTGAAGTTCTTCACCTCAAGATCAATGCCCTCATCCTTGAGCTTGTTCTTCAGGATGGTCCAGTGTTCCTCGGCGCCGTCGTCCACACCGATGACCACCTTGGTGTTCGCTGCGGTAGACGAACCACTTGACGCACCCCCGCATGCCGAGAGCGATAGGGCGGCGATCAGGCCGACGGCGGCCACTAACAAGCGGTTCTTCATGATGCTTCTCCGTACAAAGGGTATTGATGCGAATGGAAGGTACGGGGTGTTCCCCCTGCCTCACGCTAGGCAGTTGCCATGGTGGGAATCGAACGCCTTCGCAACACTCCGACGCGCACCGTCAAGGAAAGAAACCGCAGGTCACAGGGGTTCATGAGGTTCGATCGCCCGGCAGCCGCGCTGCTGGAATGGGCATTCAAACAACCCCGAAGGAGGCTCCGGTGAGCGCGATCGTTTCCCTGCGCGGAGTCAGCAAGCTGTTCCCGGTCCAAGGAAGCAAGCGCAGCCAACGCACCGAAGCAGTGCGGGCCGTTGACGACGTCACCCTGGACATTGAAGAGGGCACGGTGGTGGGCATCGTGGGATATTCCGGTGCCGGAAAATCCACGCTGGTCCGTCTGCTCAACGGCCTGGAACGTCCCACCGAGGGCCAGGTGTTCGTCAAGGGCCAGGACATCTCCTCGCTCCCCGAGGGCCAGTTGCGCAAAGTCCGTGCCGGCATCGGCATGATCTTCCAACAATTCAATCTCCTGAAGTCCCGCACCGTGTTCGGAAACGTCGCGTATCCGTTGAAGGTGGCAGGGTGGCCCAAAGAGAAGATCAAGCCGCGCGTGGATGAGCTTCTTGAGTTCGTGGGTATCGCGGACAAGGCCGGCTCCTACCCCCGCCGGCTATCCGGCGGACAGCAGCAACGCGTGGGCATTGCCCGTGCGCTGGCCAACGCCCCGGACATCCTTCTCGCTGACGAAGCCACCAGCGCCCTGGACCCAGAAACCACCCGAGACGTCCTCCGCCTGCTCCGGCGCATCAACAAGGAACTCGGCACCACCGTTGTGGTGATCACCCACGAGATGCACGTTGTCCGGGAAATCTGCGACACCGTAGTGATGATGGAATCCGGCCGGGTAGTGGAAGCCGGACCCACCTACTCCGTGTTCGCCGACCCCCAGAGCGACTCCACCCAACGCTTCGTCTCCACCGCCGTGCACGGGACTCCGGGATCGGACACCGTCAGCCGCCTCGCCGCGGCACACCCGGGCCAGCTTGTCTCCATTGGCATCTCCGAGGCAGCACCCACGCCACTGGTTGCGGCCACATTCGAACGCCACGGCGTGGGCTCCAGCGTGGTTTTCGGGGGCGTCACCGAGATCCAAAACAAGATCCTGGGCACACTCACGTACGAGCTCACAGGCAGCGACGCCGCGATTGACGCCGCGCTCGCCGAGCTAGGTGACGTCACCGCCGTCGAACGTCAATTCCCGACGGCGGCCCCCGCCGATAGTGCCGTTCCGCACCTTCCCGTCCCCGCAAACGCCGGAGAATAGCCATGACCGACTGGACAACACTCCTGCCCGTCCTGGGCGAATCCTTCCAACAGACCATCTACATGGTGGTTATCACCGTCCTGCTCAGTGGCATCGCCGGACTGGCGTTGGGCGTCACCCTCTACGCCACCAGGCCCGGAAACCTGTTTGCCAATAAGGCCGTGTTCTCGTTCCTGAACTTCCTGGTGAACATCATCCGGCCCATCCCGTTCATCATCTTCATCACGGCCATTGCGCCGCTGACCCTGATCATCATGGGCACCACTATTGGCACGACGGCGGCGATCCTGCCCATGGCGCTGATGGCTGGCGTGGTGATTGGCCGGGTAGTGGAGCAAAACCTGGTGGCGTCCGACCCCGGCGTGGTTGAGGCCGCCCGGGCCATGGGCGACAGCCGACTGCACATCCTGTGGGCCGTGGTGATTCCCGAGTCGCTCGCGCCGCTGATCCTGGGCTACACGTTCATGATCATCGCGATTGTGGACATGTCTGCCATGGCCGGGTACATCGGCGGCGGTGGGCTGGGCAACTTCGCCATCATGTACGGCTACCAGCAGTTCAACTGGGAAGTCACCCTGGTGACTGTCCTGATCATCATCGTCATGGTCCAGGCCGCGCAGTTGCTGGGTAACTTCCTGGCCCAGCGCATCCTTCGCCGCTAACTTTCAGGAGCCACAACATGCCTATCGAATTCCTCGGCATGGGTGCCGGTAACGACTCCACCGAGACGTCGCCTGCCACCACGCCCTTCTTCGACCCCCAGTACGCGGCCCGCATTGCGCGGATCCACGAGGACAACAACTGGGACCACGTCCTGTTCGCTTACAACTCCACCACGCAGGACCCCTCAGTCCATGCGGCGTGGGTTGCTGCGAACACGGAACGGATCCAGCTGCGCTTGGCACACCGGCCCAACGTTTCCCACCCGACGTTCGCCGCCCGGTCCTTCCTGACGTTGGACCACATAGCCGAAGGCCGCCTGACCGTGCACTTCATCACCGGTGGAAGCCAAGCGGATCAAGCCCGCGAGGGCGATTTCCTGCCCAAGGATGCGCGGTACGGCCGGACGCAGGAGTATATGCAGATCGTGCGGCGGGCGTGGTCGGGGGAGTCGTTCAGTTGGGACAGCGAGCACTACCGCTTCGAAAACTTCGCCTCCGGTATAGGGCCCTTTGCCGGGACAAGGCCGGGAATTTCCTTTGGTGGTTCCTCGGAAGCCGCATGGTCTGTGGGGGCTGCCGAGGCTGACATCTATGCTTTGTTCGGTGAACCCTTGGCCGACGCGGCTTCGCAGCAAGAGCAGATCCTTGCACGGGCCGCTGCGTTGGGCAGGGTTGAACCTTTGCGCTGGCAGATCGCCTTCCGGCCGATCGTCGCGGCAACCGATGAGCTGGCCTGGGAGAAAGCGCACGCCATTCTTGGGACATTCGAGGCGCGACGATCCGCCGGCGAGGTGATTGATCCTGTGCGCCACTACAACCAGAAGCCCGAAGCTGCCGGCACCCAGCGTTTGCTCGCCGCTGCGGAACGTGGCGACCTCCACGATCGCGCCCTCTGGACGGCCCTCGCCAAAGCCGCGGGCGGCGGGGGAGGAAGTGCGACGGCATTGGTTGGCAGCTACGACACCGTCTCCCAGGCGATCCTGGACTACCACGAGCTCGGATTCGAGATCTTCGGGCTCCGCGGTTACGACTTCGTCCCGGACGCACTCGAGTTTGGCCGGCACGTCATCCCGCAGTTGAAGCAGGAAGTGGCGCGCCGGGAGCGGGGCCGCACCGCCGAGGAACTCCGGGCGGGCCAAGCCGCCGCCCGGGCACGGGTGCTGGCCCACGTTTCCTGACGCTCTCTAACATCCCGCGTGTTTGACGTGGACGCTCTCTCACATCCCGCGTGCTTGCTGTGGACGCTCTCTCACATTCCGCGTGGTTGCTGTGGACGCTCTCTCACATCCCGCGTGGTTGCTGTGGACGCTCTCTCACATCCCGCGTGGTTGCTGTGGATGCTCTCTCCTGTCCTACTTTTCCTTTTAGTCGCCATGCCACCCGGCATTCCCAGCCGACACCCGGATCCGCCGATAAGCGGACAGTCCCCCCGATGCTTTCGTCATTCTCCATGTGAGAGAGCGTTGGGTTGAAGGGGGTGGGATGTGAGAGAGCGTTGGGGGTTAGGTGAGCGTAGCGGCGATTCGGCCGTCAACCAGGACCGCGATGACCTCCGGGGCCGCACCAGCACCAGACTCCGGGGCCACACCAGCACCATATTTCGGGGCCGCACCAGCACCAGACTCCGGGTCCGCGGCGGCTCCAGCCTCTGATGCCGGCAGTCCCGCGGCAACCGTGCGGTACGGGATACCAGCGGTGACCGCCGGCGAGGCAGGGTCAACGGCTTCCATCGAACGCAGGGTCACCACTTCCACTACTTCACGCGGGTGAACGGTCCCGAAACCCTGGCCCCGGTCCAGTACAAGCAACACCGGTTCGTCCGGTGCCACATCCCGGGAGTGAAGTTCGACGACGGCCTCCGCCGCTGTCAGGCCACTCGCCACCAGCTGGACCCCGGCAGGCGCGGTGGTGAGAAGCGAACGGATGGTTCCTTCCGGCGTCGTGGGTTCCAGGAAGCCGAGCGAGGTGAGCCAGTGATCGTCGAAATAGGTGGACAGGTAGTTCCGGCCTGAGTCGGGGAGGACCACCACAATGGTGTGTTCCTCGTCCAAAGTTTCGGCGAGTGTCAGGGCTGCTGCCAAGGCCGTCCCGCCGGTGGCACCAATGAGGAGTCCTTCCTCGCGGGCGGCACGGCGGGCGGTGAAAATGGCGTCGCGATCACTGACGCTGATGAATTTGTCCACCAACGCGGTGTCGAACGCCTCGGGCCAGATGTCCTCCGTCGACGCCGGGTGCAGGGGGTGGCCAGCGCCCTCCGTGTATTTGAGCGAACCGCTGCCGCCTCCGTAGCGCGAGTGCTCGGGGTCAGCGGCGATGACCTGCACTAGTCCGTCGCTGACCTGCTTCAAGTACCTGCCGGTTCCGCTGATGGTTCCGCCGGTCCCGACGCTGGCCACAAAGTGGGTAACCGACCCCGCGGTGTCGGCCCAGATCTCCGGCCCGGTGCTTTCCGCGTGGGCCTGCGGGTTGGCTGGGTTGTCGTACTGCAGCGCGAGCCAGGCCCCGGGAGTGGTGGCGGCGAAGGCCGCAGCCCGGTTGGCCAGGTGGCCGGGATCGGATCGCGGAACGAAATCGGCCACCAGGTGGACCTCGGCTCCGAAAGGGCGCAGGAGGCGGATCTTTTCAGCAGCCGTGGCCGCCGGAGCGAAGATCACCGAGCGATAGCCCAGTTGTGCGGCCACCAAACTCAGCCCGATGCCAGTGTTACCGCTGGTCCCTTCCACCACGGTCCCGCCGGGCTCCAACAAACCGGCCCGTTCTGCGGCCCGGATCATGGAAAGTGCGGCCCGGTCCTTCACGCTCCCGCCGATGTTCTGGAACTCGAGCTTCGCGTAGATGCGGGGCCGGACACCTTCGCCCAGCCGCTTCAGCCGAAGCAGGGGAGTGCCGCCGATTGCGTCCAGGACTGATTCATACACGGTCATGCGGCCACGCTAAGACGCGGACATCGCCCCACAAAAAAGCGTTTCCCGCTGCGTCCTTCCGTGACCGGAGCGTCGGCGAACAAGCCCCAAAGAGTCATAAACGAGTCACCGGCGGTAACCCGGATTAACGCCCCTTAACCGGGTGTCTCGCGATGCCCGGACCCCGGCCGAACCCGCCTAGAGTCCACAATCATGGGCCATGGAAATCACGCTAAACGTTCCGCCCTCTGGCTTTGCCTGGGCGCCGGATTCATCACGCTGCTGGACCAGTCGATGTTTGTCCTGGCCGTTCCCGCGATGTCCGCCTCCCTGCACGCCGATTCCGGGTCCGTGCAGTGGATCCTGGCCAGCTACTCGCTGGCGTTCGGCGTCGCATTGGTTCCCGCCGGCAGGCTGGGCGACATCGTCGGGCGGCGCACGCTCTTCATCGCCGGCATTGCGGTCTTCGGCGCATCCAGTCTTGTGGGTGGACTGGCCACCGACCCCTCGCTTGTCATCATCGCCAGGCTCCTCCAAGGACTCGGCGCGGGCACCCTGAACCCGCAGGTTCTCGGACTCCTGCAGGACATTTATCAGGGACACGACCGCGCGAAGGCCTTGGGCGCCTATGCCGCCGCCGGTGGTTCCGCTGCAGTATGCGGACCACTGATCGGGGGACTGGTCCTCTCACTGGGCGACCCCGGAATCGGATGGCGGATCCTGTTCCTGGCGAACGTTCCCTTGGTGCTGATCCTGGTGCCACTTGCCTTCCGGCTCCTCCCGCGGCCGGCAGGCAAACACCCCGGAAACGCCAAGCCGTCCATCGATATCTTGGGCGCGTTGCTGTTGGGCGGAGTGGTGGTGGCATCACTCATTCCCACCATCTACGGCGCGGGCACTGTTGCTGTGACGTCGCTGGCTGTCGGCGCCGGTGCGCTCCTCGCCTTCGCCGGCTGGGAGATCCTGTACCACCGGCGTGGCCGAACCCCATTGCTCAGTGCCTCGCTGGCGAAATCCAAGGGTTACGCACTGGGCACAGTGGTGGCACTCTGCCAGTTTGGCGTCGGTGCCGGAATGGCGGCCGTGACCGCCTTCTATTTCCTCTCCGGAACCGGGATGGCTCCTTTGGCGGCCGCGGCGATCCTTGCGCCGCAAGCAGCCGGCATGCTGTTGGCGTCCAGCTTCAGCTGGCGTTTCGTGGCCCGGTATGGGCGTGCCGGGATCGTGTATGCACTTCTCGGCAGTCTGGCCTGCCTGATTGCCAAGGACCTTTTTGTTCAGGGGCTCGACGGCGGGACAGCGGCTCTTGCGGTGGCCGCCGTCGGGCTTCTCCAAGGTGTGTCAACCGGCCTGGTGGTCGCGCCGAACCAGACACTCACTCTGGCCCATGCGCCCGTGGGCGCCGCCGGAGTGGCTGCAGGGTTCTACCAACTCAGCCAGCGGTTCGCTGCGGCGCTTTGCTCCGCCGCGGCAGCAGGAATGTTCCTTCAAGCGCATAGCGCGGCCACCGGCCAGGCCTCCAAGGACGCCTTCCACCAAGGCATCGTCATGTGCTGCATCTTGCTGGGCGTCGCCTTGCTCGCCGGCGGAATCGACTGGCTGCGCGAGGCGCGGGACCGCACAAAGACAAGTGCCGCCGTCGTGACTTCCGGGAGGGAAGCCGCGACGACGGCTGTGGTGCTGACGCCGGAAGGCCCGACGGCGGCAGGTACTCAGCGCTCGGAAGTCACCGATTCGGTGGACGCCTGAGTAGTGGCGGCGGGCGGTGCCGCTTCGGCGGGCGGTGCGGTGGGCGCCGTGGTGGGGACGCCGGCGTCGCGGAGGGCCGGGAAGCCGCCATCCACATGGACAGCGTTGGCGTAGCCGAGGACCTGGAGCTTCTGCGCGACGGGTCGTGAACCGTTTACAGAGCCGCAGAACACCACGATCTTCTGGTCCTTGCCGGTGACCTGGGGCAGCCGGTGGGCGGATTCCGGGCTGAAGTCCTCATCCACGTGCTCGCGGTTCACCACCACAGCGCCGGGGACTGCGCCGGTGCTGGCGCGGCCGCCTTCGCTGCGGACATCGATCAGCAGGGCGCCTTCTTCGATGAGCTTGGCGGCGGCATCGGCGGTGATCAGCTGGGTGTCCTGGACGGGTTCCTGGGCTTCGGTTTCCTGGGCGGTGGTTTCGATGGACATGGTGCTCCCTTATCTAGGTGGTGGTTGGAAAATCGGAAAAGCTAGAGACCCCATACCTCGGCCAGCAGCTGGTAGGAGTTCTGCCGGTCGGCGGGGTCATGGGCAATGGTGGTGATGAGCAGTTCCTGGGCACTCGTGGCCCGCTGCAAAGTGCGGAGTCCTTCGCTGACCTGGTGGGGGTCGCCCACGAACCGTGTGTCCATGCGATCCTTGATGAGCTCCCCGGCTTCGGCGTCCAAGGAAAGCTCCAGTGCATCCTCCGGTGACGGGTACGGGATGGCGCCGTGGCCGCTGCGGATCCCGTGGACCCAGTGCGCGTAGCCGCGGGCCAAACGCTGGGCCTGGCGTTCGTCCGGGGCTACCAGCACGTCCGCGGAGACGATCACACGCGGTTCCCGCAAGGCCGCGGAGGGTTCGAAGTGAGCCCTGTACTCGGCGATGGAGTCCAGGACGCCTGCCGGTGCCACGTGGTAGTTCGCGCCAAAGGGGATACCCAACTTGCCAGCCAAGCGGGCGCTGGGGCCGGCGGTGGACCCGTGGATCCAAAACTGGGGCGACTGGCCGAGAGCGGGTGTAGCCGTGACTTCCTCACCATGTTTGGTCCTGTAGTCGCCGGTGAAAAATCCGATGATGTCCTGGATATCGTTCTCGAAGTTGTCTGTATCACCGGGGAAGCGACCCAGCAGTTCACCCTGCAGCCGGAACTTCCTGGGCAGGACCGCACCGAAGATGGGGCGCGGCGCGGGGATCAGCAGTCCGTCAACCACACGATCGGTGGGCTCCGAAGCGTCAGCGGGTACCACTCCGGGAGCCGGATCGCTGGGGGATTTGGGCGGGCCGGAGCGGCCAAAGCCCAAGTCCAATCGGTCCGGGAACACGGCGGCCAGTGTTCCAATGCTCTCTGCAATCTGAAGGGGCCGGTAGTTCCCCAGCAGAGTGGCCGCGGTGCCCACCCTGATGGTCTTGGTGGCGGAGGCAACCAACCCGGCCAGAATGTGCGGGGCTGATCCGGCAACGCCGGTGTTGAGGTGGTGCTCGGCCAGCCAATACCGCGAGTAGCCGGAAGCCTCGGCAGCGGCGGCAAGGGCAAGGGTGCTCCGCAGGGCATCGCCGGGAGTCTGGCCGGCGGACACCGGGCTCAGGTCAAGGACGGACAGGGGAGTAACTGGAGGCTTCGGCATGGCACGACACTACGGAGCCGCGCGCAGAGCCCAAAGCCGATCCGTCACCCCGCTCAACCGGACTAAATCCAGCGAAATCCGGCGAAACGGGCCGTCACAACCGACCCTTCAAAAGCCCGAAAATGACGATTCCAGCAGCCCTTTGACGTGGTATTTCCCGCCTTGACGCTGCAAGTCCAGCGGTTTGTACATTCCTTGGACAGCCTCCTAGATTCAAGTTCAGGTCAAGAGTCAGCACGCCAAGGACCGGCTCGTGCTGCGGCAACCCTCAGGCATTACGTGGCGGGGTGCTCCGGAAACAGACCAGGCCGCATCTGCGGCAAGTGAATGTCGTCCCAGCCGCTGTGCGGCCTCTGAAAGAGAGAATCATGCCTTCCACACCTGTACCCGAATTCCGCTCCCGCGTTATCGCGTTGGAGCTCGACGGCGACGGAGCCCACCCCGCGTCGTGGCGCAAGGCCCACCATGATCCGCAGGCGCTATTGGGGGGCCAGCGGATCCGTGAAACCGTCCAGGCAGCGGACATCGCCGGTTTCCATGCGGCCACGTTCAAGGACAGCCGCGTGGTGGATCCTGGAAGCACCGGGATTGCGGGCCGGATTGATGCGATCCAGCGCGCGGCCTTTGCAGCACCGATCACCCGGTCCATCGGTCTTGTCCCTGAGGCCGGAACGCTCTTCACTGAGCCGTTCCATGTAGCCACGCAGCTGGCCAGCCTGGACTACTCCTCCTTGGGGAGGGCGGGTTGGCTGGTCACCGCGGACAACCTGGCCAAGGAAGCCCGTTCCGTAGGGCGCACGCAGTTGCCAGAAGGCGAGGCCGTCAGCGAAGCCGCAGATGTGGTCCAAGCCAGCCGCCGGCTTTGGGACTCCTGGGAAGACGACGCGGTGATCCGTGACGTTGCCACAGGCCGGTACTTGGACCGGGACAAGCTGCACTACGCCGACTTTGACGGTGGACGCTTCTCCGTCAAGGGACCGTCCATCATCCCGCGCCCACTCCAAGGGCAGCTCGTGGTGTTCGCGCCCGCTGAGCTGATTCCCGCCGTCGAGGCTGATGTTGCCCTGATCTCCGCAGACACCACGGACGACCTCCCGCAAGCTGCCCAAGCGGCAGCATCTGCGGGTGCGCCGAGGACCTTGGTGGAGTTGGACGTCATCCTCGATTCCCGGGGGCAGACCGCGGAGGACCGTCTGGCCGAACTGGACTCGTACGAAGAGTGGACGGGCGGTGCCCGCTACGTGGGCAGCGCCGAAGGCTTAGTGGAACTGCTCACCACGCTGTTCGCAGCGGCCGACGGCGTCCGCCTCAAGCCAGCGGTACTGGATGTGGACCTTCCCGAATTGGCTAACAAGGTGCTCCCCGAACTGCACCGCAGCGGGTTGGTGGTGCCGCCGCTTCCGGGCGCCACACTCCGTGAAACCTTCGGTCTTCCCCGTCCCGCCAACCGCTTTGCCGCGGCCTGACGCCGGCTGACCAACGCCCGCCGCCAAGAGCCCACTCACAGAGCCAGATTCAGAGAGCAGAAACATGACCAACCATCACCGCATCGCAGGCAACGGCCAGATCCAGTTTGGCGTCTTCTTCCAAGGCGTCAACCACACCACCGTGTGGAAGGACGCGCAGAGCGGCTCGCAAACCGACTTCGAGTCATTCCGCCGGGTGGCCCAGACAGCTGAACGGGGACTCTTCTCCGCGTTCTTCCTCGGAGAAGGACTCCGCCTCCGGGAACACCTCGGAAAGATCCACGATCTGGATGTTGTGGGCCGTCCCGACGCGCAGACCGCCCTCGCCGCGCTCGCAGCCATCACCACGAATATCGGTTTGGTGGCGACGCAGAACACTACGTACAACGATCCCGCGGACCTTGCCCACCGCTTAGCAAGCCTGGACCTGCTGTCCGGCGGCCGCGCGGCCTGGAACATCGTCACCACGGACAACGCATGGACCGGCGCCAACTTCAGGCGCGGCGGGTTCCTCAAGCACGAGGACCGTTACGTCCGGGCCGAAGCGTTCGTTCAGACAGCAAAGGCTATTTGGGATTCCTGGGCTGACGGCGCAATCGCCGGGTCCCGGAATGATCCACGCTGGCTCCGCGAGGACGCCATCGCCACGGTCAAACGCCAGGATAAGAGTTTCGACGTCGAAATCACCGGCAGGTTGCCGCGCTCCAGCCAGCAGCACCCGGTCTTGTTCCAAGCCGGGGACTCGCCGGACGGCCGCGATTTCGCCGTGCGGAACGCGGACGTGATCTTCTCGGCACATCCGGAACTGGAAGACGCCAAGAAGTTCCGCGACGACATTGTGGCCCGCACCCTTAAAGCCGGGCGTCCGGCAGATGACGTGAAGATCTTCCCCGGCCAGGAGTTCATCCTCGGTGCCACCGCGGCAGAGGCCGAGGAAAAGCACCAGTGGGTCCGCTCGCTGCAAGTGGGTCCGGAAACGGCCATCGCCTACTTGGAACAGTTCTGGGGACGCACCCTCACCGAATACGACCCCGACGGTCCGCTGCCGGATATTGACCCCCTTGTGGACGTCACCAACCCCACCCGCGGCAACGCCTTCCACGGGAAGAGCGCCAAGGACCTCGCCGCCCAGTGGCGTGCGGATGCCAAGGAAAACGGCCAGTCGATCCGCCAGTTCGTTGCTGCCCGTTCCCGGCTCAACGGCCGCGGCCTGGTGGGATCGTACGACGACATAGCGGACAAACTCGCCGAGTACGCCCACACCGGCGCCGTTGACGGCTTCAACATCACTCCCTGGCTTGTGCCCGGCGGGCTGGACGACATTGTCAACGAACTGGTTCCCCGCCTGCAGGACCGCGGCGTCTACCGCACCGAATACGAGGGCACCAACCTCCGCGAAAACCTCGGCCTCCGCGCCCCGCTGACCCGCCGCGGATCACTCACCAGCACCCAACTCACTGAAAGCGAAGAAGTCGCATGAGCGTCCCCAACCCAACCGCAGCGCGCAAGCTGCGGAAACCCGCCGCCGTCGTGTCCGTCCTGGGAGCCTTTGCGCTCCTGGCCTCAGCCTGCGCTGGAGGGGCCGACGCCGGCACCCAGCAAAGTGCCGACACCACCCCGGTCTCCGGGGGCAACCTGAACTTCGCGGTGTCCGTTGACCGCGGATGCATTGACCCGCAGCAGGTGGGCAACAACGATGCGATCGCGATTGCCCGTCAGACAGTGTCGTCGTTGACGTCGCAGGATCCGAAGACGGGCGAGATCGTTCCGTGGCTGGCGGAGAAGTTCGAAACCAATACGAACGCCACCAGTTTCACGTTTACCCTCCGCAGCGGTGCCACCTTCGCTGACGGCACTGCGATTGATGCTGCCTCGGTGAAGACCAACTTCGAGGCCATCAAAGCACTTGGTGCCAAAGCCACGCTGGGCTCCACCTACCTGAGCGACGTCAGCGCCATCACCGTGAAGGATCCCCAGACAGTGGTGGTGGACTTCTCCAAGCCGAACGCACAATTCCTCCAGGCAACGTCTACGTTCACGCTCGGCCTGTTGTCTCCGGCATCTGCCACGCTTTCCGAAGCTGACCGTTGCGCCGGGAAGTTCTCCGGCTCCGGCCCGTTCAGCGTGAAGAGCTACACCGTGGACAAGGAAGCTGTCCTGGAGCGCCGTGCGGGCTATAACTGGCCCGCCGCCACCAACAGCAACAAGGGCGAGGCGTACCTGGACACTGTCACCTTCAAGATCATTCCTGAGGCAGGGAACCGCACGGGCAGCCTGCAGTCCGGCCAGATCGATGCGACGGCGGCGATCTCCGCTGCTGACATCAGCCTGTTCAACGGCAACGGCTTCTGGAACGAAACACGGGCCAACCCGGGCGTGGTCTACAACCTGTACGCCAACCAGTCCAACCCCAAGCTCAAGGAAACCGCCGTTCGCCAGGCCATCTCCAAGGCCATCAACCGCGAGGAAATTACCAAGACCCTGCTGACCGAAGGGGACCAGCCGGCCAAGGGCGTTCTCTCCCACACCACTCCGTACTTCAAGGACTACAGCGAGCTGCTGAAGAACGATCCCGATGGCGCCAAGAAGCTCCTGGATGATGCCGGCTGGAAGGTTGGCACGGACGGGGTCAGGGAGAAGAACGGCGAGAAACTGTCCTTCAAGGTCACTTACTGGCAGTCACCCAAGGAAGTGCTGGAGCTCGTGCAGCAGCAGCTCAAGGTGATCGGCGTGGACCTGCAGCTGAAGTTCACCACCATCGCGGACGTGACGGCTGCCCAGGCTGACAAGACCTATGACTTCTCCTACGGCAACCTGACCCGCAGCGACCCCGACGTCTTGCGCACCGTCTTCGCCTCCACCACAGCCCGCGGCGGAAGCAACCTCCGGGAGAAGCTGCCCGTGGACGATGTCCTGGGCGAGCAGGCCGCGGCGCTGGACAAGGACGCACGCCAGAAATTGGTGGACGAAGCACAGGAAATCCTGATCAAGGACGCCCACTCCATCCCGCTGTATGAGCTGTCCACCACCATTTCCGCCAGCGACAAAGTCAAGGGCCTCACGTTCGAAGCTTCCAGCCGCCTGGACTTCTACGACGCCTGGCTGAGCAAGTAGGAATCCCATGATCCGCTACATCGGCCAACGGTTGCTGCAGGGCGCGTTCGTCCTCTGGGCCGCCTACACAGTGTCCTTCCTGATCCTGTATTTGCTGCCCGGCGACGCCGTGAGCATCATGGCCAGCGGCGACGAACAGAACGCAGTGGATCCGGCTCTCGTGGAGAAACTCCGCGCGGAGTACGGATTGGACAGGCCTCTTTACGAGCAATACTTTATTGCCCTGTTCAAGGCGCTCCAGCTGGACTTCGGGCTGTCCATCAAGAATGGTGTCCCTGCAACCCAGACCGTGGCGGAAGTGCTGCCGGAGACAATCAAGTTGGCCGTGGCGGGATTCGCGCTCGCGGTGCTCCTGGGCAGTGCCCTGGCAGTGGTTGCGGCGTTCAGCCGCAACCGCTGGATCCGCCAGGCCTTCTCCTCGCTTCCGCCTTTGGGCATCGCGGTACCCACCTTCTGGATTGGCCTCCTGCTGCTGCAGTTCTTCTCGTTCCGGTTGCGATTGTTCCCAGCGATAGGGAACGACGGCGGCCAGAGCCTCGTGCTTCCAGCCCTGACTCTGGCCATACCCACCTCAGCGGTGATCGCCCAGCTGCTGACGCGCAGCTTGCGCCAAACATTGGGCGAACCGTACATCGAACAGATCCGGGCCAAGGGAGCCAGCGAAGCACTGATCAACTTTGGCCATGCCCTCCGGAACGCAGCCATTCCCACGCTCACCATGCTCGGAATCCTGGTGGGCAACCTGCTGGCCGGGGCAGTGGTGAGCGAAACAGTGTTCTCCCGTGCAGGCATTGGGCGGCTCACGGTCACGGCCGTCAACAGCAGAGACATCCCCGTAGTTCAGACCCTGGTGGTCTTGGCCGCCGCCATCTTTGTGATCACCAGCTTGATCGTTGACCTGATTTATCCGCTCGTGGACCCGCGTATCAACACAGCGCGCGGGGCCAAGGCCTAGGAGGGCCATCATGACGCAGCAACTTGTGAGGGAGACGCGCTCCGTAGACCCTGCGGCTGAGCACTCGGCCGCCGCACCCGAGGCGGCAGTTCCCGTCCCGCCGGCCTCCGACCAGGCTTCAGTTAGTTGGGCTGGTTCCCCTTGGGCCGGCGCCAGAAGGTTCCTGGCCAAGCCCGGCTTGGTGCTGTCCGTGCTGGTCGTTGCCTTGGTGATCCTGTGGGCGTTGGTTCCCCAGGCCTTTACCCAGTGGCCTCCGGACACGGGTGTTCCGTCGTCGCGGCTCAAACCACCGTCCGCGGAACACTGGTTCGGCACCGACAGCCTGGGCCGCGACCTGTTCTCACGGGTGGTCCACGGTTCGGCAACCTCGTTGGCTGCCACGGCAGTGGCGGTAGCCGTCGGCCTGGTCGCGGGATCGGCGCTCGGTTTGCTGGCTGGCTCCATCAGGGGGTGGGTGGATGACGCCATCATGCGCGTCATGGATGTGCTGCTGGCCATTCCGAGCTTGCTGCTTTCCTTGGCTCTCATCACGGTGCTCGGCTTTGGAACCATCAACATCGCCATCGCGGTGGGCATTGCCAGTGTGGCCAACTTCGCCCGGATCATGCGTGCTGAAACCCTCCGGGTGAGCACTGCTGTGTACGTTGAGGCCGCACGGTCCTCGGGTGTCCGGTGGCACTCCATCCTCCTCCGACATGTCCTCCCCAACGCTGCCGGCCCGGTTCTGGCCTTGTCCGCGCTGGAGTTCGGCATGGCAGTCCTGTCGATTTCATCGCTGAGCTTCCTCGGCTTCGGCGCACCACCGCCCTCCGCGGAATGGGGTTCACTGGTGGCCGGAGGCCGCGATTACCTGGTGGCTGCGTGGTGGCTGGTGACGTTGCCGGGCGTGGTGATTGCCGCCGTCGTGCTGTCCACCAACCGTATTTCGCATGCTTTCCAAGACTCCGAAAGGAACGGGCGATGAGCTCCCATGCTGAACCGCTGTTGAAGGTGGAAAATCTCCGCGTGGACTACGTGGTGGAGGGTTCTCCACGGAACGCGGTGGCGGGTGTCAGTTTTGAGGTCCGGGCGGGCGAAGTGGTGGCGATTGTGGGGGAGTCGGGCTCCGGCAAGACCACCACAGCCCATTCCATCATCAATCTGCTCCCCGGCAACGCCCGGGTTTCCTCCGGCAGCGTAACCTTCGATGGCACGGACCTGACGCAGCTGACGCGCAAGGAATGGCAGGGGGTGCGCGGCAAGGACATTGGGCTGATTCCGCAGGACCCCACGGCGTCGCTGGATCCCCTCCAACGGGTGGGTGAGCAGGTGGCGGAAGCGCTCACCATCCACCGGCTCCAGCCCAGGAAGGCTGCGCGGCAGAGTGCCGTCAGGTTGCTGGAGGAATCCGGAATCCGCGACGCTCCCTCCCGGGCGCGCCAGTTTCCCCATCAGTTCTCCGGCGGCATGCGCCAACGCGTGCTCATTGCCACTGCGCTTGCTGCCCAGCCGAAACTGGTCATTGCTGATGAGCCCACCAGTGCGCTTGACGTGACGGTCCAGCGTCAGATCCTGGACAACATTGCTGCCCTGACCGCGGAGCGGGGAACCGCCGTCCTGCTGATCACGCACGACCTCGGCGTCGCAGCTGACCGCGCCGACCGCATCATCGTGATGCGCGGCGGCGAGATTGTGGAGGAAGGGTCCGCGGCGGCCGTGCTGGGCGACCCGCAGCACAGTTACACGCAGCAACTCATTGCGGCGGCTCCGGGACTCAGCCCGCGCAGGCTGCGGCCATCGGTTTCGGCTAAGAGCACGACGGCGGGCAGCGGCACTGTCCACGTTTCCCCTCTTGTGGAGGCCAAGTCGCTCCGCAAGGTGTTCAGCCTGCCCCGGTCAGCCGGAGGCGCAAGGTCGCTGACCGCCGTCGACGATGTTTCGCTGGACATCCGGCGGGGCGAGACCCTGGCATTGGTGGGGGAGTCCGGTTCCGGGAAGAGCACAGTTGCCCGCCTGCTGCTGCGGTTGGACAAGCCAACCTCAGGTTCGGTGACGTTCGACGGCGTGGACCTCGCCAGCGCGAAAGGGGAGAGGCTGCGCCAACTCCGACGCCGGTTCCAAGTGGTGTTTCAGAGCCCTTATGCATCGCTGGATCCGAGGTTCTCTGTGGAGGACATCATCGCCGAGCCGCTCCGGGCCTTCGCGGAGGGCACCCCGGCCGAACGAAAGAGCCGGGTGAAGGCGTTGCTTGAGGAGGTCCACCTTCCCGTGGACTACGGAACCCGGCGTCCGGCCGAACTCTCGGGCGGGCAGCGGCAACGTATTGCCATTGCCCGGGCGTTGGCGCTGAAGCCCGAGCTCGTGGTGCTGGATGAAGCGGTCTCGGCCCTGGATGTTTCGGTGCAGGCGCAGATCCTGACTCTCTTGGCTGAGCTGCAGGTACAGGAGTCGTTGAGCTACCTCTTCATCTCGCATGATCTCGCCGTGGTGCAGCAAATCTCGGACCGCGTGGCCGTCATGCAGGCAGGGAAACTGGTGGAATTCGGGGAGGCCACCGCAGTGCTGGAGAACCCTGTGGAGGACTACACCCGGCAGCTGATCACGGCCATCCCGGGCCGCCAGCCCAAACGCTCTCTCACATAACGGCCCCTTCCGCCCAACGCTCTATCACCTGGTGATAGAGCGTCGGCGGAAATGGCGCGTTATGTGAGAGAGCGTCGGGAAGGGCTGCGCGCCCGGCTCAGAAGCTAGGAGATCACCCGTCCGTTCTGGATGAGGTATTCCAAGTGCTCGGAGATGTCGGCCAGCACGGCGATATCCGCCACCGGGTCGGCCCCCAAAACCAGCAGGTCAGCATCCGCACCCGGCGCGATCACGCCAAGTTCACCTTCGCGCTCAAGCAGCAGGGCCGCCGTCGTGGTTGCAGAACGGATGGCATCAATAGCGGGCTGGACCTTCCCGAGCAGCCTGAACTGTTCATTCTGGTGGCGGTGCATGCCGCCCAGGAGGTCGGTGCCGAAGGCCATCTTCACGCCGGCTTCGTGGGCGCGGCCGATCGCTTCGAGGCCGCTGGTGAGCACGGAGTCCACCTTGGCCCACATTTCCTCCGTGAGCCCGAACTCCTTGCCCTCTTCCTTCAGCGCCCAGTAAGTGACGAGTGTGGGGACCAGGAAGGCGTCCTTTTCGAGGAACAGCTTCAGGCTTTCCTCGTCCAGGAGGTTACCGTGTTCGATCGAGCGGACACCCGCCTCAAGCGCACGGTTGATGGCCCGGGCAGTGTAGGCGTGGGCGGCAACGTAGCGGTTGGCAGCCTGTGCCTCCTCCACAGCCGCCCGCATTTCTTCCATGGAGTACTGGGTGGAGTCGATGCGGTCAGTGGGGGAGGAGACGCCGCCGGACGCCATGATCTTGATGTGGTGGGCGCCCTTGCGGATTTCGTCGCGGGCCGCGGCGCGGACAGCGTCAACACCGTCGGCCACCCGGCCGATCCCGCAGCAGCCCCGACCATTGGGATCGTGATCCTCGCCGGGCAGGCGCATGTCGCCGTGGCCTCCGGTCTGGCTGAGGGCGTGACCGCAGAAATGGATCTTCGGTCCCTCCAGCAGGCCTTCCTGCTGCGCCATGGCCAGACCGAAGTCGGCGCCGGACAGATCGCGGACAGTGGTGAATCCGCGACGCAGCATCTCGCCCATGATCCGGGCCGTCTGCGCGTAGACATAGGACGCCGGCGTGAAGGTGAGTGAACGGAAGTCGGCGCTGGATGCCACCACGTGGACGTGGGCATCGATCAGGCCCGGGATCACAAACTTGCCGGTGCCATCGATGACCCGCGCACCCGATGGAGCTTCAAGGTCAGGCCCTACGCTGCTGATCTTCCCGTCAACACTTACGACGTCGGCGGTTGAGTAGGTGCCGGCCTCAACGTCCAGGACGCTTGCGTTGCGGATGATGAGTGGGGTGGTGCTCATTTAAACGGTGTCCTTCGCAGGTGCTTCGGGGGATTCGGGGGCTTCGGTGGGATGGGCCTCGAAGGCCTCAACAAGGCTGGCGAGGTTCTGTTGAATGACGCCGACGGCGGTTTCCACACTCTGCTGCGTGTACTTGCCTTCCGCGTCCAGGAGGGCGAGGACGCCAACCACGTTGTGCTGTTGGTCGAGGACCGGCACGTTGATGACGGCCCCGCAGCCCAGTTGCTGGATGAGCTCGGAGTCTGCAAAGACTTCCCTCAGTGCCGTCAGATCGGGAGCCAGGAACGGCTCCTTCTTTTCGATGACCGTACCCAGCCAGCCGGGCGAGATCTCCACGGTTTTCTCGCCGCCCACCGGATATTCGGCCGGGTGGCTGGTGAATAGCCGCTTGAGGCTGGAGCGTTGCGGAATCCACTGCAGTGCCGTGAAGAGAATGACGCCGGGGTCTTGCTGCATTGCCTCAAGCGTTTGCTGGAAAACTTCGTCTGAATTCACGGCGTTCACTTGCTTCCTGCCGCTGCCGGATCATGCTCGGCGCGGGCGTTGATGTCCTCCAAGGACTTGCCTGCGGTGGAAGCTCCGAAGATCACCACACCCAGCACGCCGATGGTCAGCACCACGGTGGTCATGGTGAATACTCCGCCGAAACCGAGGGATGCGGCGAAGATGCCGATGATGGACGGTGCCAGGATGCTGCCGATGCGGCCCACTGCGCTGGCCAGGCCAACACCCGTGGCGCGCATCCAGGTGGGGAAGAGCTCCGGAGTGTAGGCGTAGACGCCGGCGTAGGTGCCGTTCAGGAAGAAGGACAGCGTGGCGGCGGCCAGCAGGATCATGCCGGAGTCATTGGATTGGCTCAGCCAGAAGGCGCTGATGGCCGATCCTGCCAGGTACAGGGCGATGGTGTTCTTGCGGTCAATTCGGTCACACAACCACGCGGCGGAGAAGTAGCCGGGGATCTGCGCCAGATAGATCAGGATCGAGAACTCGAAGCTCTTGGTGATGGTGATGCCGCGGCCCACCAGGAGGGTGGGGATCCAGGAGAAGAAGCCGTAGTAGGAGAAGGTGATCACGAACCAGATCAGCCAAATAACGGCTGTCCGGCGGCGCATCGCCTTGGACCACATGAACTTCAGTGCGTTCCATACGCTGATCTTTTGCTCGTGCTTGGTGATTTCTTCCTCGGCGGCCGGCAAGGGAGCAAGGGGCTTCCCGGTGGCCTTCACGACGCTCTGCTCAAATCGGTCCACCACTTCGGTTGCCTCTGCGACGCGGCCTTGGCTGATGAGGAAGCGTGGGGACTCAGGCAGGCTCCTGCGCCACCAGAGCAGAAGAAGGATGGGGACCGCGGTGATGACCTGCGCCCAGCGCCAGCCGTCCTCGCCCAGCGGAACAACGAAGCGGCCGATCAGTGCGGCAGCCACGAAGCCAAAGGAGAAGAATCCGGCCAGGGTTCCAATGAACCAGCCGCGACGCTTCGGGGGGATGAACTCAGACAGGAACGGTGCAATGATGACGCTTTCGGCGCCCGCTCCCAATCCTGCAAAGATCCGTGCAATCAGGAAGATTTCGAAGTTGGGGGCCATTGCCGCCACCACTGACATGAGGCAGTAGAAGGCCAGAGCCCAGAGCATGACCTTCTTGCGGCCGAAGCGGTCGCCCATCCACCCTGCCAGGATGGCGCCGAAGAAGAAGCCGAACGGGGCTGCTGAGCCAACCAAGCCGAGGCTGGCAGTGCTGAGGCCCCACAGTTCCTGGATACGTGGGAGCAGGAAGGCGACCACTGCCCCGTCCATACCGTCGAACGAGTAGCCGAGGCCTCCAATGAGGAGAAGCTTGTAGTGTGGTCGACTGAGAGCCAGACGATCCAGGCGTGCTGTGAGAGACATGGGGATTCCTGCCAAATTGGGCCAAGTTGTACATTTTTAGGAATATGCACGGGTCTGTGCAGAAGTGATGTATCGAAGGTACGGCCAAAATGTGAGGTAGGTCAATAGGTGGAAGAAGATTTCGACTCGTCAACGTTGACCGAGTGGCTGGATAGTCGCGTGCAAGGGCGGAAGCTCGCGGCGCGCCAGTTGCAGGTCATTGGCATCCTCCGATCGCAGCCCCGGCTTGCGTCCTACGGCTCCGTCAGCGACATCGCCGCCGTGGCCGCATCCAACGCCTCCACCGTCACCAGAACCGCGCAAACACTGGGATTTAAAGGGTGGGCAGACTTCCAATTTGAGCTGCGTTCACGGTTTCTGGCGTCTCTGAGCGCAGTGGAGGTTGCGGCCGAGCACAATGGCCACATCAGCAGTCCTGCACAGGCAGCGGTGTCCACTGACCGGGCGAATCTGGCGCATTTCGAGCGCACATTAGACGCCCACACTCTCCATGATATTGCGAAGGCGATCGCAGGTGCACGGCAGACTTTCATCGTCGCGGCAGGAAGTTACGCCATCCCCGGCAAAGCTTTGGAGCACAACGCAATCATTGCCGGATACAACGTCCGGCTCCTCGATGCCGACGTTGCTGCCCTCACTAACGCCATTGCACGGCTTGGTGCGGAAGACCTCGTTATCGCCATCAGCCTCTGGCGGGTCTACGACAGCACCATGCGCGCCGTGGACATCGCCCACAACCTGGGTACCCCCATTGTTTCCATAACGGACAGCGCCGGCTCGCCCGTAGCAGTGCACGCTGATCACAGGATTGTGGTGCCCACTGAGGGTGCGGGTTTCTTCCCGTCTCTGACAGGTGCCGTTGCCGCGGTCCAGGCGATCGCCGTCGAGCTTGCCTCCTTGGACCGTGAGCGCTCCAACCAGAACATCGCCGCCTCGGAGCGGACGTGGGACCAGATGCGCATCATGCATCCCCGCTCCAGTTCCTAGCGCAGAACCATTGACTTGGTGTTACGGGTGGAGATATCGTACAACCAAATGGTTGTAGATCAGCTCAACACACACCTCTCCGACGCCGAGATCGACCGGATCTTCCAGGCTTTGGCCGATGCCACCCGCAGGGACATCGTGGCCCGGGTGACGGCGGGGGAATACTCGGTCTCCGGGCTTGCTGCGCTCTACACCATGAGTTTCGCGGCCGTACAGAAGCATGTTGCGGTTCTGGAACGGGCCTCCCTGGTGACCAAGGAGAAGCGTGGGAGGGAGCAGATCGTGCGGGGAAACCATGAAGGGTTGCAGAAAGCCCGCCATCTGCTGGATCAACTGGAAATGGTCTGGCGGCAACGCGCCGACCGGATTGCGGACATACTCGCCGAAGATGATGAAAGGGATCTGCCATGACTGTTGTCAGCGTAAACAAGGATGTTGAGGCACTGAGCTTCAGCATAGTTTCTGAATTCGATGCCGACGTGAAGCGCGTCTGGCAGGTTTGGGAAGACCCCCGGCAGCTTGAGCGCTGGTGGGGGCCGCCCACCTGGCCGGCCACCTTTGAGACGCATGAATTTACCGTTGGCGGGAAGGCCGCCTACTACATGACCGGTCCGGACGGCACCAAGGCGCGGGGCTGGTGGAAGTTCACCGCCATCAACTCCCCGGACCACCTGGAGTTCGACGACGGCTTCGCGGACGAGCAAGGTGAACCCGTGGACCACCTGGGCATCACCCACGCCACCGTAAAGCTCGAGCCTTTGGAAAACCGCACCCGGATGACCATCACCTCCTCCTTCGACTCCGAAGAGCAAATGCAGAAGATGGTCGAGATGGGCATGGAAGACGGAATGCGGGAGGCAGCGGAGCAGATCGACGCCGTGCTTGCCAACGCCTGAGCACTGAACCGAAAACAAAAAGATGCCGACGACGGCGGGTGCCTCCCGCCGTCGTCGGCGTATGGTTAAGTCCCGGTTGCCTCTCGAAACGGACCAGTGTCATGGCGCGATTGATCATCATGGGTCCTCCGGGTTCCGGAAAAGGCACCCAGGCTGAGCACATTGCCCGGCATTTTGGGATCCCCGCCATTTCCACCGGTGAGCTGTTCCGCACCCACGTCCGCGACAAAACGGAATTGGGGACAGAAGCCAGCGGGTATATGGATCGCGGGGACTTTGTGCCGGATCATGTCACCACGGCCATGCTCAGGGTCCGGCTTGAAGAGGACGATGCCGCCACAGGTTTCCTGTTGGACGGCTACCCGCGGACCGTCATCCAGATCGGTGCCTTGGACGAGATCTTGGCCGACCGTCAGCAAACCCTTGAAGTGGTTCTTGAGCTGAACGCATCAGACGACGAGTTGCTTTCCCGGATGCTCCGCAGGGCACAGGAACAGGGACGCGCCGATGACACCGAACCCGTGATCCAGCGGCGGCTTGAACTGTACCGGGACCAAACGCAGCCAGTGTTGACGGCGTACTCGAACCGGGGGATTCTGCTCAGCGTGGACGGAACGGGCGAACGCCAAACGATCACCAAGGCGGCGATTGCCGCCTTGGAGCAGGCGCTGGCGGTTTAGCCGCTGGCTGTTAGCCGTTGGCTGTTTAGCCGCTGGCGGGAGTCGGAAGCTCGGCAGCCGGAATCTGGACGGCCGGGTGTTGGACAGCCGGAAGCTCGGCTGCGAGGGAGCGTAGATAAGCGGCGAACCCTTCCGGCGCGCGGGAATGTGTCCGCCCAGAGGTCACAACCCGTATGGTGTCCGTGGCTGTCACTGCGAAACCTCGGTGACGGAGCCGTTCCACCAGAACGCGGTCCTCGTGGGAGCGCAGCCCGGGGAAGCCGCCCGCACTGATATAGGCCGAGGCCCGGATTCCCAAGTTGGCACCGTAGATGTGCTGATGGTCCTCCCGGAACGGATGGAGTTCCATCCAACGACGATGGATGGCTGGGTCCATGCCCTCTGGGTCGGGTTCCACGGAGCCAAGGATGGCGTCCGCACCCGCGTTGGCAAGGTCCATTTGCCGCGTCAGCCAGTGCCGGGGAACAGCGGAATCGGAGTCTGTGGTGGCCAGCCAGATACGTTCGGTCGCGTCCGCAGGCAGGCTTTCCAAGGCAGCGCGGAAACCAAAGCCCCGGCTGGCGCCCGTGCTTCGCAGGTTCACGTCGACCACGCTGAAGCGGTTGTCGCCGGAGGTATACGCCGCGGCAATTTCCGCGGAACGGTCGGTGCAATGATCCAGGACCACCACCATCCTGGCCTCCACGCCCGGGCAGTCACGGTGAAGAGCGTCCGCGGCTGCCTTCAGCGCCACGAGGGCTTTGCCGATGTGTTGGTCCTCGTTATGGGCGGGCATCACCACTGCCACGCTCTTAATCTCCAACGGGCCGGGCATGGTTATGGTGTCCTCTCTGGGGCGAGAAGGATCTCCAGCATGAAGTCCTTCTCACGGTAGAGACCATGCGTGGGCCAGCCGAGTTGGTGACGAGCCATCGCATGGACCGCTTCGGCGTCCAGCTGCCAGCCCGAAATGGGGTGCCGCCAATGGCACAACACCAAGGTGCCTCCTGGCCGGGTGGACGCTTCAATACGTGCCAGGAGTTCCGTGAGTTCATCCGGCGAAAGGTAGTAGCCCGTCTCGGATAGCACCACAAGATCGAAAGTGCCCTCGGGCCACTCGCCGGGCATGGTCAGGTGCCGGGTCTCCGCCGAGGGGAACCGTGAGAGCCGCTCAGTTGCCTGCGCAAGGGCGGCGCTGCTGGCGTCCACACCAAGGAAGTGCTGGCAGCGCTGGGCGAGTTCCTCGCTGAGGGTGCCAATGGAGCAACCCAGTTCCAGCCCGGATTCATAAGATTCCTCCGGCAGGGCGGCCAACGTCAGTGCCCTTTTGCGCCGTTCGTACCAGCTGGTGGTGTAACTCCAAGGATCGTCCTCCTTGGCATGGACCTCGTCGAAAATCCGCTCCGCGTCCGCTGCCGAGTTGGTGCCGGCCTTGGATGGATGCCACGCGAAGGTTTCCCACGGCCTGCTGAAGTGCTCCAAGAACGTATCCGAAAGGAGCGTCTCGTCGCCGGGCTGATCTGAGAGGGGGCCCGTTTGGGAGGTGTGGGCGCGCATCGCCAGTGCTTTGGCGCGCCGATCCTGATCGGTCAACGGCACCCGCACCCACGAGTTCCACGTGGAGTCATCCGGTCCCGCCCACAACCAGTACCAGATGGGGTATTCCAGCAGGCCGTGGCCGCCCTGCGTCGCGACGTCAGCGGCGATACTGCCGAGGGTGTCATGGTCCGTGTGTCCGTCATGGCGATAGGGGGCCACGATCGCGACGGTTTCAGCAGGCCTTCCGGCCACCGTCGCCCGGAGGGCTTCTGCGATGCTCTCCGTGTTGGCCGCAAGCTGCCCATCGGGAAGTTCCAGGAACCGCCACGTGGCATCCGGCGCCAAACCGGACACTGCCGCGTGGAACTCCGTGAGCCTGACAGCGGCAAGCTGTTCCGGCGTCGTGGTTGGCGAGTCCGGATGCGAAGCCTCGCCTGCAGTGCACAGCAGAACCTCCACTGCAGTTCCGGCGGCATGGAGTTTGGCGAGGAAACCGCCTGCGCCCAGAGTTTCATCGTCCGGGTGGGCGGCCAGTACAACGAAGGTCATGCCCGCGAGCTCGTCCGCGCTCAGTGGCAGCTCCGGTAGGGCGGCAACTCCGCTGGCTGCCCATTCCGACTCCGACGTGCCGGTGTCCGTGTGCGAGAAAGCTACCATCGTCGGTCTCCCTTCAGAGCCAGGGCGCCCAGTTGGGCGTCGTCCCGCATCGCGTGATGCTGCCTGATGTACAGGGACAGGTCCGCCATGCGCTTGCCGTACGCTTCGTCGAAAGCCAGCGGGGCGGGGCCCAGGTTTTGCGTCACCAAGGTTTGGACACGCTCGACGGCGGCGGCAACAGTCCCGCGGATGCGCAAGGCTTCGGGCCAGGGGCTTGGACCGTCAGGATCTGCGCCCTCCAGTTCGCCGGCGTCGATGCGTTCCGCCGTCTGGGCGAGGTAGCTCGTGGTGGTGGCAAGGATACGGTCGATTTCGCCCAGGGAAGCCAGCGCAATTTGGTCTGGTTCGCGCCCATTGGCTGCGGCCTTCGTCAGCGCATCCGCGTAGTCTCGCGCTACGGCCACCGCGCCGCCCAACCAGCAGGCAGCCACACCCATGCCGCCCCAAGCGAAGCCCGGTCGCTTGAAATACCAGCTTCCCTGGTTGACGGGCCGTGCTTTCACTTGGTCGAAGTGGACGGTTCCGCTGGGGATTTCCTTCAGCCCCCGGCTGGTCCACGCGGGTGTCTCCGCTGTCACGCCCTGGTGCTTTAGGTCAACGGCAAAGGCTGCCCTGCTGTTTTCCTCAGTGTGCGCGGTGATCACTGCGCCATCCAATTGCGCGGCAAGAGAGCACCACGGTTTGGAGCCATTGAGGACGTAGCCACCGTTTACGGTGCGTTTGGCTTCGAGCTTCATTCCGGGGCCTTCCGCTGCGAAGACTCCCCAAGTTCCTTCGTGTTCGCCGTCAGCTCCGGCTTGGACTTCGGCTTGGGCGAGGATCGCGAGAGCGTCGAGATGCGGTTCGAGTACGCGCCCGGCCGCGACATCCACGGCTGTCACGGAGGCCAGGAGCTCCCATAGCTTCGCGGTGTTTCCTTCGCCGGGCTTTGGGGCGGTCCGTCCGATGTCCTCGGCCAGGGTCAGCAAAGTCGGCACGTCGCCCACTGCTGCCCGCACTTTTTCGAGCACGGGTTCCAGGGCTTGCAGCTGCGCGGGTTCGGAACTGATGCGGACGGGCTGGGCTTCGGAATAGCTCATGATGCCAAGCCTAAACTAAGGAACCTTAGGTTATGTATGCGGAAAGCAAACGGACGACGGCGGGAGGTTCCCGCCGTCGTCCGCTTTGCTTTGTTTTGCGGTGCTAGATGATGTGGTTCATGACGTTCCAGCCGGAACCGGCTTGGACCCGCGGGAGCCAACCTTGGTTGCCGTTGCCCGGGTATAGCCACAGGACGCCGGCGGAGTCGCGGGCAAGCAGGTCCACGTTGCCGTCGCCGTTGAAGTCACCGGGTGTGGCTATGGCGGTCATGGCGTTCCAGCCCCAACCGACCTGGGTACCGGTGTAGAAGGCAGTGTTGCGATATCCGTTGAAGCTCCACAGTGTGCCGTTGGCATCCCGGGTCAGAAGGTCTTGGACGCCATCCTTGGTGATGTCTCCAGGGCCGGCGATGAAGTTCATGCCGTTCAGGCCGCTGCCGACTGAGTATTGGCTCAACCAGCCGCCGTGGCCATTTCCGCGGTAGTGCCGCAGCTGTCCGGAGCTGTCCCGGGCTGCGATATCCGCATTTCCATCCAGGTCAAGATCTCCGATTCCTGTGATGGCTGTCATCTCGTTCCAGCCCTGGCCCACTTGAAGCCGGGCTTGCCATCCGCCCTGGCCATTCCCCGGATACAGCCACAAAACCCCGTTGGCATCCCGGGCCAGCACGTCGGCCCTGCCGTCGCCGTTGAAATCCCCGGGCGTGACCAGGGCTGTCATGGCGTTCCAGCCTTGCCCCACCTTGGACGGTGCCTGCCAACCTCCGCTCCCGTTGCCGGGGTAGAGCCACAGGTCGCCGTTAGTGGTCCGGGCCAGGACATCGGACTTCTTGTCGCCATTGAAATCGTGCCGGATATCAGCTGCGATAGTCACCGTGAATGCAGACGTCACGGCGTCAGGGCTGTAACCATTTGTGGCAGAAATGCTGAAGGTGAAGGTGCCCGCGGACGTTGGAACCCCGTACAGGATGCCGTTATCGCTGAGAGTCAGTCCTGTTGGAACGGAGCCGCTGGCCACCTTGAAGGTAGAGCTGAGCGAACCCTTGGCCGTGAATCTGTGCTCATAGTACGCGTCCACCGCACCCTTTGACGGGGGAGGGCCGGACGTGAAAGTGGGAGCGACGCTCGTGCCGTCGATGACGACAACATTCTTGCTGTCTTCGTTGATGCCGTAGGGCACGTTTCGTACGTAGATTTTGTTGGTTTTCGTATTGATGGCCATTTGGCCCGGCATGCGGAAGCCTGGAACGCTTCCAGCAGCGTTGGTGGTTCCGTCAAAGACCATCACGCGGAAGCCGTACCAAAGGGATACGTAAACCTTGTTGGTGACCTCGTTGACTGCCAGACCTGAGCCAAAATTCCCCGTGGGAACGGTGGCAATCGCCCCCGTTGAGCCATCCAGTATGGTCATGCTGTCAATCTCAGAGTTCAGTGCGTAGACCTTGTTGTTGCTGCGATTCAGCGCAATCTCCTTGGGCCCGGAGTCCGCGCCAGTGGGGACCGTTGTGACCGCAAGAGTTCCACCATCAATAACCGCGATCGCCTTGGAAGCAAGGCACGTAGCAAAAACCGTATTGGTGGCATCGTTCACTGCGACCCCGCGGGTATCGCTGCACACGGGGATCGCTGAGACGGCGTTCGTTGCACCGTCAACAACAGTCACCTGGCTGCTGCCTCGGGTTACTCCGTAGATCTTGTTGGTTTTCTCGTTGACGGCGAAGGAGTAGACGGTTGCCGGAAGGGCTGTGGTGGCACCCGTGGCACCATCAACGACAGTAACGCCGTTCGTGCCGGATGTGGAGACGTAGACCTTGTTGGTGGTCTCGTTCACCGCAACTGTCATAGGGTCACCCGTCAAAGCGATGGTCTTGGTGGTACCTGTTGCTCCGTCAATGACGCTCAAGGATGAACTGCCATTGTTCGCTACATAAACTTTGTTGGTTTTCTCATTGACGGCCAGTTCGCGAGGCCGCGTACCGACCGGAATGGTCCTTTCCAGCTTGGTTGCCCCGTCCAAGACGATGACGGAGTTGCTCACCTCGCTGGTGACGTAGACCTTGTTAGTTACTTCATTTACCGCTACGGCGAAAGGCTCGGAGCCGATGCGGATGCCACCCGTGATGGTGTCGGCTTGAGCGGGCAAGGAGATGCCCATCAGGACTGTCCCAGCCGTGGCCACAGCCACCAGAGCGGCTGCAATTCGACGCCGGAGGCTGTTGGTAGAAAGAGTGAAAAAACCCAGAGCAGCCAAAGGCTCGACCCCCATAATTCAGTGCGCGACCATCGCGTCAACCTGCGAAGTTTATACGTCCGGAAGCGAAGTCATGGAATCGGAGGGAATAGCGGAGGTGGCCGGGAGGCCTCCGCGAGTGCCCCAACGCGCTCCACCCCCGCCAAAGTTCCCCTTTGTCCCAACATGAAGCGCATCTTCACAGCTTTTGTCACGCTTGTCACATCTTGTTGTCATTAACGGTGACAGGTTCCGTAGCTTGGAAGGGTCAGTAGTCCGAGCTAGGAGAACCAATGCCGCAGCCCAATCAATCCGCCACAGTTCCCACCGACTCCCACAGCCCGCCGGGAAAGAAGTCCAGCTTCCTCAGCAACCTTGGTGCAGACCTTCCAGCATCGCTCGTCGTCTTCCTCGTAGCCCTCCCGCTTTCCCTCGGCATCGCCGCCGCCTCAGGTGCTCCGATCATGGCCGGTCTCATTGCCGCAGCCGTCGGCGGCATCGTTGCAGGCAGTCTGGGTGGCTCCCCACTGCAGGTGAGCGGCCCGGCCGCCGGACTGACCGTCGTCGTTGCCGGTCTTGTAGATGAGTTCGGTTGGCAGGTGACATGCGCAATCACCGCTGCTGCCGGCGTCGTGCAGCTGCTCATTGGCGTTAGCCGCATTGGCCGGGCGGCGCTGGCGGTCTCGCCGGTGGTGGTCAAAGCGATGCTCGCGGGCATCGGCATCACCATCATCCTGCAGCAACTCCATGTGCTCCTCGGCGGTCAAGCCGCTGGGTCCGCCATCGAAAACCTCACAGGCCTACCCGCCGCCATCACCAACGTAGAGCTGCACTCGGCGCTCCTGGGTCTGGCCGTCGTCGCGATTCTTTTGACGTGGAAGTTCCTCCCAGCCGCGGTGCGGAAAATCCCCGGGCCGCTTGCCGCCGTCGTCGCGGTGACGGCACTCTCGGTCGCAGTCGCGCCAAGCGTGGAGCGCATCAGCTTCAGCGGCTCCATCTTCGATGCAATCGCACTTCCCAGCCTGCCCGACGGTAACTGGCGCGCCGCTGCCATGGCTGTCATCACGGTAGCCCTGATCGCGAGCATCGAATCGCTCCTGTCAGCCGTCGCGGTGGACAAGATGGGCGGCTCGCGGACCAATCTCAACAGGGAACTCGTGGGCCAAGGCTCGGCCAACGTGGTGTCCGGAATGCTCGGCGGACTGCCCGTCACCGGTGTGATTGTCCGCAGCGCTACCAACGTTGAAGCCGGAGCGAAGAGCCGCAATTCCGCAATCCTGCACGGCGTGTGGGTCCTGGTGTTTTCGGCCCTCTTCGCCGGACTCATCCAACTGATTCCGCTGGCCGTGCTCGCCGGACTCCTGCTGGTGATCGGCGCCAAACTCGTTAAAGTCGCGGACATCCGCACGAGCCTCCGCACCGGCGACCTCCTCGTCTACAGCGTCACCTTGGTCTGCGTGGTGGCCCTCAACCTCCTTGAAGGCGTCATCATTGGCCTCGCACTGGCCGCACTCTGCGTGCTGTGGCGTGTGCTCCGGGCACAGATCCAAGCGCATGCCCCCTCAGCTGAAGCGCTGCCATGGCGCGTCACCATCGCCGGCTCGTGCAGCTTCTTCGCGCTGCCCCGGCTCAACCGGGTCCTCCATTCAGTGCCCGAAGGCCAGGACGTTGTGGTTGAACTCAACGCCGACTACCTTGACCACGCTTTCCGCGAAGCCCTGGTCACCTGGCGGAAGCAGCAGCGCAACACCGGCGCATCGGTGATCCTCGAAGAGCACGGCACCACGGCATTCAGCGACGCCGAGGACAACGCCCCACAACGCCAGGACCCGCGCGAATTCCCGCTGCCGCCCCGCACGTCCTGGTTGCCTTCCGGGGCCACCCCAGCGGACGACGACGGCGGGCGGCTGCCGCTGCGGTCAATCCTCCTTGGCATCGACAAGTACCACCGGCGGCACGCGGACAAGGTCCGTCCGCTGGTTCAAGACCTCACCGAAGGGCAGAACCCGGACACGCTCTTTGTGGCTTGCGTGGACTCGCGGGTGAATCCGAACCTGATCACCAGCAGTGGTCCCGGCGACCTCCTGACCCTCCGCAATATTGGCAACGTTGTGTGCAATGACGGCAGCGATGCTTCGATCGACTCTGCCTTGTCCTTCGCTGTCAAAGGCTTGTCCGTGGACTCCATCGTGGTCTGCGGCCACTCCAACTGCGGTGCGATGAAAGCCGTCATTGCCGATGCTGAAGGCTCTTCACCTGACATGGGTGCCGGCTTCGATACGTGGCTGGAGCACGCCCGCCCGAGTTACGCTGCTCTGCTGGCCGGCCACCCTGTAGGGGTTGCCGCTGCTGCTGAGGGGTACAGCCGGCTCGACCAATTAAGCATGGTGAACGTTGCCCTCCAACTCCGGAAGCTGGAAGAACACCCCGTCACCGGCCCGGCCTTGGCGTCCCAGCAGCTGGAGGCCACTGGCTTGTTCTACGACATTTGCACGGCCCGGGTTGTCCTGGTGACACCGGAGGGCATCGAGCAACTGGATCCGAGCATGGCGGTTCGCGCGTAGCTCCGCGGGCCCCCATCCACCCACTTTGGGCGGACAACAGCCTCGACACTCCTCTTCCACGGCGTGTCGGGGCTGTTCCAGTTTTAATGTGGGTGGTGAAGGCCCGGGCCACCCACAGCGTGGGTAATACTGGGTTCAGAAACCACGATTTCCGGCAGGCGAGGGCTGCCGTGTGAGGAGGTGGCGGGAACGTGAGCGCCGAGAATAACGCGTTCAGGCGGAAGCTCGAGCGGGGTGCGGAGCTGCGGGCCGTGCGGTCCTGGGGCGGGAACGCCGAGGAAGACGCAGAGCTCGAGGCGGCGGACGCCGAAGAACGCGAGAAACGCCGGAAAGTAGACGACGCTGCTCGGGTTGAGTACCTCATCAGGGACGCCCAAAAACAAGGCAAGTTCGACAACCTGAAGTACGCCGGCAAGCCAATCCCCGGCCTGGGGGAGCACTACGACCCCGACTGGTGGGTCAAAGGCCTCATTCAGCGTGAACGGCTCAGTGGCATGGGACCGCCCGCCATTCTGCTGCGGATCGAGGACTCGGAGCTCGACGCCAAGCTGGACCAGCAGTACACCGAAAAACAGATCCGGGACATCCTTGAAGACTTCAACAAACGCGTGATCGAGGCCCGGCGGCAACTCCAAGGCGGACCCCCGGTGGTCACCAAGCTCCGGGACGTTGAGGCTGAAGTGGAAGGGTGGCGGGAGCGCAGGGCTGCAGCAGCTCCGCCAGAGCCAGAGCTTGAACCGCCGACCACCCGGACGTGGTGGCAGCGGCTCTGGCACGGCCCCGGCAAACCCAACTAAGTAGCAGATCAGGTCGTTCTGAGCCGGCGGTTTCTAGCGGTTATCGCAACAGGAAGGTTCTGATCATCTCATTGGGGGTGCAGAAGTCGAATCGTTGGCGGGGTCTGTCGTTGAGTTCG
>NZ_JBIVTF010000013.1:0-124120 GCF_044756605.1 Paenarthrobacter sp. NPDC091711
TGAACAACCTCAGCGACCAAACGATTCGTGAACTTCACCATGGCAATCGACACCCTTCAATATTCAGGTGTTGCGATCACCGCATGATTCAGCGCGCTCAGAACGACCTGAACTGCTACCCAGTTGGGTCGGTTTAGTTGCTTGAGGCCGGTGCGAGCCGGTAGCCCACACCGCGGACCGTCTCGAGCCAGCGCGGCGCCTGAATGCTGTCGCCGAGCTTCTTGCGAAGATTTCCCATATGTACCTCAACGGCGCGTTCGTCGGCGTCGCTGACGTAACTGCCGACGTCGTACGGTTCGTTGCGGAGGCGACGCGCGAGATCTGCCTTGGTCCGCACAATCCGTCCGGTCTCCAACAGCGCAAGCAGGAGATCGAACTCCGTCCGGGTCAGCTTGAGCTCGGTGCCGTTCAGGACGGCGGTGCGGGAGCCGGCCGAGACGGCCAAGCCGTTGTGGCTCACCTCGGGGTCCGCTGCTTCCGGAACGCTCTTGGAGTCCGACGACGCGCGCGGCCTTCGCATCATCGCTTCAACACGGGCGCGCAGTTCCCGGGGCCGGAACGGCTTGGTGAGGTAATCATCGCCGCCCGCTTCCAGACCCATCAGGGTGTCCAGCTCTTCAGCGCGGGCCGTCAACATGATGATGTAGGCGTCCGAGGATTTCCGGATCTGGCGAGCAACCTCAAAACCATCAATATCGGGGAGGCCCAGATCCAACGTAATAACGTCCGGATTCAGCTCACGGGCCGACGTCACACCTGCGGATCCGGTGGACGCTACATGCACATCAAATCCCGCCTGGGATAGAACTACGCGTACCAATTCGCGGATATCCTGGTCATCTTCAATGACCAGCCCCACACGTGCTTCACTCATCGCTGCCCCTCAGCCCCTTCGATAACCTCAGAAGTATATCCATTATGGTTAGGCTGATCTCATGAACCGACTTTCTTCCGCGTCTTTGGTGGATGTGCCATGACCCAGCCTTCGACGTGGGACATTGGTGAAAAGAAGCAATTGTTGGTTTTTAGGCGCTCTTTCCACGAACATACCCTGCGTATGCGTGTTGTCCTCAGCCAATTGCCGTTATCTGTCTGTGTCTGCATTTCAGCCATCCTGGTCTGGCTGTATTTCCCGGCCACACTTCAGAATCCGCTGTTCCTCATTTTCCTGCTGAGCCAGGCTTTCCTCCTGGCAGCGTGCATCATTGTGCCGTGGCACAGGCTCCCCTTCGCCTCCTTCCTCATCATCCCCGTACTGGACATGGTCTCCATCGGCTTCGCCCGTGAGGGTGCAGTGGAGTCCATCACGGGCCTCAGTGTCCTGGTGGTGCTGCCGGTCATCTGGCTATGCGCCTCGGGGTTGTACCCGAAGCTCGCCATTGCCATGTCCTTCGTGGGACCGTTGGGGATCGTCTGGGTTCCCCTGTTCGTGAGGGGAACCCTCAGCGAACAAGACTTCACCAAGCCACTCCTCTTCCCCATCCTCATGCTGGGCATCGGTGTTTCCGTCAGCGTCCTGACCTTGAGCATGGTGCGCCAGCAACGTGCCTTGGAGCAGAAAGACGAGGCACTCAAGGAAGCCCTGAGCGTCAGCACCAAGCAGGAACGGCTCCTCAACGCCGTCATGGAAGCCCTGCCTCTGGGCGTGGTGGCGGTTGATGGCGATGGCCATGACATCCTCATGAACCGCCGCCAACGCCAAACGCACGCCCTGGCAACTCCCCCGGACAACCAGGACCCCAACGAATCCCAGCTGCTGATCTTCGACGTCGACAGGACCACCCCACTGGATGCGGACCGCAGGCCGGTGCGTCGTGCAGTCCTCGGCGAAAGGTTCACCGACCAACTGGTGTGGTTGGGCACAGGAAGCGATCAACGCGCCTTCACCGCCAGCGCACGCCCCATGGTGGCCGAAGCCGGGAAGTTTGCCGGCTCGGTGGTGGTCTTCAGTGACGTCACTGACTTGGTGAACGCGTTGGCTGCAAAAGACGACTTCGTTGCCAACGTCTCCCATGAATTCCGTACCCCGCTGACGTCCATCCTTGGCTACGTCGAGCTGATCTTGGATGATCCGAACGCCCTCGACGCCAGAGCGCGTCAACAGCTGGATATCGTCAGACGCAACGCCGAGAGGCTGTTGACCCTCGTCTCGGACCTGCTGGCCGTGCGGTCAGGGCAGATCGTCATCCAGCCACATACCGTGGACGTAGCCGAGCTGGTGCGGGGCAGCGTCAACTCCGCAGAGCCCCGCGCGGCCAAGGCCGGCATCCGGCTCTCCGTGGATCTTCCCGACGCCCTCGAAGCCCACCTCGACTCATCACGGATTGCCCAGGTGCTGGACAACTTGGTGTCCAACGCGATCAAATACTCCCCCGACGGCGGGGATGTGGAAGTAGCGGCCTGGGAGGATCAGGACTTCATTTTCTGCCGGGTCACCGATACCGGTATGGGCATGAACGAGGAAGAACAGGCCGAGGCTTTCACCAAGTTCTTCCGCGCCGGCGGCGTACGCAAAAGCGCCATCCCCGGCGTCGGGCTTGGGCTGCCCATCAGCAAAGCCATTGTTGAAGCGCATGGCGGAACCATCACCTTGGAAAGCGAACCAGGCCGGGGCACCACGTTCACGGTGAAGATGCCCTCGTGAACGTCAGCGTTTAGTTGCGCCCATTTCCGCGTCCCGACGGCGGCCGAACAGGAAGTAGCTCACCGGCCCGAAGAAGTTGATGAAGGAAACAGCACGCCAGATCGCCTTCTTGCCCCTGATCTGATCGTCAGGAGTCTTGCCGAGGCTTCGCTGCGCAGCGCCCAACAAGGCCAGGTTGATGGCACCGCTGACCAACAGCATGATCCGTTGGCCTTTGGTCATATCGCGCCATGATTTCTTGCGGCCCATAGTGCCTCCTCCAGTGACGATTTACGTATCAGGCTAGTCCGACGTCGGGCGACCCGCCACAGCCTGGCGTACTACTTCGCCCCAGGACTGCTCGGCCAGGTCAGCCACCGCGGCCAGGATTTCCGACGGCGGCAGGGACAGGTCCAGCGGGTACTCCACAATGTCGATGTCCGTGTTGAGAATCCGGCGCAGCTTTACTTCACCCGGACCAGCGTAGACAAGCCAGGCGGTGGGTACCCGAAGGGCTGTGCAGTACGCCAGCAACTGGTAATGGTCGGCGCTCAAGGACGCGCCGGCGTCGGAGGCCGCCTGGTATTTGGAGTCATAGACCACCACGGGACGCCCACCCAGGAAATGCACGGCATCCGGACGAACGGTCAGGCGATCGGAGTCCCGGACTGCCTCATTGAGGTGCGCGCCATATTGGAGGCGCATCTCTCCCGGGTGGGCACTCATGGCGCTGCGCAACGCGGTCCCAACGAATTCCTCGAACACCTGGCCCATGTCCACCACGAAGGACGCGGTTTGCTGCTTGCCCTCGCCGGCCTCGGCGGAGGCGTTGCGAAGGATCACCTCGGCCAGGCGCAGCACGGGGTGGTACCTGAGGTTCATCCTGCTGGCCCGCCACGGCGGCAGGGGCGCTCCGGACTGGAGCCGGGTGACGGCGTCGAGCTTTCCCTTGAGCTGCCGCAAGCGGCTCAGGACATCCGGCCGGACGCCGGGAACCTGGCCCATCCGCTCCAAGGCCGCGCGGAGGATGCGGTTCTCAGCAATGTCCTCCGTGAATTCGTCGTAGGAGACTTCCAGCGGCACCATCATCCCCGGGCGTCGGGAAATCTGGTCCGAGATCCGAATGCGCCCCTTGACGGTCCGCAGGGATTCTTCCACGGTGAGATAGCCCTGCAGGACGCCACGGCTCAGCGCCTTATCTGCCAACTGAGCGAGGGATTCGGCCAGTGCGCTCCACAGATCCGGGTGCTCCACGGCCTCCACCGAGTGATCACGGAAGCCCTGCTCTCCGGCGTAGCTGAGCAGGAAGAGGAGCCGGTTGAGGCCCAGACGGTCCTTGGGCCGGACTTCGAGCTGCACAGTACTGGTCCGCACTGAGCCCACCTTGCCCACGGGTTCGATCCGGTAGAGGCCCATCCCCATGGGCGAGGCCTTGGCAAGCCCGCTGGTGTTAATGAACGCGGCAGAGGCTGGATCAAGTTTTTCCACCACCCCGCGGGAGAGCTCGTCCATGACAAGGTGCCGCGGTCCCATGTTCACCGGTCCCGTGCGGGCACTGGCGGGCGCCCGGCCCGGCCTGGGCGGGATGGCTTTAGCGGGCTGCAAGTCGTCCCAGCAACTGTTCCAGGCCGAAGCGTTCCTCCAACTGCGCCCGGTTCAGCTGCCCGTGGTAGTGCTCCTCCAGCAAAGGCATGAGCTCGTACTTCCAGATGCGGCGCAATCCAGTGGGGTTCTGGGCCGCATTCTTCATGAAATAGGACGGCCCGATCATCAGGTCCCGGTCCCAGTCGTCAATGGCGTCGTTGAGCGCGTCCAGGAGATCTGCATTAAGGGTGTCCAGCCCCCGGGCTTCGAGGAAGCGGCGCAGTGTGCCGCGGATTGGCTCTTCTTTGGGGTGCAGCTCGATGAACGCGAAACGGCGGCGGATGGCTGCGTCCATCATGGCAATGGAGCGGTCCGCAGTGTTCATGGTGCCGATGATGTAGAGGTTATCCGGCAAACTGAAGGGTTCGTTGGGGCTGTACTGGAGGTAGATGCGGTCATCCCGGTACTCCAGGAGGAAGTAGAGCTCGCCGAAGACCTTGGCCAGATTGGCGCGGTTCATTTCGTCGATGATCAGGAAGTACGGTTTGTGCGCATTCTCCGGCTTGGCTGCTTCCTCCGCGAGCCGCCGCAGCGGGCCGGCCACGAGTTTGAAGGACACCTGGCCGTCATCAGTCTTGTCCGGCCGGTAGCCCTCGAAGAAGTCCTCGTAGGCGTAGGACGGGTGGAACTGCACCAGCTTCACCCGCTCGTCAGTGTGGTCACCGGCCAGCTCGGCGGCCAGGTGCTTGGCCAGGTAGGTCTTGCCGGTTCCCGGCGGACCGTAAAGAACCAGTTGGCGGTTCTCCTCCAGCAGTTCGGAGATTTCCTTGAGCGGTTCAAGGTCCATGTGCAAGGACGCCGCGAACTCTTCCGTCAGGGGCCGGAAACCTTGCTGGACAACCTCGACGACGGTGGTGGGCGGCGCTTCGTCCTCGCCATCGGTTTCGGCTTCGACCGGGAGCAGTTCCTGCAATGCCTGAATGACCCTGGTGACGTCCACGAGGATGCCAGGGGTGGACAGCTGCCGCTGGGCATGGCGGGGAAGTTCCGGGATGGCGTAGCTGTCATCGAACCAGCGGACCTTGCGACGGATCCGCCTGTTGTCCTCATGGTGTTCGGGTTCACCAAGGACCACACCAACCCTGACCCGGCCGGCATGCTGGTACAGCGTGAGGTCGCCTGGCTTCATGACTGTCAGGAAGGCGAAAACAGCCGTTTTGGTGTCTTCGCGTTCCACGTAGCCGAGGTGTTTGTAATCCTCATCAACTGCATGCTGAACCACGCCTGCCGTGACGCCTGCGGTGAGGGAGCGCAGGTGTTCCACGTCCAAGGTGGCCTTCTCTTCAGCCACCCAGGCGGCAAGGAGGTCCGCATTGTCATGATGGGTTCGCAGGAGCCAGGACCGGCGGCCCGGATCTCCCACCTTGCGCCACTGGCTCACCAGTTGGCGGGCGTACCAATCGATGCGCTGTCCCGCTTGCTCGTCCAAGTGCAGGCGGATCCGGTGGATGTCCGCGGTGATGTCCTCATCCGTATCACCTTTGGCGCCGCCCACGAGAGAAGCAAAGGCGTCCCGGATCTCCTGGCGTTCAACATCCGCCACCACGGGCTCGAAGTAGCTCGGCCACACCAAGTACTCGATGCTGCGGCGCAGGGCAGGCTGATCCTCAGGTGTGGCGACGGCGAGTTCGTGGAACTTCAGCGGATCCGCGAGCGCCTGGTTGATGGTGGCTGTGCTTTGGCTGTCCACGTGGGCCACAAAGCGGCACAGCCATTTCAGGTGATCCCAAATGGTCCAGTTGAACTCTGCGGTGCGGTCACGAATCACACCGTGGTCCGTCATGCCTTGGTATAGCTCTTCCGGCAGCTCGATGGCTGGCCCAACCCAGGAGGCAGCCTCAGCGACTCGGGCGCGCTTGACCCTGAGTGACTTGACCTCATGCGCGAGCGGCAATGACTGCAGGAACAGCAGTTCCACGGCCAGCAGCTTGGCCTCCCGGGACGCGCCTTCGAGGTTCTGCCGCAGGTTGGTCATCATGGGGGCTTTGGAGTCCTCCACCCCGCGTTCGAGCCTTTCCAGAAGCTCGCCCGCCGCATCTGCGGTCCACGTCAACGTCCTGCCGTCCAGCGCCGAGGGTCTTCCGTGAAGCGCCGGACCCAGCACATACCACGCCGCGTCCTCGATCTCCTTGGAGACTCCGGGGGCGCGGTCAATGGCAGTTTTTACGGAGGAAATCACCATGCCAACCTACCTTGTTTGGTTTATCCAAGCATCTGGATATCCACAGGCCCTCCGTATCGCCCCGAGCTGCTGGCGTGTTGCCCGCTCTAGCTCCCGTCCCGTAGGTCAGCCGGAGGTTCTTCCTTCAATTCGATGCTGTCGAATCGTGCTTCGCAACTGTCCCCCATGGGCGCCTGAGACATGAACCCAACACGGATTGCTTTGTCCGTATCCAGCCGGAACAACCGGACAAAGGACCAGTCCTGCCCGTCAGTTGACGAGTGGAACGCCCAGGCGGGTCCCACCCGGCTGACCCGCAAGTAGACCCAGGGGCTGGTCACCACGGGACCGTTCGAGTCGTCCGAGTAGGTGTTGGTCACTACGCTGACCACCATGGCCTCCCCTTGCGGAGAGTATTCGAAGCAGAGCTTGGCCCAGTGGTCGTTGTCCGCCCACAAAGCCAGCACACCGGCGTCGAACGTTGTCCGCGGCGAGGCAACCAAGACCCTTGCCGACAGCGAGAAGGACGTAGGCGCCGTGAATGCCAGGGCTGAGGCCCTGTGCTGCTGTTCTCCCCCGAGCGAATCGTTGGACCAGTCCACGCCGGGCGCGGCCGTAAGGGTAAGTGTTCCCTCGGCTTCGTCGTAGCTCGCGTGGCTGGGCGATGAGGTCCATTCGACGGGTGGAAGTCCAGCTATTTCGGGAATCAATTCGTGCTCCTTTACTCGTCAGACAGGACATTTCCCTGCAACTTTTGCATACTCACCCCACGCAGCGACACTGAGATAAGGGGCTGGACGCACAATGGTCCGGCTCCACCAAGGAGCCGGACCAACAACGCGTCTATTCGAACAGCGACAATGTCAGGTTAGCGGTGTAATCGCCTGGCGCGACGGTAGCCGACGTCCGCAGGAACAGGCCCGCTGTTGCGGTCCACTGACCTTCAGGCGCAATCGCGGCGGAGTCCAGGGCAAGGGCGAGCAATTCCTGGTCCACCAGGCCAACCGCATCAGGGCCCGAATCCATCACCGTCTCCACAACGTCGCCCTCGGCGACCTGTCCCGATTCACCACCGTCAATCAGCGAGGGAGACCAACCCAGGTGTCCGGCTCCGATCGCCGGCTGGCCCGCGGCTCCCGTGAAGTCGGTTGATGTACCGATGACATACCAGCCTGCCCCGGCCGGGATCTGATCCGGCAATCGCGTATCAGTTACCGTTACGGTCGGCAGTGACCCCGTGAACTGGCGGACGGTGGGAGTGGAGCCGGTTTCAGTCAGCGTGGCCGTGGTGCCCGCCACGCTCATGGCCAGGATTCCAGGCTCATCGATCTGGGCAATTGCTACGTTCACGTCGACGTCTTGGTCGCCATGGTTTTCCTCAGCCATGGCGGCTCCGGCCACGCCAGCCAGCAGGGCAGTGCCTGCGGCTGCTGCCGAGATTCTTGCGATCAAACTCGCCTTGCTCATCGTCCTGCTCCTTGGTACGGGGATGCGGGAGATTCATATCCAGGTGTCGGTAAAGGAAAGCGCCAGGGCGGACTCCGTGCTCGTAATACGGAATCCAGTTCGGCGTAACTTCGCCCTCCCCGCCCGAAAGTCGGTTGCCTCGAGGTTGGGCGAGCAAGCTGATCGACGCGCGGCTGTGCGCATGCAAGCAACTGGTGCGGGCGAATCTATGCATTATTATCCGGAATGTTTACGTAAACTTACACGTATTCAGGCCGTTCGACAAGAGTCTAAGCACGCTTCTGCCGGGTGGCGGGGCGCTCCCGACCGATGAGCAGGAGGGCCATGCCGACCCCTCCGCAGAGCCCGGCAGCAATGAGGGCTCCAAGGGGATCTATGCCGGTGACGGGGAGTCCGCCAGTACCGCACTGACCGCCGCATTGAGCGCGCGGCGCCATCTCAACGTTCAGCTGGATATCGGAGCCGTTGATCTCGGAAGCCCAACTCGGCGTGAAGCCGAGCGCGAAACTAAAAGCCACGAGGACGCAGGACAACAGGATCCTGGCCGAGTCCGCCGTTCGAAAACGGGCAAAGGGTCGGCGGACCCCCGCGGAGCGGGCTTCGCTGCGCATGCTTTGCCGCACGGCCCTGTGGAGGCCCGTCCCACGTGTCGTCACTCTTATTCCATCCTCTGAAGATGCCCCATGTCCCTGTGCACATGCGGCAGTTCTACGTAAAAAACCGTGGTTACGCCCCGATGTCAGAGGCTCAGGCTTTCTGCTTCTCATAGGTGTAGCCGTAGGGCACATCCGGTGAGAGCTCCACCGTGTAGGACCCATAATCCAGCCGCGTGACCAGGATCCCGCAGCGGCCCTCAACGCGAGCACGCTGCTCCGCAGCCTGGATGGCGGCGTTGAGGTTGTTCTCCATGGTGGACTTGCTGGTAGCCGTGATGGTGGCCAAAAGTTCAGGCGCCTCGATCATGATGTTCCTTTGAGATAGTGCGTTGCAGTGCTAGTGGGTGGATAACTTCTGGTTCCCGGCTGCCGCCCAGGCGCTGGAGATCATGTCCCGGAGCGTATGCCTCGGTTCCCAAGCGATGTCGCGGCGTGCCAGCTCGCCGGAAGCGACGATCCGGGCAGGATCGCCGGGCCGGGCTGCGCAAATTTGTGGAGCAAACTGAATCCCGGTGACAGAGGCCATTTCAGTCATGATCTGGCGAACGGATACCCCGGTACCGCTGCCCAGGTTGTAGACGGGCTCCAGGTCAACGCCCTCTTGCAGTTTCCGGGCAGCTTCCACGTGGGCCGCGGCCACGTCGGCAACGTGGACGTAGTCCCTGACGCAGCTGCCGTCCGGCGTGGCGTATGCCGTACCAAAGATCCTTGGCGTTGCGCCATCCTTCAACGCTTGGAAGACCAAGGGGAACAGGTTGTGCGGGCTGACATCCACCACTTCCGGGATCCCGGAACCCACCACATTGAAGTACCGGAGCGATGTATGCCGCAGACCCGTTGCCCGCGATTGGTCTGCGATGAGCCATTCACCAATGAGCTTGGATTCGCCGTAGGGAGATTCCGGCCTGGTGGGCGTGGATTCAGTCACCAAATCCACGTCGGTGTTTCCATAAACGGCGGCGCTGGAGGAGAAGACGATCGCCCGCACAGAGGCCGTTTCCATGGCAGCCAAAAGGTTTCCCGTACCGGTGACGTTCTGGAAATAGGTGTGAAGCGGCCATTCAACCGATACCCCGGCGTACTTGAAACCCGCCAAGTGGATTACGCCTGATACGTCGTGGCGTTCAAATACTTCTTTGAGGAATTCGGTATCCAGCAGTGATCCCTGCTCGAACGTTGCGCCTTCCTGAATAAATCCGCGCTTGCCGCTGGACAGGTCATCGATGACAACCACATCGTGGCCGTCGTCCATGAGTGCTTGGGCTACGTGGGAGCCGATGTAGCCGGCTCCTCCTGTTACTAGCCATGCCATGGTCAGTTCTCTCCTCTGTGGTGGTTGCCCTGTGCGCGTCCGATCCGGTGTGAAATACCCCAGGTTGAGATCCACTCCTCCCCCGGTTCAAGCCAGCGCAGGCCGGCCCCGGAGTTGAATGCATTGGGGAGCGCCGTCATGGGTTCCACCGCTACAGCGGTCCGGTGACCTCCCGCTGGATAGCTCGTGGTGGTGTACACCTGCGCGTACTGATAGTTGGCATCGCCCCAGACCTCCACGGCGTCTCCATTCGGTGCCTCAAGGAGGTGCCGGTACTTTCCGTCCGGCGCCGGGGTGAGATCGAGGAATGCTGTGTCCAGTTGCAGCCAACCCACCTTGGGCCCTGCGGACAGATCCATGGGCGTCCCGGAAACAGCGGACGTGCCCACGGGATTCAGACGCTCATCCACCACCACATAAGAGGCAGCGTTGATGGTCAAGGAAACGTCCTGCGTGGGTGTAGCACCAAGCCGCATGTAAGGGTGTGAACCAATGGCCGCAGGGGCGGGCGTGGCTGACTTGTTGGTCAGCGCGTGGGTGACCGTCAGCCCCTGCAGGGATACCGAATACGTGGTCTCCACGTCCACAGCGAACGGGTAGCCTTCGCTCGGGTAAATCCGAACCTGTAGCGTCAGCTCGCTGGCGGACCGGCAAACCAACGTGTGGGGACGCAACCTGACCAGGCCATGAATGGCGTTCCCGCGCTCGGGTTCGCTGATGGCCAGCTGGAGGTCTTTCCCGTCATGCGACCAGCGCCCATCCCGGACCCTGTTGGGCCATGGAATGAGAATCTCCCCCTCGCAATGTTTGGGGAGACCGAGCTCGGGAAACTCCTCGATCAACGGCTCGCCGTCCACTGTGAGGCTGCGGATGGTGCCGCCGAGCTCAGTGATGACTGCCGAGACCACGCGGCCATCCGTCCCCGGCTCCGCGGAAATCCGGAACTGCCGGCCGGTCGGAGCGGCAATGCCAGTCCTTGTTGCTTGAGTCAGTGGCATCTCAGAACTCCGTGTGGCCAAGATCGTGGCTGGCCACGAAGGAAACGGAGCTGTGGGTGGCTGCTTGGAGTTCGAGCACGGTGATGGTGTTGCCGTGCTTCCGCAGGAGGGAGCCTGGAACGTAAAGCGTGGCCTGCGGTCCTCGGGACCAGTACCGCCCCAGGCAGAAGCCGTTGATCCACACCACTCCTTTGGTCCAGCCCTTGGTGGAAAGGAAGGTATCGCCACCCCCGGGGAGGTCAAAAGTCCCGTGGGCAAAGACCGGCCCGGACACCGGCATGTCAGCAAGGGAGGGTTGTTCCTCCAACGCCGCTGAGACCGGGACTGCGTCGTCGAGTTCCAAGGGAAGGATGTCCCAGTTCCACAGAGTTTCTCCGTTGATCCGGGCATTTCCGATCAGGCCCTTCGACTCCCCCAAACGGGGACCGTAGTTCACGCGTCCTTGGTCCTCCACGAGGATTTCCAGAGTGCCAACCGCGTCATGGGGCAGCGCCAGGGACCTTTCATGGTGATCCCGGGAGAGGATTCCCACCGGCACCCTGTTCAGGAAGACCTGCGCCCTGTCACGTACTTCGTCGAACTCCAGCACAGCGGGACCGGACACTTCGATTCCTCTGCGATAGAGAGTGAAACCGGAGTAGTGGCCCAGCTCGTCGTGGGAGCGGATTCCCTCGTGCGAGGTCCACTTCCCGAGCCGGTCCAGGCAATCCCACAGCGGCAGTGATTGCCTCAGATTTACGGACAGTGCCGAGCCAAGCTGGGGCGGCGCCGGAACGTCGTCGTCGTCGAGGTGTGTGTATTTGGAAATGACCTCGCGGAAGGCCCAGTACTTCGGCGTCGGGTTTCCGGCTTCGTCCAACGGAGCGTCGTAGTCGTAGCTGGTGACGATCGGCTGGTAGACGCCCTTGTCATTTGCGCCGTTGGTGAATCCAAAGTTGGTGCCACCGTGGAACATGTAGATATTGACCGACGCGCCAAGCTCCAGCAGCACATCCAGATCGTTGGCGGACTGCTCCACGGTGGTGGTGTGGTGGTGGGCGCCCCAGTGATCGAACCAGCCCACCCAGAATTCCGAGCACATGAGGGGCCCGGTGAGTTGGTGGCGGCGAAGTGTTTCAAGCCGCTCTGCTGAACGGGAACCGAAAGACCCTGTCTTGTGCAATTCCGGCAGGCTGCCGTTGGCCAGCATGTCGTCCTGGGGTTGGTCAACCGTGGTGAACGGAACGGTCAGACCGATTTCACGGTTGACCTTCACGAGCTTCTCCAGATAGAACCGGTCGGCGCCGTAAGCTCCGTATTCGTTCTCGATCTGGATCAGAATGATCGGGCCGCCGGCATCTATCTGACGCGGAACCAGGATGGGTGCGAGTTTCTCGAGATACTCGGTGAGGGCTGCCATATACACGGGATCATCGGCTCGGATGGCCGCAGCGCCGCGGTCAAACAGCCAGGCGGGAAGGCCCCCGTTGTCCCACTCCGCACAAATGTATGGCCCAGGGCGAACAATCGCGTGCATCCCTTCAGCGGCCACCAGGTCCAGGAAACGGCCAAGGTCCAAGCCATCCGAGGTGTCGAAGACCTCCGGGGACGGAGCGTGGGCGTTCCACGGAATGTAAGTCTCGATGGTGTTGAGCCCCATTTGCCGGGCCTTCCGGATCCGATCCGCCCACTGATCCGGATGGACGCGGAAGTAGTGCAAAGCGCCGGAGAGAATCCGATGGGGCTGACCGTCGAGCATGAAGTCCTGCTCGCCGATGGTGAAGGTTGGCATAGGGGAAATCCAATCTGGAATGGTGGAGCGGGGTCCAGGGCCTAGGGGGTGACCCTGGACCCGCGCCACGTCTTACTTGGTGGTAACGGTGAAGCCTTGCTGCTGGCCGTACTTGGCCGTGGCATCCTGCCAGGCTTTGAGGCCATCATTTAGATCGCCCTTGGAACCGTAGGCCTGGCCAACGGTGTCGCTGTAGATGCTGTTGGCGTAGGTCTGGAACGGAAGGTAGCTCCACCCCGGAACCACGTCCTTGGAAGCCTGGACCAGGACCTCGTTGATCTTCTGGCCACCGAAGTAGGCGTTTTCAGCGTTCAGGAACGATTCGCTCTCAAGATCAGCCTTGGTGGAGGGGAAGCCACCGTTTGCAGCGTGGATCTTGGATCCTTCAGGGCCGTTGGCGAACTGGAGGAAGCCGTAGGCAGCAGCTTTGTTCTTGCTCTGCTTCAGTACGGCGTCGCCACCGCCGCCGTTCTCAGCCGTTGCGGCTGCGCCCTTCTCGTAGGTCGGCATTGGGGCTACCCGCCACTGACCGCTGGCGCCTGCCGCACCCGATTCGAGGTTTGCGGGCATCCATGCGCCGATGATCAGCGTGGCGATGCTTCCGTCCGAGAGGCCCTTGTACCATTCGTCGCTCCAGCTGGTGACGGGCGAGAGGAGATCGTTCTTGAGCAGCTGGTTCCAGGTGCCGGTCCACTTCTTGGCGCCTTCATCCTGGAGATCAACGGCTACTTTGGTGCTTCCGTCCAGCGTGTAGGGCTTGCCGCCGGCCTGCCAGATCATGCTGGTGGTGAAGCCGGCATCGCCGTTGTCACTGGTGATGTAAGCCTTGGGATCCGCGGCGTGGAGCTTCTTGCCGGCTTCAATGTACTCATCCCAGGTGGTGGGGATGCTGATGCCGTGCTTTTCGAAGACGTCCGCACGGTAGAACATGGCCATGGGGCCGGAGTCCTGCGGGAGGGCGTAGACGCCACCGTTGAGGTTCACGGACCCCCACGTGGACTCGGTGTAGTTGTCCTTGAGTTCCTCGGCGCCGAATTCCTTCAGGTCCACCAAAGCGTCGGACAGCGCGAACTGGGGCAGGGCGTTGTATTCGATCTGTGCAACGTCCGGAGCACCGCTTCCGGCCTTAACCGCGTTCTGCAGCTTGGTGTAGTGGGCGTTGCCCGTTCCCACGTTTTCCAGGTTGACGTGGACCTTGGGGTACTTGGCCTCGAAGGCCTCTACGATCGGCTCGAGCTGCGGAGCCCAGCCCCACACCGTGAGGGTGGTCTCCGTGTCCAGCGCCTTGGCGATGTCCTTGGCACTGGCGCCTTCGGCCCCGGCGTTTGCGGTGGTTCCGGAGCTACTGCAGGCGGCGAGGCCGCCTACCAGGAGGCTGGCCGCCAGGGCGGCAGTGGCCACCCGCCGGAAGCGATGGTTGTTCTTCATTGAATGAGTGCCTTTCAGATGCGATGTGGGAGATGCACGACGGCGGGAGGTCGCCGTCGTCGGGCCTTATTACTTGACGCTTCCGGCAGACAGTCCCGACTGCCAGAAGCGCTGGAGGAAGAGGAACGCCCCCACGATGGGCACGATGGTGAGCAGTGATCCGGTGATAACGAGGTTGTAGATGGCCTCGCCTCCGGCCGTGGTCGCTTGGGCGTTCCAGCTGTTGAGCCCCACGGTGAGCGGGTACCAGGTTGATTGGCTCAACATGATCAAGGGGAGGAAGTAGTTGTTCCACGTGGCCACCACGGTGAACAGGAGGACGGTGATGAAGCCCGGTGCCAGCATTCTTAGCGAGATGGTGAAGAAGGTCCTGAACTCCCCCGCCCCGTCCATGCGGGCTGCCTCCAGTACTTCCGTTGGCACGGACTCGATTGCGTAGATCCACACGAGGTAGAGCCCGAACGGACTGATCAGGGACGGGATGATGACGGACCACGGGGTGTTGGTGAGTCCCAGTTGGCTGAACATCAGGAAGGTGGGGACAGCCAAGGCAGTTCCGGGGATGGCCACTGCGCCGAGGACAACCGCAAAGACGCCACGCTTGCCGGGGAACTCGAATTTGGCCAGTCCATAACCTGCCAGGGTGGCAAGAAATGTTGCACCGCCAGCGCCCACCACCACGTAGAGAACGGTGTTGGCAAGCCAGCGCAGGAATTCGCCGTCGTTGTAGGTCAGGGTGCCCACAATGTTGTCCCACAGAGCGAAGTCCCCGGAGAACCACAGGCCGAACGAGCCGAAAAGGGAAGTCTGTGTCTTGGTGGAATTGACCACGAGCCAGAACAAGGGAAGCAGTGCATACACCGCCATGACCCCCATCAGGATGGTGAGCAGAACGGACGAGCGCTTCCGGGTGACGCCGTGCCGGCGGGTGTTCAACCTGGGTGCAGGTGATCGCCGAGGCCTCGCAACCGGTGACGGTTCGGGCGAGGTTTCGCTGGAATGGGCTGGGCTCAAACGTACGGACATGGGCTAGGCATCCTTTCGCGAGCCGGAAATTTGGACGACGTAGGCGACCACCACGGTGAGGACGCCCATGATGATGGAGATCGCCGCGGCGTAATTGAACTGCTGGCCTGCGAACGAGAGGTTGAAGGCATACATATTGGGCGTGAAGTAGGAGCTGATGGAGTTCGGCGCCAGCGCCTTGAGGATGTTCGGCTCGTTGAACAACTGGAAGCTGCCAATGACCGAGAAGATGCTCGCTATGCCGATTGCGCCGCGGATGGAGGGAAGCTTGATGCTCCGGATCACCCGGAACGTGCCTGCTCCGTCAAGGTTTGCTGCTTCGTACAGTTCCGCAGGGATGACCTTCAGGGCCGAATAGAAGATCAGCATGTTGTACCCGGTGAACTCCCAGGTGTTGATGTTTCCGATCGAGGCGAGGATCCAACTCGAGGAAAGGGGCTCGGCAAGGTTCAAACCTAAGAAGTCGTTGATGCTGCCGAACAGGCCAAACCGCGGGCCGTAGATGAATCCCCACATCAACGTGGCCACTACTGCCGGGACTGCGTATGGGAGGAACACCGAGATACGGAAGAACGACGACGCGCGGAGACGGCCGCTGTCCAGGGCCAGCGCTGCGAACAGGGCCAGGAACAGCATGATGGGGACCTGGACCACCAGGAAGACGGCCACCCTGATCACGGAGTCCCAGAATTGAGGATCCGCGAGCGCCTGAAGATAGTTGGCTCCCCCAACGAACTTGTCGCCGCCCACCATTTGGTTCTGGAAGAGGCTCAAATAGAACGCGTAGAGCACGGGCGCCACGAATACCAGCAGGAAGACAGCCATGAACGGGCCAACGAAGGCCCACCCCATCCATCGTCCTGCGCGTTTCCGGGTTCGGACCAAGGGTAGGGCGTCGGCCACGGGCGACGTCGTTGTCATGATAGTTTCTTCTCTTCTCGCTATGTTTACGCAAACATTCTTGAAAGAAGATTAGCATGTTTAGGTGAACATACAAGGGGATGCAACGGAGAATAAGAGGCCGGTCGACAGGACGAAGAGTAGCGGTCCGCCTCCGCTCAGAAACTCCCGAGCCCTTCGTGGCCCGTCAATAGCAGATGTAGCGCGGGCAGCCGGCGTCTCCGCCCAGACTGTGTCCCGCGTATCAAACGGATTGACGAATGTTGAAGAAAAGACCAAGCAGCGGGTCCTTGATGCCATGAAGCAACTGGGCTACCGGCCCAATAGGGCCGCCCGGGCACTCAAGAGCGGCCAATTCAAATCCATCGGCGTCATCCTGTTCAATCTCTCGACCAATGGCAACCGGCGTACTTTGGATGCCATTGCCACTGCCGCGTCACAGGCGGGCTACTCGGTGACCCTGATACCCCTCCACGATCCCACCACAGGAACAGTGACAGGTGCCTACAACCGGCTCCGCGAGCAGGAGGTGGATGGGGTGGTCATCATCTTCGAAGCACACCTGTTCGATCGCGAGGACATGACCTTGCCAGAGGACCTTCCCGCCGTTGTCATCGACTCCACGCCCGGGTCCGGGTATCCGATGGTTGACACGGACCAGGCTGAAGGCGCCCGGATTGCTACCAGGCACCTCTTGGATCTTGGCCACCAGCAGGTCTGGCACATCGGGGGGCCAGTATCGTCCTTTTCGGCCATGCATAGGGAAAAGTCCTGGAGACGGACACTGGACGAGGCAGGCATCCAAGCGCCCTCTGTCTTCCATGGCGATTGGTCCACCGAATCCGGCTATCGGGTGGGAATGGAAATGGGCCGAAATCGCGAAGTCACGGCAATCTTCGCTGCGAATGATCAGATGGCCCTTGGGGCAATGCGAGCTCTTCATGAACTTGGACGCCGCATTCCGGACGATGTCAGCATCGTTGGATTCGATGACCTCGAGGAATCTACGTCCTTCTGGCCTCCCCTGACCACCATCCGTCAAGACTTCCATTCGGTGGGTCGGCTCAGCATAGAAAAGCTGCTTCAGCAGATCGCCGGAAACAGTCCGGCGAGCGGCGTCACAACCGTGCCAACGAGCCTCGTCGTGCGCAAAAGCACGGCCGCACCGGCCGGTTAACCACACGTCGACGGCCACTGGACACCTCCGTCGTTCGGGCTGTTACTCACGCTAATAGGCAGCGATTGCAAGTAACCTGTTGAGGTGAACATGGATCAGGAGAACACAACCATCAAGGCTCAGGCGGTCCCGCCCGAGGAATCCGTGAAGCCTGCGCCCAAGAAGCGCGCCACCAGGGGACCGTCCATCGGGGACGTGGCAAAGGCCGCCGGCGTCTCCGCCCAGACCGTTTCCCGGGTTTCCAACGGACTCACCAACGTCGAAGAATCCACTAAGAACAGGGTCCTCGACGCCATGAAGGAACTCGGCTACCGACCCAACAGGGCCGCGCGTGCGCTCAAGAGCGGCCAGTTCAAATCCATCGGCGTCATCATGTTCACTCTTTCCAGCTTCGGGAACATGCGTACCCTGGACGCCATCGCCACGGCTGCCTCGCAGGCTGGCTATTCCGTGACGCTCATTCCCGTCCAGGATCCCACCACCGGAACCGTATCCGGAGCCTACGAAAGGCTGCGGGAACAGCAAGTGGACGGCGTCGTCGTTATCTTCGAGGCCCATCTCTTGGACGAAGCTGACATAACCCTCCCTGAGGACCTCCCGGCCGTGGTGATCGATTCCAACGCCGGTTTCGGCTATCCCATGGTGGATACCGACCAGGCCCAGGGTGCACGGTTCGCCACGCAGCACCTGCTTGACCTTGGCCACCAACAGGTGTGGCATATTGGTGGACCCACAACGTCCTTCTCGGCCACGCACCGGGAAGAATCGTGGAAGCGCACATTGGAAGAAGCCGGTATTGAGGCCCCTCCGGTCCTCCATGGCGACTGGTCCACCGAATCCGGCTACCAAATCGGCCGGGAGCTCGCAGGCAACCCGGATGTGACCGCCATCTTTGCCGCCAATGACCAAATGGCCCTGGGTGCCATGCGCGCCTTGCATGAACAGGGCCGGAGCATTCCGGAAGATGTCAGCGTTGTGGGATTCGACGACCTGGACGAGTCCACGTCCTTCTGGCCGCCTCTGACCACCATCCATCAGGACTTCTACGCAGTGGGCCGCCTCAGCATCGAAAACCTGCTTCAGCAAATTGCGGGCACACGTTCGGTAGATAATTTCACCATTGTGCCCACCAGCATGGTGGTGCGCAAAAGCACTGCGGCTCCCGCGGTCAGTGCGCGTCCGTCAGCCCGGAAAAAGCGAGTAGCTGCGGACAAGGGCTGACCCTCCCCCGCAGCTACGCCGTTCATTACTGCTACCCCTTGCTGGCTCCCAAGGTAAGCCCAGCCACGAACTGTCGTTGCAGGACCAGGTAGATGATCATGGTGGGAATCAGGGTGATCATGGCACCAGCCGCAATCAGGTTGTAGTTGCTCAAGAACTGCCCCTGAAGGTTGTTGATGGCGGTGGTGATCGGCAGCCTGTCACCGCTCTGGATGAATAGCAACGGCCAGAAGAAGTCGTTGTAGATAAAGATGACTTGCAATGTACCCAAAGCCGCGAGTGCCGGACGGCAGAGTGGCATGATGATGTTCCAGTACTGCCGCCAGATACCAGCGCCATCCACCAAAGCAGCTTCGGTCAGGTCTTGCGGAAGGGCCTTCATGTAATTGGAGAGCACGAAGGTGCAGAAGCCGATCTGGAAAGCAGTGTCCACGATGATGACGGCTATGTAGGTATTGAGCAGGTTCCCGGAGTCGCTGATTGAGTACGGCAAGGAAACATGCTTGAACATCTCAAACAACGGCGCTGCAAGGACCTGCGGTGGCAGAAGGTTACCTGCGGTGAACATGATCAGCAGCGTGATGTTGAACTTCCAGCTCACCCGCGATACTGCGAAAGCCATCATGGACGCGAAGAGAAGCGTCAGCAGGACGGTGGGAACCGTGATCAGGACCGAGTTCAGGAAGTACTTCGAGAATCCTCCCTGGTTCCAGGCCTGGACGAAGTTTTCGAAACCGAAGCTGCCCCCGAAGCTGAAGTAGCCGTATTTGTCGGTGTCCTCTTTGGGACGGAGCGCCGTAAAGAGCGACCAGAGCAGCGGTATCAGCCAAATCGCGGCCATAACTATGAGGAAGATGTGCGTGCCATAGTGGCGTTTGCGGGTCTTGCCGGTCCTGCCGGTCTGGACAGGAAGGGTGCGGGCGATGGTGCTCATGCCTCTTTCTCCTTGCCGAAGGTGCGGATGAGGTAGAAGACAATCGGTACCAAGGAAATCACCAGAAGTACCACGGCCAGCGCTGAACCGACGCCGATCACTTGTCCTTCACCGATCAGGTTTTGGATCACCAAGGCGCTCAGCAGTTCAAGACCGTTGGTGCCGCGGTTGATGACGTAGACAATGTCAAAGGCGCGGAGGGACTCAATGATGGTGATGACCACGATCACGATGTTGACCGGGCGCATGGCGGGGAAGACTACGCGGAAGAAGGTCTGAACCGCGTTGGCGCCGTCAATCGACGCAGCTTCCCTGAGCGCGGGGTCCACACCCTTCAGGCCGGCTAAGTAAAGGATCATGACGTAGCCCGCGTGGCGCCACGTTGCTGCGATCATGGCAGCCCAGATGTTGACGTTCGAGTCGCCGAACCAGTCCACTGCCTGGGGTGTGCCGGCCGTCCCGAGCAGGAAGTTCAGCAGACCACTGTCGCGGTTGTAGAAGAGCTGCCAAATGATACCGATCAATGCGAGGGAGAGCATGACAGGCGTGAAGAAGATGCTCTGGTAAATTTTGCTCCCCCGGATCTTCTGGTCCAGGAGCACCGCGAGCAGAAGGCCCAGCGGCGTTGCAATCAACGCCAGGAAAGCCAGCCACAGCACGTTGTGCTGCATGGCCGGCCAGAACGGGGGGTAGTTCTGGCTAATGAACTCATAGTTATCCGTCCCGGCTGACTTGATGTCTGCCACGTCCAGACCGTTCCATCGCGTGAAGCTCAGTGCAATGGAGGCCAGAGTGGGCAACCAAACGAACAGCAGCTGAATGAGCGTTGGAAGGCCGACCATGATGCCAAGGACGATTTTGTCCCGACGGCTTAGGCGACGAACCCGCCCGGACTTCTTGCGCTTTCGTCCGGCATTTGCCGGCGAGGCGTGTGCTGTCCCTGTGCGGGCACCGCCTGTGGGGGGTCCGCTGTTCGGGGAGGCCGGTTTTTCGGCTGTGGTACTCATGGGAATTCCTTTGGTATTCGTCGCGCACTGGCCGGCCGCGGTGTGATCCGCGGCCGACCCTTGCTCGGGAAGCCTGGCCGCTTGACCAGCAACCGTATGGCCAGGGCAGCCTTAAGCTACTGGGCCGCGTAGAGCGACTTTGCCTGCGCTTCCAGGTTTTTCACATCGACGCTTCCATCCTTGATGAAGGACTGAAGCGCCGGAATCATGACGTTATTGGCCATCGCCGGCAACGCATCGCGGTCCAGGAACTGGCTGATGTACTTCGCGTTCGCAATGGTGTCCGCACACTTCTTGTTCAGGGCAGAGTACTTGGACGTGTCAGCGCCCTTTACTGTTGCGATGTTGGAAGTATCTACGGCCGCGTAAGCGTCCTGACCTTCCGGACTCCCCATAAAGGCAAGGAAGTCACGGGCCGCCTGATTCTCGCCACCCTTCTTCGACAGCAACAGGCCATCGATCGGAGCCTCAACGGCGTCAGTTCCTTCAACGGCGATCTCCGGGAACGGGAAGAAGTCGATGTCCGCCAGTACCGTGGGATCCGTGAACTGCTGCGTCACGAATGAACCCAGGAGATACATACCGGTCTTCTTGGCTTCGAGGGCTTTGGCTGCATCCTGCCAGGTCTGCCCCAGGGCCGCAGGGTCCTGGAACGGCAGGAGTTCCTTCCAGGTATCGAAGACGTCGCTGACCTTCTTCTGATCCCAGCTTTCCTTGTGCGCGGTGAGGTCGACGTGGAACTGGTACCCGTTGAGCCGCATGTTGATGTAGTCGAAGGTTCCCATGGCCGGCCAGCCGTCCTTGTCGGCGAAGCCGATCGGATTGATTCCATCGGCCTTCATCTTGGCAGCCAGGGTGGTCAGCTCGTCGAAAGTGGCCGGAACTGCGTAGCCCTTTTCGGCCCAGAAGCTCTTCCGGTAGAAGAAGCCCCACGGGTAGTTGTAGTTAGGGACCAAGTACATTTTTCCGTCAGGTCCGGTGGAAGCCTTCTTGATGGCGTCGGAGAAATTGCCGCCGATCTTCTCCCAGACGTCGTCGACGGGAGCCAGCAGGCCCTTCTCTGCGTAGTACTGCATCCGATAACCGGCAAACCAGGTGAAGGAATCGTCCGGGCTGCCCTGCAGGTAGGAGTTGATCTTGTTCTGGAAGTCGTTGTGGGGAACCACGTTGGTTACCACGTCGAAGCCCGACTTCTTCGTGAAGGCGTCCGTTACCGCCTTGTAGGCAGCGCGGGGAACTTCGTCCGATGAACCCGAGCCAAAGGTGAGGCTCTTGGATGTGGATCCGGACGTGGGTGCTGAACCGCCGGTACAGGCTGACAACATGGGGATGCCCGCTGCAGCGACTGCCCCGACTCCCAGAGTCTTCAGGAAGGTTCGCCGTCCTGGACCGGCGCCTTCCGCCGCCTGGAACGGGCCAAGATTCATAGCCATGATTACTCCTTTGGATCGTGGTTCTTCGTGTGACTGTCCAACATCCGCCTGCGCACTCTGAGATAGCTCAAGTGTGGGCTTGTGGAAGCAGGAAGTCGCCGGATTTGGTCAATATTCCTGTGAATGTTCACGTAAACATTGAACTGCAAGAAGTTTACGTAAACATGAGTGGTTTGACAAGGGTATTTTGCTGCATTCCCGCTCTTTTTTCCGAGCATGGACGCACTTTGAAATCAGGGCGTTCCCACTTCCCTACGCCCGGCCTCGCGGGCCTCTTCAAGCAGCCGGACCAGTTCCTTCTTCCGCCGCCTGCGCCCCCAGAAAAGGCCCGCAAACAGAAGCAACAAAGCAACCAGGATGGCTAGCTGCGGCCAGGGAATCGCCCATAGAGTCACGCTTTCCTGCACCGGATCCAGCGCTTGGGTGGAACCGTCAGGGGCAATCACCCCTTGTGAAACCGTCACCGGCAAAGTCATGATGCCCAGCGGCCACACACCAGGCACGTGGATGCTGACGGTTCGACGGTCCCCGGGCAGCAACTCGAGAGTTCTGGCTTCTTCGGTCCCGGCAGCCGGCCACTGGGCGTCGTTGACCATTGCGCGGGGGTCCACCGACAGGCGGACATTGCCCGTATTCTCCAGGTCAACGGTAAGGTCCGCGGATCCCGGTTCCAGGGGATTCCACGACGTATCGTAGCTCGCGGTTGCCTTCACGCTCAGTGCAGCTTTGACCTCTCCCTTCACCCGGGTCATCACACGGAACCCAACGCGGCTTTCCACGCCCAGTTGCGTCCCGTCCGAGCCGCCCTGCGAGTAGATAGAGGCAGCTATTCCCGCTGCATGATCGCCCGGTGTCGCGTTGTCCGGGACCGTCACCTTGAACGGCACGACGGCGGTACCTCCCGCCGCTACGGTGACCGTTTTGTCCATGGAGATCCACGTCCCTGCAGCAACCGACTGTTTGTCACCGGGGAGCATGTTGAAACGGCCTGTTGGAGTGAAATATCCATCAGCAGCCGTCAGCGCAAACGTAACGTCGCGATCGCTGAGGTTTCTTACTGCCAGATGTTCGTTTGCACTGGCTCCCGAGTCAAGTTCAAGTTCCAGCCACGAGCGACCGTCCGGGCCCTCTGCGTCTGCGGGCGTCACAGCCCAGGTGACCGGACTGTCCGTGGCATCACCGGTGGCAGCAAAGCCGGCCGGCGCAAAAGCGACGGTTGCAAAGATTACGGACGCCACCAGGTACATGGCAACAACAACTCGCCGCAGGTGACCATGACCGGTCTGCCCGAGGAATGGGAGCCTCATGGGATGAAGATACCTCTGGTGCATCTATTCGAACAGGGAGAGCGTGAGCTTGGCGGTGTAGTTACCGGGGGCCACTGTTGCGGGGGTTTTCATGAAGAGGTCCGCATTGGCTGTCCATTGTCCTTCGGAGGCAATCGCTCCCGAGTCCAGGGCCAGCGCGAGCAGTTCCTGATCCACCAGGCCTACAGCAGTCGGCCCCTGGTCCATGACGGTGTCTACCTGGTCGCCTTCGGCCACCTGACCGGACGCGCCGCCGTCGATCACCTTCGGTGCCCACCCCAAGTGTGATGCGCCGATGGCCGGTTGTCCCGCACCGCCGACGAAATCCGTTGAGGTGCCCAGCACATACCAGCCGGCACCAGCAGGGACCTCATCCGGGGACCGGGTATCGGTCACCGTCACGGTAGGCAGGGTGCCCTTGAACTGGCGCACCGTAGGCGTGGAACCGTCCTCGGTCAGTGCCGTGGCCGTGCCTGCGACGCTCATGGCCAGCACGCCGCCGTCGACGATTTCGGTAATGCCGACGTTGACATCCACGTCCTGGTCGCCGTGGTTCTGATCGGCTATCGCCATGCCGGCGACACCCAACAACAGCGCCGTGGCAGTGGAAATGGCTGCACCGCGGGCCAGGAATTTATGTCGGTTCACGTTCTTGCTTCTTTCACGTAGGTCCGGCAAACCAGCCGGTAAGAGAGGGGTAAAAGAAGCTGGTGGCCCGCCATCGGGCGGGCCACCAGCGTCAGGTTAGTTGCAGGATGCTGCGTTGTAGGCGGCGTTTACTGTCACCGTGACGGGTTGGCCGTTCACGGTGGCTTTGGCTTCAACGGCTACGGTGCCTGCCGGTACCGAAGCGGCACGGGTGGTGAAGGCGTGGATCGCGTTCTTGCCCGGCTTGACCTCGGCGAAGGTCTTGGTTCCGTAAGCCGAGGTGAAGGTGGCCTGGACCGACTTGGTGTCGTTGTTGGTCAGCTGCGCGGTCACGGTGACCTTACCGGCAACGCACTTGGTGTTGGCCACTGCGCTGACGTTCAGCTGCGGAGCTGCCGGGACCGGGTTGGCGATCATCAGCCAGCTGAGCTGCACATCCGGGCCCCGGGTGGGGCTCAGTGAGAAGGTCAGTTTCCCGTCCGTGCCCACCGTGACGTTCTGGTAGGCCGCGGACTGGTACTCGCCGCTGTAGTCGTGGTCAGCTTCCACTACTGCACCGTTGACGGTGACCTTCGCTCCGCGGTCATCCCACTGGGCCCACGGATCGTAGTACCCGGCGTAGACCGTGTAGGTACCCGGGGCCAGATTGTTGAACTTGTAGCTCAGGTCCCGGCCAGCCTTGGCGTAACGGAGCGTGGAGAACATGTCACCAATATCAGTGCCATTCACTCCGCTGTCCTGACTTTCGTAACCCCAGGTTTTACCCGTCACGGGGTCAGCACCGAAGGGCTGGTCTGCCGCGCTGTTCAGGACGGGGCCGTCCTGGGCTGCTGCTGCCATCAACGCGGTCCAGTCGGCTGTCTTCTGCCCACCGGCGTTGACCGCGTACTGGACACCGTCCGGGACCACCGGGATGGTCCGGGTGAATGTCCGGTTACCGAAGCCAGGCAGCGTGCCCGTAGCGGTAATGACACCCACGGTGTTCGTGTTGCCGCTGACCTGCCAGGTCACGGGTTGGGTGGAGCTCTGCCCGTTCTGGGTGACCGTCACGGAGTTCACACTGAAGGTTGACCCCACAGCCAGGCTGGCAGGAACACCGGTGACGTCCCAGGCAGCGTTCGCGTCAAGGTCCTCGAGTTTCCACTCGGACGGGGCCTTCACGGCCAGGGTCTTGCCGCCTTCGCCCATCTGGATAGGCATCCACACCATGGGTGCGGTGGCCAGGGCTTGGTCCGATCCGCCGTTCCAGCGGTCACCCATGTAGATGAACTTGCCGTTGGCCGGGTCCACGGGGATCACCGAGGACGGCTGGGAGTTGTTGGAGTTCCAGGACACATCGCTGCTGAACGGATCTCCCATGTCAGTCCACTCCCCCAGAATGCTGGTGGCCGTGCCGTACCGGGACGGGTTCGGTGACCAACCAGTGGTTCCCGAGGTAATGATGAAGTAGCGGCCCTGGTATTTCATGATGGCCGGTGATTCACGGGACTGGTTGACAAAGGCCCGTCGGAAGTCGACTCCCTCCACTGCCGTGTCCGGAGAGGCGGAAAGTTGGGTGTAGTCAGCGTTGAGTTTGGAGATGAACATGGTCCTGTTCTCTTCGCTGGAGTAGATGATGTAGCCCGTACCATCGTCATCCACAAAGAGATTCATGTCCCTGGCCATGCCCGGGTTGTTCGGAGCCCAGTTGGTGGGATCGCCGGCGGTTGCTTTGTGGAGGCGGTAGCTGTCGATGTACCTGAATGGCCCGAACGGTGAATCAGAAACTGCCACACCGGCATTCGCCTTGGCGTACTGAGCGGTAGACCACGACGACGGTCCGTCAGCGTGGACCCACATGACCCACTTGTTGGTGGCTGCGTTGTAGATGACCTTGGGCCGCTCAAGGATCGGCGGGGTCTGGCCATCGACAGGCACTGTTCCGAGGTCACGGTAGACGGCGTCCTTCTGCTCCGTGGTGTAGCCCGAGTACAGGTTCTGGAAGTACGGGTCCGAGTCGATTTGCCCGCGTGAGGACAACGTCTTCAGGGCGACGCCCTCGTCCTTCCAGTTATACAGATCGTAGGAGCTGTAGCCGTGAACGCCCGGTGCTGAGTGGTAACCGTTGGTCCGGTCTTCGCCGTACAGGTAGTAGATGGTCTTGCCTTCGGAATCCTTGGACGTCACCACCTGACCACCGTGTGCCTGGATGAGGTTTCCGTTGTTATCCCGCCAATCCTGGCCGGGACGGAAGCTGGTGTAACCGGTGCCCTCACTGGCGTTCCGGAGGGTGAAGGCCTGGTTGGCCCCACCGTTGGAGGTCCACAGCCCTATCCAGGCACCTTCATGGGTGGACTGGTTTGAGACGTCCAGGACTTGGTGAAGGCCGGCGTTCAGGAGGCTGAAGGAGGTACCGTCAGTGGTGCTGAACAGCCACTGGGCCGAGCTGTCTGTACGGGCTTCTTCGTCGGTGATGGTGCGCAGCGTGGTGCCGTTGGCATCGGCAGCCAAAGCACGGCCATCGGCGAGCCTCAGGACGAAACGGTCACGGGTGGTGCCGTCTTCATCGGCAATGAGGGTTGCCTTCCACACTTGGTTCCCGCCTGCGATCGAATCACTCAGCACTGTTTTCGGCGAGCCATCCGAAGCCGTCACGGCCCGGCCACTCTGAACTCCAACAAAGCTGTAGGACTGTCCGTCCTGCACTGCCGGCGCGTCCGCTGCCACCCCGGATGCTCCGTTGACCACGAAGGTGGTGACGGACTTGGCAGGCACGGTGAGCGTCGCCGAGCGCGTTCCGGCGTCGACGGCCACGGCAGCGCCGCTGACCAGCGCGTTGGCCGTAGGGTCACCGGACGGAGACTGGGTGGTCACCACCGGGGTAACCGTGGCACCGGCGGCGATGGTTGCGAATTTGGACAAGTCCACCTTCACGGTCTTGGCCTGATCGGAGTCGTTCGTGTGCACCATGGCCAGGCCGGAGCCATCGGCTTTCAGCGCAGATGTGGTTTTGCCGTCGCTGGTGGGAATGATCCGGTCACCCGGTGCAATGTAGTGGGTGAAGTTGCGGATGGTGTTGTACTTCGAGTTCACCGCTGTGCGGCACGAAGGATCAGCGGCACCGTCAGCCAGGCGCCGGACGGAGTTGCCATCGGCGTTGCAGTCGAAGTCAATGAAGACGGATCCCCAGTTCTTCTTCTCGCCAAGTTCCATGTTGTAGAGGTCTTCAACCGGCTGCCACAGCACCCAGGACTCAGGATCTAGTTCACGGAGGTCATCGGTGATGCGGGTGGCCATGCCCAGACCGTTTTCGATGCTGTCCGGGTTCCAGGAGTCACCGCCCCAGTTGCCTTCCACTTCGCTCATGGACAGCGGCTTGTCCGTTGCCTTGGCGATGTCGCGAACTGCGAGGCGGTCGCCGGTGGAGTAGGTGTGGACGTTCAGCTGGCTGACAGCCTCTTTGGTTTCCGGAGTCCAACCATTCCAGTCTTCCAGGAAGCGGCTCGGCGATGTCTCATCCGGGCCGGAGACCTTGGCCTCAGTGGTGGTGCCGGGCTCGGCGAGCTCGGCAGCCATGGCGGTCAGTACCTGGGACTGCAGGGCGGGGCCTGCGTGGGCGCCCTCCTGGCCTCCACCGTTGGGCAAGCCGTTGCCACCAAAAGTGGTCTTCCAGTAGTTCGTGTTGGGTTCGTTGAGGGGGTTGATCGTGTCGAAGCTGATTCCTTCAGTTTCCTCGACGTGCTCGGCTACCTTCTTGACGTAATTGACGAACTTATCGACGGCGGCCGGCTTGATCTGGTCGGCGTTGGGGTCGGTACCGCCACTGACATAGCCACTTTCGGTCATGAAGTAGGGCGGCGAGTTACTGAAGGCCTCCCAGGTGGTGACTTTGTCCTTGATGGCCGCGATCCAGGCCCGCTGGGAGGCATCGGCGTCGAGGTTGTAGTCCGAGTCGTTCTCGCCGGTCCAGGCGGCCAGGAAACGGTCCCGGTCAGCGTAGTTGGTGGTGATCGGCCCGGCTGCGTCAGAGAGGCCCGTGGTGGGGTTCCACCAGCCAGGAACTGCGCCGCCGGGACGGAGGTAGTCGGGGATGTCGGTGGCGTTGCCGCCACCCACGTTGTAGCGGGCGATGTTCAGGTTCAGGCCGTCGTCACCGAAGACCTTATCGATCAGATCATTCCGGATGGCTTCCGGATACTGGCCGGTGGCGTTGGCCATCCAGACGAGGCTGGTGCCCCAGCCTTTGAACGATGGTCCGGCCTGTGCCGGGTTGGGGGTGAGGACAAGCGGTTCCTCTGCAGCGATTGCGGCCGAGGGTAGGAGGGGAAGTGTTGCTAATGCGAGGGAGGATGCGGCGATTGCCGCTGCGATGCGATGACGCGACGATGCGTTCGTACTCGACAACATTGTCTTAAATCCAATCCGTTCATGTTTACGTGAACATAGAAGAGGTTTACGTAAACATACAGTGACCCACGTCACCCGTCAAGTAATGATTTCCGCTGGTCTAAAGATGACCTCACCGCCGCGCATGGGGATAGCGCATTCCCATCGAAATGCGCTATCCCCGGCGAATTTAGTCCTGCGAAAGGACTAATGCATCCCGAACTGGTACGCCGCCGGCACCGGCTCTCCCGGGCACACTTCCTGCCACAGCGCTGATATCGCGTCCTCCCCCTCGCGGAGGTCCGGAATTTCCACGCCCTCGCGCAGGATCGCTGCCGCTGCAGCGGGGTTCCCGGTCCTTGCGAGCGCCAACGCCTTAAGGAACGTCAAGCGTCCGACGCCGGTCCCCGCCTTGGGTGCCGCGCCGTTCAGTTCCAGCGCCATGGCCGGGTCCCCGTGCCGGATGCTGAGCGTGATGGCCTCCATGAGCAAAGCTGCATTGGCCGGGTCAGCCTCCACACCCTTCCGGAGTTCCGCGAGGCCATCGGCATCCCGCCCGGCCGCAAGCAAGGCAAGGCCCAGCCCGCGATGTGCCAAAGCCTTGATGCCAGGCGTCGCTTCCGGATCGGCCAGCACGTGCCGATATCCGGACTTCGCGCCCTCCAGGTCCTGCCGGGCGTGCTTCATGGTGGCCAGGTGGAAGTGCGCCTCCGGGCTTTCCTGCCCCGCCAGCACGTCCTCCCAGTCCGCCCCCGCTAAGAAGCTGGACGCGCCGTCGAACGCTTTTCCCTGCAGCAGCGCGAGCCATGGTTCCTGTTCCGCGGTGACGCTCTCGTCTACAAACGGGGTTCCGCTCTCGTCCACCCAGGCCTTCCCGTTTTTCTGCCGCCGGGCACGCTCAAGAACGCCCCAGCCGCTGCCGTCCACCAACATTTTCGACGGCGGGACGTCGGCGTCGGTGATGGCTGCGGACAGCATGGACTCGAGTTCATCGTGCGGCAGGAGCTGTTCCAGGCGCTCACCGGCGTGGGCTACAGCAGCATCCCAGTCGGTCCCGTGCGAGGCGTCCGGGTCCAGGTGCCCGTTGCCGTAGGCCTCAACCCACGCCCATTCTGCGCCAGCGGGCATCACCAGGTGTTCAAACTGCGTCTGCGCGAGGCCTGCCTGAATCTCGGCGTACGGGCCAGCTCCGGGACTCAGCCATTCCTGCCACCGTTTACCGCCCTGGCCCTGGCCCCACACGAAGAGTTTCTTTCCCCGCAGGAGTCCCGTGGACAGCATCGCCAGCCCGTCGCCGTCGTCGTCCGCTGCCACAACCCAGCGCCGTTCCGAGGGGTCGATGTCGAAGAAGAAGTCGGCCGCGTGCGGGCTGTTGACCGGCCAGGTGCCGTCATAGCCTTCGTGGCTGGTGGGCCGGACACGGGTGATGTCCGTTGTGTAGTCGCTTCCAAAGGCCTCCTCTGCCGGGGCGATCACCCGCGTCCGCTCGGTCTCGGGGATCGCCGCGTTGCTCCACCAGTACATGGGGACGTCGTGGTCATTCGGGTTGCGGATCCGCACAGCCGCGAACACCACGGGCGAGTCCTCAGGAAGCCACACGTCCACCTGGAAAACCACCTCGCGCAGCCGCTCGAATTCCCACATACGCAGGATGTGCTTTCCGTCCGGCGTGTGCACGATCGCCGTGTGCAGCGGGTCGCAGCTGGTGGGTGAGTGCCCGCGGGTCCCGATGTTCCACTCCAGCCCGCCCGCGAACCACGCCTTGCGCAGGGCAATGTTGGCCAGTTGCGGGGCATCGTGGGTGTGGAGCAGTTGCTTGCCGGTCGCTTTGTCGAACAGTTCCCAGATGCGCCCACCCAACGACGGGATGACCGTCACCCTGAGTTTGCTGTTTTCCAGCACGACGGCGGGAAATTCCCGGGGTGCCGCATCGCGGCTGTAGCCGTCCTGCATCAGATACGGGTACACATTGGGAACCACCCCGTACCGGGCCGATGCCTGGAGTTCCTCCGGGACACCTTCGCCCACCGTGTAGGGCTGGTCGAGCTCGGCCGCGACTACCGGCAGCGGGTTCAAGGAGCCGAGCTCCGCCATGGTCAAGGAGATGGTGGTGACGGTGAGGTTGGAGGTTGTTGTTTCTGCCACGTCAGTTTCCGATCACAAGAAGGAGGCCGCGCTGCGGCTCGATGGGTATTGCCTCGCCCGGCGCGTAGCTCGCAGCTGATTGGAAGCCGCGGATAGCGGGGGCTGATATTGAGGCGTCCTTGCGGGCGCCGGTGGCGGCAGCGTCGTCGAAGATCAACGTCACTTCCTCAGTGTGCTCGGCCCATGACGCCAGCGCTACAACCATTCCGTGCTCTGTAAGCCACGTGGTTGCCAGGACCTCCGGGTGGCTGGTCCGCACGGGCGCCTGCGGGTCCCAGAACCCCTGCATCGGTGCGTGCTCCAAGCCGGTTTCTGCCCAGAAATCCCAGAGCGGGCGGTTGTCCACGGCGGGCGCCCTGCCGGTCATGCCGAACACCATGCCGCGCCATGGGTTGCCTCCGCCTTCCAGCATTTCGCCCATCAGTCCGAAGGGGATGCCGGACAACTCCACCAACCAATAGTCGGGATCGGTGGTGTCGTAGTCGAAGTACTCCCCCAGCCACAGCCTGTCCACATAGGGCAGTTGCTCCATGTACAAATTTGCCGATGACGCGTACCCGTCGTGGGCCGTGAACTGGTTTGCCGAGTGAAGGTCGATCTCAGGGCCGTCCACTCCGCGAGCCGAGCAAGCCCGCTCAAGGACCTTGCGGACCCGCACCATGGCATGACGGTCATAGGCGATGTCATCCAGATAGATGCCATCGATCCCGTCCTCACCTCTGGCCAGCTCCTGGAGGCTCCGGACGTAGAAGTTCTCCCACCGCGACTCGCCTGTGGTCACCACTGCGATGTCCTCGACGTTCGGCGCAAACCATGCAGACACGTAGCCGCTCCCGGCATGTTCCTGCAACCAGATGTGGCCCGCCCCGGGACCGTCACTGAAAATCTCGTGGTCCAGTTGCAGTAGCGGCAGCAGCTCCGGACTGTGGAAAGTAAGCTCCCGGACAGTGTTGTAGATCTTGGCTTTGAGTCCGTTTCGATGGCACCCTGCCACGTACTCCCTCAACGAGCCTTCCGTGAGAAGGGGGTCGTTGATGTACGGCGCAGGAGCTGTTGCGTGATGGACGTTGACCACGGTGGCTCCCGCGGCGGCGATGCTGTCCGGGTCGGCCGGCTCGTGGAAGTAGCGCTTGGACAGGTGCTTGCCGGGTTCGATCGGTTTGAAAGGCGTCAGCAGGAGACGGACATTAAAGTCGAGCTGCTGGCCCGCGGTGAGGGAACGGGCACCGCTGAAGGCATGCAGCGTCACCGTATTCTCCGTTGTCCGCAGCGCAACACCGCCCCGGACGGTGGACTGGCCGCCGTCCTCCTGACGGTTGGCCCACGATCCCGGTTCCACCAGCGGCTTCTCCCGGTAAAAGTTGGTATTCAGTGGCCTCTCGTACCGCTCATCCCGCAAGGACAGCTGCATCCCGGCGTTCACCCCACCCAGCCAGAGTGCATCCTGGTTCTTGGTGGCAACGTCCCAGGTCCAGTCGACGGTTTCCGGTCGCCGTCCACCCGGAACCCCCAAACCCATGGCGAACGGGACCGCAGCCTTTCGGAACCCAAGGTGAAGGCCGACGTCGGGCACGTCCAGGTTTTGCTCCGGACTCAGCCGAAGCCGGTAGCTCACTGCTCCATCGGCGTCGAGGACACCGTCCAGGTCCAGGGCCAGAGCCGACTTTCCGTCTTTAGTGCCCGTCCACTGACAACGCCACTGGACGCGTGCCGGGCCCTGAACTGTGAAGACGACCGGCGAGTAATGCCAGTCGATGCCGGCAATGTCCAGGCGCACCGGGACGTCCAGAAGCTCGACGGCGGGACCACCAGTGGCGGTCACAGCGGCAGTGAAGGTGGACGTCACCTGCGCCGGAAGCCCCGATTCCGCGAGCCGCAGCGACCTGCCCAGGATGCCCAACGTGGTGCTCGATTCATCCACTGAGACGGCGGTGTAGGGCTCCACCAGCTCCGCGTCCTGGGCAACCTCCGAATCCAGCCATGCCAGGCGCCGAAGGAATCGTGGATCGCCGAAACCACCGGCAAGGATTGCCGGATCTGTTTCCGCCGCCACCTCCAGGGTGACCTCGATGTTCCGCGGCGACTCCCCCGCTGCACGGATGGTGATGGTCGCAGAGTGTGCGGTTCCCGCAGCTTCCACAGGAATGGGAAGGACCACGAACAGGCCCTGTACCGTGCCGGCCGGGACGTTCAGTGCTCTGCGCCACGGCTTGCCCCGGCGATCCACGCCATCAGTATTGACGCAGTGCCCGCCGGCCGGGGAGGCCACATCGACGGAGACGCCCTCGAGCTCCTTCTGCGCGTAAAGCCCCAGCTGGACCACATAGTCCTCGCCGGCAAGTGCAGTCCCGTGGAAGCTGTTCGAGGGCCCGTCGATCACCCAGTGCGCCGGCAACTCCGAATGCATCGAGACAGGGTTCAGCCGGTCCTCGGGGAACACCAAGAACGCCTCGCCTGCGTGAAGCGAACGGAAGTGTTCCAGCTCCTCCGCGCGGGCAGTGAAGTTCATTGGAGCGAAGGAGTCGCGTTCACTTGCGGCCTCATAGCGGAGGACTCTTGCGGTGGGCAGCTCGGCCTGCGCTCCGCTTGCCCAGGCAGAACGCACCACGACGGCGGCCCAGGCCGGGTCTGCGGCAGGACGATGCGGGAGGTACTGCGCTTGCGGATAGTGGGGTTTCCCCAACATGGCGTACGGCAGGTAGTAGACGAAGTAGGTGCCGGGGCCGTCGATGGCCTCGAAGACGAGGGATCCGGACTCCCTCGTGGCCTCTTCAACGATCACGTTCCGGACCCTGGTTCCGGTGCTCTGGGAGACTACGATGACATCCACGGTTGCCGGCTCCGTGTCCTGCCGGCGCCAGGGAAGGACCACCCTGTGGGCGTGAGCCGTTCCCTTGGACCGGCCTCCCGCTTCGTCCGTCTGGACGTCAATGACGAACCGGTGATTCCCGTAGAGAAGTTTGTCCCATGTTCCGACGCCGCATTCCACCTCCGGGTGGCCCTTGGCTGGGGTGCTGTTTGCGCTTGTCGTGGGACGGGAAATGACGGCCGGTAAAACCGGCGAGGGCAGCGGCATCGCTGGGACTCCTGAAGGTAGCTTCCGGGGCTTTTCACCGAGTTGGTGAATCCTTACATCATCCCGGCGTTCCGCGGAATCGTAAAGAGTCATTACGATCCGCGATCACTGGAATTTGCCCGTCCAAAAGCTGGACGGCAGGGGCTAACGGGGCATTGCGAGATTAAGTGCGTTCACCATCGCCTTCGCCGCCCGAACTACTTCGCGATCGGTGACGGTGTACGCCGTGGGATCGCTGCCGTCCTGTGCACCGAGGGAGATGGCGCCCTCTCCGAGAGTGGAGACCGTCTTCTTGGCCGAGAGATGAACGGCGGACAGGCCTGCCCTGTGCATGGCGGGAATGTCGTCCAAGGTGAGTCCGCCACCAGCCATGATCTGCAGGGCGCTCCCGGCACGTTCCACCATGGCCGTCAACGTTTCCAAGCCAGCGCCCGCCGTTGCCTGATGCCCCGAGGTGAGGACCCTGGTGAAGCCCAGATTCAGCAATTCATCCAAGGTTGCGAAGGGGTCTCGTGACTGGTCAATGGCTCTGTGGAAGGTGAGCTCGGCGTCCGGGTTGGCGTCCTTGGCGGAGGCCACCAGGCGCTGCAGTGCCGGAACATCCACGTCACCTGAAGCAGTGAGTGCCCCCACCACAACTCCGCGCGCTCCCTGGGCCAGCAGGTGCCGGATTTCATGCACCATGGTGTCCACGTCCGATGCGGAGTACTGGAAATCACCCGGCCTGGAGCGGATCAGCGGATGGATCTCCAAACGCCCGTCCACATGCTCCATGCTGGCTTCCATGAGACCTTGACTGGGCGTAATACCTCCCAGTTCAAGGCTGCTGCAGAGCTCCACCCGGTGGGCTCCTTCGGCGGCGGCCGTACCTGCACCCGCAGCGCTGACCACGGCAATTTCAAGTTTCATGCTGAAACTCTACGCGGAGTTCTTGTACAGCTAATGCCCCTAAGAAGGCTCCTTAAGGGCATCATCTGTTCAAAAACTCGTCAGGCTTGGTAGTGCCCCAGCTTTTCTTTTTGCTCCGGTGTGAGCCTCAGGACCCGTCCCGTGGCCTCGGCGACGAAGGCCAGGTGCGTGCTGGCTTTGACGCAGTCCTCACGGGTGACCGGGTCCTTGATGACGTAGTGGAGATCAAAGCTGGCGCCCTTGATGGCACCGACCCAAATCTCCACGACGGCCGGGATGTTGCGGTATTCAAGCGTCCGGACGTACCGGACCTTATGCTCCACTACGAGGGTCATGGTGCCCTCCTCAACGTCGTTGAACAGGGCAGCCGGTGGTTCCACGCCGGGAAGGCCCGCACCGCGCGGTGGCCCGAAGGCTGCGATGCGGGCTTCCTCAAGCATGCGGACAATCTGCACGTTGTTGATGTGTCCGTAGGCGTCCATGTCACCCCAGCGCATGGGCACAAGGACCTCAATGCGCCGGGGTACAAGGAATCCCGGGTGTTCACTCCAGTGCTCAGTGAATCCGTGCTCAGCTGTGCACCGCCGTCGAGTCGTCCACTGCGGTCTCTTCCTCACCAGCAAACTGGGACATGTACAACCGGTAGTACGCACCCTGCAGGGTGAGCAGGTGGTTGTGGTTGCCCTGTTCCACGATCTTGCCGTTCTCCATCACCAAAATGGTGTCGGCGTCGCGAATGGTGGACAAGCGGTGCGCGATAACGAAGCTCGTCCGGTCCGTACGGAGCGCAGCCATGGCCTTCTGCAGCAACAGCTCGGTACGGGTATCCACGGAGCTCGTGGCTTCGTCCAGGATCAGCAGCGACGGATCTGACACGAACGCACGGGCGATGGTGATGAGCTGCTTTTCACCGGCACTGACGTTGTTGCCTTCTTCGTCGATGATGGTCTGGTAACCGTCCGGGAGCGCCCGCACGAAGCGGTCCACGTAAGTGGCCTTGGCCGCCTCCATGATCTGATCCTCGGTGGCGTCCAGGTTGCCGTACTTGATGTTGTCGTAGATGGTCCCGCCAAAGAGCCACGCATCCTGCAACACCATGCCCACCTTGGACCGCAGTTCTGCGCGGCTGAGGTCCTTGATGTCTACACCGTCCAAGGTGATCCGGCCGGAGTTGAGCTCGTAGAAACGCATCACGAGGTTCACCAAGGTGGTCTTGCCTGCACCGGTGGGGCCAACAATCGCCACGGTGTGACCGGGTTGTGCAGCAAAGGACAGGTCCTCGATGAGCGGCTTGTCCTCCACGTAGCTGAACGAGACGTGGTCAAACTCAACATGGCCGTCGGTCTTGGAGGGCAGGTGGCGCGTACCGGTCTCTTCAACTTCTTCATCAGCGTCCAGGAACTCGAAGACGCGCTCTGCTGAAGCAACGCCGGACTGCAGCATGTTGGCCATGCCGGCAATCTGACCCAGCGGCTGGGTGAATTCACGCGAGTACTGGATGAAGGCGGTGGCATCGCCCAGGCTCATGGAGCCCGAGGCAACACGCAGGCCACCCACCACGGCAATGCCGACGTACGAAAGGTAGGACACGAAGTTCATGGCCGGGAAGATCACGCCGGACACGAACTGCGCACCGAAGGAGGCCTTGTAGAGTTCCTCGTTCTTCTCGTCGAAACGCTCCAGCATGTCGGCATCGCGCCCGAAGACCTTCACGAGGTCGTGGCCGGAGAACGATTCCTCGATCTGGCCATTCAGTGCGCCGGTGTTCTTCCACTGTGCTGCGAAGAGCTTCTGGCTGCGGGCACCGATGACGCCCGCCACAATGCCGGACAACGGCAGGGCGATCAAGGCAATCAGCGCCAACTCCCAGGACACGATGAACATCATGACGGTGATGCCCAGGACTGTGAGCACTGAGCTGACCAGTTGGGAGAACGCCTGCTGGAGGCCTTGCTGGACGTTGTCGACGTCGTTGGTCACGCGGGACAGGATGTCGCCACGTTGGCGGGTATCGAAGTAGTTCAACGGGAGCCGGTTGAGCTTGGCCTGGACGTCATTGCGGAGCTGCTTGATGACCCGCATGACGATCCTGTTGAGCAACCAACCCTGTGCCCACAGGAAGATGTTGGCCACAAAGTACATGAGGAGCACGATGGAAATCAGGAACGTCAACTTGGGAAAGTCGATTCCGTTGGTGAGTTCCATCTTGGACACCATGTCGGCAAAGTTGCCCTGGCCTTGCTGGCGCATGAGCTCCACGAACTGTTCCTGGGAAACCCCTTCCGGGATCTGCTTGCCCATAACGCCGCCGAAGATCACGTCCATGGCGCTGCCCAGAACCTTGGGAGCGATGACGTTCAGGACCACCGAGACAATAACGAGGCCGATCACGATGTACACGCCCACGGCCTCGGGCTTCAGCAGGCCCATGAGTCGCTTGGCGGACGGCCAGAACTCCTTGGCCTTCTTTGCCGGGACGTCACCGAACATGCCGCCATCAGCTTCGGAGGGGACGTATTCCTCTTCGACGAAGTCCTCGTCCTCGAGCGCTTCGGTTGCTACCTCAGCCTCGGCTGTTGCCTTGGCGTCCTTTGCGGCTTGAGCCTTGGCAGCCCAGCCACGCTTCTTCTGCTGGTTCTGCTCGCTCATGCCACTTCCTCCACGCTCAGCTGGGATTCAACGATTTCCTGGTAGGTGGGTGATGTCTCCAGGAGTTCGTCGTGAGTTCCGCGGTCAACGATCCTGCCGTTATCCAGCACCAGGATCTCGTCCGCGTCAGCGATGGTTGATACGCGCTGGGCCACGATGATGACCGTGGCGTCCCGGGTTTTGGCCTTCAAGGCCTTGCGGAGCCTGGCATCGGTAGCGACATCCAACGCGGAGAAGGAGTCATCAAACAGGTACACGTTCGGTTTGGTCACCAACGCCCTGGCAATGGACAACCTTTGGCGCTGGCCGCCGGAGACGTTGGTACCGCCCTGGGCGATGCGCCGGTTCAAGCCGGATGACTTTTCTTCCACGAAGCCCTTGGCCTGCGCAGTCTCCAATGCATCCCATAGTTCTTCGTCAGTTGCGTCGGGCTTGCCGAAACGCAGGTTGTGCTCGATGGTCCCGGAGAACAAGTACGGCTTCTGCGGAACCGCAGATACCCGGCTGGTGATCTCCGACGCGTCCATCTTGGTGACCGGAACGCCGTCGAGCAGTACGTCACCGGAGGCGACGTCGTAAAGCCGCGGCAGCAGAGAGACCAAGGTGGTCTTGCCGGCACCCGTGGAGCCAATGATGGCCAGGGTCTTGCCGGGCTCGGCGGTGAAGGAGATGTTACTCAGCACCGGTGCCTCGGCACCGGGGTACTTGAACGTGACGTCGCGGAACTCCACGCGTCCCTTCTTCTCGGCCGGCACCACCGGTGAGGTGGGGTTGTGGATGGAAGGTTCGACGTCGAGGACTTCGCCGATGCGGTCTGCACAGACCGACGCGCGGGGAATCATCATGGCCATGAACGTGCCCATCATGACGGCCATCAGGATCTGCAGCAGGTACTGAAGGAAGGCAGTGAGCGCGCCCACCTGCATCTCGCCGGAGTCCACCCGCTGGCCGCCGAACCACAGGACGGCTGCAGTGGACAGGTGCAGGATCATGCCGATGGCAGGGAACATCAGGACGAACAGGTTGCCGATCTTTACCGATACGGCGGTGAGATCTTCATTGGCGGCCCCGAAGCGCCTGGCCTCGTGGGGCTCACGTACGAACGCGCGGACCACGCGGATACCGATGATCTGCTCGCGCAGCACGCCGTTGATGGCGTCGATCTTGGTCTGCATGGATCGGAACAGAGGCATGAGACGGACTACAAGGTAGCCCACGACGGCCACCAGGACAGGGACCGAGACCCAGACCAGCCAGGAAAGGCTGAGGTCCTCACGGAGCGCCATGATGATGCCGCCAACACACATGATGGGCGTTGAAACCATGAAGTTCAGGCCCATGAGGACCAGCATCTGTACCTGCTGGACGTCATTGGTTCCGCGGGTGATCAGAGTGGGAGCGCCGAAAGTGTTGACGTCCTGGGCGGAAAAGCTGCTGACCTGCCTGAAGACGCTGCGGCGCAGGTCCCGGCCAATGGCCATTGCGACCCGGGAGCCGAAGTACACGGCGATGATGGCAGTGAGCACCTGTCCAAGGGCAACAGCGAGCATGAGCGCACCGGTCTGCCAGATGAAGTCGGTGTCTCCACGGGAAACTCCCTCATCAATGATCTTGGCGTTGAGGCTGGGGAGGTAGAGCGTGGCGATGGTGGACGCCAGCTGAAAAATCAGCACGGCCACAATCTGCGGCAAATACGGCTTGGAGTAGCGCCGTATAAGGGTGACAAGCATGCCCACGGGTCCTTAGAAAGAGTGCGTGAATGAGATAAGAGAAGTGTCGCAGCCGGGGCTGACAGTATTAGCCTCCCTACTCTACGAAATCCGTTGCCCCGGCGAAACAACTTACGCAAAAGATCATCCCAGCGGAGTAGTTCATGTGCCGTGGATGCTCCCGTCGCGGCAGGCAGCACAGCAAAGCGCCGGCTGGTTTCCCAACCGGCGCTTCACCGTACGTGGACTTAGCCTGCGTGTTTTCCGTGGTCCGAGCGTGCTTCAACGCCTTGGAGGAGCAGCAGCGCCATGCGTTCCTGCTGCCTGCGTTCGCGCTTGAGTTCCTTGCGAAGGGCGGCCAACTCTTCCGCGGTATGGGCCTGCTGCTCGGCAATGGTTTGCTGCTCCCGCAACCTTGCCTGCAGTTCCACGTTGGCGCGGCTCAGCTGTAGCTGCTGTTCCGCCAGAACGTACTGGGTTCGGGACAACTGCTCTTGGACTTCCTTCACATCCGAGGTGCCGTGAGGCCGTTCCTGGGTAAGGATCCGAGCGAACTCGAGGTCAAGATCGGATCCGGACTCCGGGTTGGGAACCTGACGCTCCCCCGCCGGCACCTGCCGTCCGCCCGCCGAAACGGGAGCGTGGGCACCAAGGCGGCGTGCGCCGTCGTCGTCCGCTTTTACAGTGTCCAAGGACGAGGTATCCAGCGACATTCCGGCGTCTCCCGAGGCCGTGGCAATGAGCTCCTTTTCGGGAGCAGCATCAACCGTGCGGCGCAGTGGACGCTCCTTGATGAACAGCACTGACAAGAGGGCCACCACGCTGATGATCGCGGAGATCAGGAAGATCTGGGCAGTCGCGTCGCCGTAGGCAGCACGCATGATCTCGGCGACGGGAGCGGGCATATCGGCAAGGTCCATGCTGGCCCCGGATGCACCGCCCTGGACGGGAATCCCGGCAGCGGCCATGCCTTCAACGGCGAGGTCCTTCACATGCGTGGACATGATGGCACCCAGCACGGAGACGCCAATCGCGCCACCCACCGAGCGGAAGAACGCCACCGAAGCACTTGCCGTACCGATGTCCTTGGCCTGGACCGTGTTCTGCACGGCCAGCACGAGGTTCTGCATGAGCATGCCCAGGCCAAGGCCGAACACACCGGTGTAGATGGCCACGATCCACAGTTCAGTGGTGTGATCCATGGTTCCTGCGAAGGCCAGGCCGCCAATGAGAAGCACGGAGCCTGCAATCAGGAACCTCTTCCATTTACCGAAACGGCTGATGAGGATACCGGAGGCCACGGAGCCGATCAGGTTGCCCGCAATCATGGGCAGAGTCAGCAGGCCGGCCTCGGTGGGAGTGGCGCCGCGGGCAACCTGGAAGTACTGACCCAGGAAGGTTGAGGAGCCGAACATGGCGATACCGACAGCAACCGATGCAATGATGGCCAGGGCCGTGGTGCGCTCGGAGATGATCTTGAGCGGGATGATGGGCTGGGCCACCTTGGTTTCCACGTAGACCAATACCGCAAGCAGTGCCACGCCGCCGCCCACCATCAGGGCGGACTGCCAGGAGAACCAGTCGTAGTAGTCAGGGTTGCCGGCGAAGGAAACCCAAATGAGGAGCAGGCTCACGCCGGACGTCAGAAGGATGGAACCGAGCCAGTCAATCTTGGCGGGGCGCTTGATGTGTTCGATCTTGAGGGTCACCTGGAGCAGGATGAGCGCGACGACGGCCAGCGGCACGCAGACGAAGAACGTCCAACGCCACCCCAGCGGGCTGTCAACGATGAAGCCGCCCAGCAGCGGGCCGCCGGCGGTACCTACAGCCATGACAGCGCCCATGTAGCCCGAGTACTTGCCGCGGTCGCGCGGCGGAATCATGGAGCCGATGATCGCTTGCGCCAGGGCGGTGAGGCCACCCATGGCCACACCCTGGATGACGCGGGCGGTCAGCAGCAGCGGAATGGTTTCGGACAGGCCGGCCATGACGGAACCGGCCACGAAGATGATGATGCTCAGCTGGACAAGAAGTTTCTTGTCGAAGAGGTCAGCGAGCTTGCCCCAGATGGGCGTGGTTGCAGCGTTCGCCAACAACGCAGCCGTGATGACCCACGCGAAGTCGGTTTGCGTGCCCTTGAGCTCGGACATGATGGTTGGCAGCGCGTTGGCGACGATGGTGCTGCTGAGGATCGCCGTAAAGAACGCCGCGAGGAGCCCGGTGAGGGCTTCCATGATCTGCCGGTGCGTCATGGGCGCGGCGGCCTTGTGCGCGGTGACTGAGGCGTCCACCGCCTTGGAGTTTTGTACTGGTGTAGCCATGCGTGGGCTCCTAAGCTGTCTGGTTTGTTGTGATGGAGCCGGCCGCCGTTGCCCGGATTGAGTCCTTGAGGGACTCCGTGAGTTTGTTGATGACCTGGGAGGCCTCGAGGGCGTCTGCCTCGCTCCAATCCGCCAGGTAATCCCGCAGTCTCACGCTGCGTTGTTCTTCAAATTCGCGCAGTTTCGCGGAGCCTTTCTCCGTCAGCGCGAGGAGTTGGGCCCTGCCGTCCGCTGGATCCGGCCGCCTGACCACGAAGCCGAGTTCCTCGAGTTCGCTGATGTGCCGGCTGAGGACCGGCGCGCTGACACCGAGCCGCGTGGCCAGATGCGTTGCGCGGGTCTCCCCCTCGCCGATGAAGCGCATCACCCCTTGCACCGCCATTCCGACGTCGGGAACGCGGGACATGTGGGCGGTCACCACACAGCGCAGAGTGCGCTGGAGATCGAAGATTTGATGCACAAGATCGGTTGCCGTGGCAGAACCAACGGACATGGAAGACACCCCTCTTTTTGTTTGCCTAAAGCAACTATAACTCAAAGTGATTGCTTTGGGAAACTAAAGATGAGGGTTCAAGCGTCCGCCGCGAAAACGCGGGAAGAGTGTCAGACCGCCGGAGAACTCCGGCGAATTCGACAGTTTCCCGCGAACCCGGTGCAGATCCAGCCTTATCCGGCCAAGTGAATAGCCGCCCGAATGACCTCGTTCACCCGGCGAGGCCGATCGATCCCCGGCGGCACGGCAGCCACGAGCCAGCTCTCAGGAAGGTCATCCTTGATGGGCACCAGAACAACTTTGGCGTCTGCATATACAGGAGCGACCCCCGGCCATGCATGAGTCACCGAGATAGCCCGTCCACTGGCCACAACTCCGCGTATGGTCTGCGCCACCACGCTTTTCCAGCGGACGTTCGGCTCGATGCCCGCTGCGAGGAACATGGCCGTTACCCGTTCCGCGCTGGGTGGCACATTGAAGAGGATCACGTCCTCGCCCGCGAGGTCGGCGAAGCTCAGTGATGCTCTTCCGGCCAGGGGGTGTCCCGCGGCCAGCATGAACTGGGGACGCGATTCCACCACTTTGACGACGTCGACGCCCGGAACCACCTGAGGGGAATAGACGAAGGCAAGGTCCAGCTCCCCCTCCCCTACCCCCTTCTGCAGGTCTTCGGCGGCGCCCTCCACAAAGTCGAGCTCTACCTCTGGCCATTTCTCGGCGAAATAGCCGATGAGTTCCGGGATCACCCGGGGCGAGATGGCCACCATGCAGCCAATGGAGACTCGGCCGCGCATCTCTTCATGGGAACCCATGAGTGCCCCACCGTGCAGGTCGGCGGTTTCCCTGAGGATCCGCCGGGCACGCACGCCGAGTTCAAGCCCGGCAGCTGTGGGCTCAACCCTCTTGGCCCGGGTGCGGATCAGCAGGTCCAGGCCAAGGCTCTTTTCCAGCTGGGCAATCGCCATGGAGGCGGCGGCTTGGGAGATGTTGCTTTCACTGGCGGCTTTGGTGAGTGATCCGTGATCGAGCACCGCCACGAAATACTCGAGCTGGCGCAGCGTGAACTCGGCCATCAGTTCTCCTTATGAACTTCTTTGAATTGATTGATTATACAAGTGAAGTGAGCCGGGCCACTATGGAGGAAAGCCAAAGTCGAAGGAGACACCCGTGACATTGACGTCATCCCTGAAACCACACATCGTCACCCTGGGCACCGCCGGCGGTCCCCGGTGGTGGGCGGCCGCCGACTCCGGCGAGCGCACAGGAATAGCCACCGCAGTGGTGGTGGGAGACTCCTTCTACCTGGTGGATTTCGGCCAAGGCGCCGGACGACGGCTTAGCCAGTCAGGCTTGGAGCTCAAGGACTTGAGGGCACTCTTCATCACGCACCTGCACTCGGACCACGTCTACGATCTCGCCGGGCTTGGCATCTTCGGCCTGTACGCGCTCGCAGACCGTTCCACCAACCCGGTGAGGATTATTGGACCCGGTAACCGTGGTGAGCTGCCGCCGGTGTCGCCCCGCGCCGTCGTCGATCCTCTTCCGCTGGCCCCGGAGAACCCGACGCCTGGCACCCGCCAGATGTTCGAACAGCTGATGGCCGCCCACGCTACGGACCTCAATGACCGCATCCTGGACAGCCTGAAGCCCAGTCCCCTGGACATCTTCGCGGCCGAAGACATTCGGATCCCTGCACAAGCCGGTTACCACCCCAACAACAACCCGACGCCGGACATGGAACCGTTCGAGATCTATCGCGACGAATTGGTGACGGTGACCGCCATCCTGGTGGAACATCCTCCGGTGGCACCGGCTTTCGCCTTCCGCTTCGATACCGCTGAAGGTTCCGTCACCATCTCCGGCGACACTGCGTATACAGAAAACATGATCACGCTGGCCACGGGCACGGACTTATTGCTGCACGAGGCCATCGACTTCGACTGGGTGGAATCCCTCTACGCAGACAAAACGGATGACAGCAGCCGGGCCGCACGCGACCACCACTACAAGTCACATACGAGTGTCCGGGAAGCAGCCAAGCTGGCCGACGCTGCCGGCGCACGGCACCTTGCCCTTCATCACCTGGTGCCCGGGCACGCGTCCACGTCTGTGTGGCTCGAAGCCGAAGATCACTTCAGCGGAGAGTTCACCGTTCCCAACGATCTTGACGTCATCCCGTTCGCACGCCAGCGCTGATGCGCGAACCCCACCACCGGAACTGAGGAAGCACATGAGCTCAGCACCATCCCAGGACACTCTCCCTGAAGCCACCGGCAACGCCCCGGAACACTCCATGAAGTCCAAGGACATGCGCCGTATCCTTGCGTCCAGTTTCATCGGCAGTGCCATCGAGTACTACGACTTCATGCTGTACGCCACTGCCGCCAGCCTTGTTTTCAACAAGGTGTTCTTCGCCAACCTTGGCCCCGGCTTCGCCCTTTTCGCATCCTTCGTAACGCTCGCGGTGGGGTATGTTGCGCGCCCCTTGGGTGGCCTGATCTTCGGGCACTTCGGGGACAAAGTGGGCCGCAAGAAAATGTTGGTCCTCTCAATGCTCATCATGGGCTTCGGGACCACCATGATCGGTTTGCTGCCCACCACAGCCCAGATTGGGATCGCCGCGCCCATCGCGCTGGTTGTCCTCAGGCTGGTTCAGGGTGTGGCGGTTGGCGGGGAATGGGGCGGCGCCGCCCTCATGGCCATAGAGCATGCCCCCAAAAAGCACCGGGGATTCGCTGCAGCTTTCGCCAACGCCGGCGGACCTGCGGGAGCGATTCTGGGCACACTGGCACTCTCCCTGTTCGCAGCCCTGTCCGGCGAAGATTTCCTGGCATGGGGGTGGCGTATTCCTTTCCTTCTCAGCGCCGCATTGATCGCTGTGGGAATGGTCATCCGCCTCAAAGTGTCTGAGACACCGGCTTTCCAACGGCTTGAAGCAGAGGGATCCAAACGGCGGGTGCCGCTTCTCGATGTCCTCAAGAACAATCGCCGCGCGGTGGTGCTGGGGCTGCTCGCCACCACAGCTTTCTACGTATGCCAATCGATGACAACGGTTTGGGGCGTATCCGTGGCCGTGGAGAACGGGGCAGATAAGAACGGCGTGCTCAACATCAAGGCTTTCGCGGCATTGCTGACCTTGATCATCTGTTTCTACTCCGCCCGCCTCAGCGATAGGATCGGCCGACGCCGGGTGCTCATCGGCGCATCTTTGCTGGGCGCCGTCCTCGCGTACCCCATCCTGCTGCTGATCAACAACGGCGAGCTATGGGCGTTTGCCTTGGCGATCGTGCTCGGTAATGGCCTCGTACAAGGCTTCCTCTACGGTCCCATTGCGGCTTACGTGGCCGAACAGTTTCCCACCCGCAACCGCTATACGGGCGCTTCGCTGTCGTATCAAGGTGCATCGATGATCGGCGCCGGTTTCACACCGATGATCGTCGCTGGACTCAGCCTCGCGGCCGGCGGTGGCTTGTGGCTCATCGCAGCGTTCTGGATCGCCGCGATGCTGGCCGCGGTTGTTGCCGTGAAGCTCACGCCCGAAGGCACACAGCGGGATCTCGACTAGTCGCTGTGTTGCAAAGCAAGCAGCCCCCGCACGGAGTACCGTGCGGGGGCTGCTTGAGTTGGCGCGCTTAGTCGTCCAGGTGAGTGGGGCCGAACATCTTCAAAAGCGTTTCAACCACGACGACGTTGGGTCCGTCCGCTTCGAAGGACGCCTTGAGCGCGTCCCCCACGTCCTCCGGGGCAACCCGGCGGGCCGGGACGCCGAAGGACTCGGCAAGCTTGACGAAGTCGGGGCGGGCGAGTTCGGTGGCCGTGGCCTGGCCGAAGGCACCCACCATGTATTCGCGCAGGATGCCGTAGCCGCCGTCGTCCACGATCAGCCAGGTGACCGGGACGTTGTGCTGCTTGGCCGTGGCGAGCTCGGAGATGGAGTACATGGAGGAACCGTCACCGGACACAGCGAGCACACGGCTCGGTTTGCCCGTGGTCTCCAACCCGACGGCTCCGCCGATGGCTGCCGGGAAACCGTAGCCCAAGCCGCCGGCGCCCTGGGCGGAGTGGAACTGGCCCTGACGGGCGTCCCAGCAGCTCCAGCCCCAGTACGCGGAGATGGTCATGTCCCAGAACGTCTGCATGTCAGCCGGAACAGCCTCGCGGATGTCGGCCATGAACTTCAGTTCCTTGGCCAGGTCCTGGGATTCCAGGCGTGCGGTGACCTTGGCCAGGGAGTCCTTGACCACATCTTCCGGGCTGGTGCCGTGCCAATCACGCTTGGTTGCGTCCGCTGCCCCTGCCGCGGCGAGGGCTTCATCCAATGCTGCAAGGGCTTGGCCGGCGTCGGCGCGGATGCCCAGGCCAGGCCTGTTGGATTCCAGGACGCGGGGTTCTGCGTCGATCTGGATGATGCGGCCGCGGGGTTCGAAGGTGAAGTAGTTCGAGGTCACTTCACCCAGCGACGAGCCAATCACGATCAGGACGTCCGCGTCTTCCAGGACATCGGTCATGTACCTGTCCTCGATCCACGACTGCAACGAAAGTTCGTGGGTCCACGGGAACGCACCATTGCCACCGGGAGTACAAATGACCGGAGCGCGCAGCTGCTCGGCAATCGAGAGCAACGACTTCTCAGCCCGGCCACGGCGCGTACCGCCGCCTGCGATGATCGCCGGACGTTCCGCCGTCGAAAGCCACTTCACGGCTTCGCGGATCAACTCAACGCGCGGCGGGTTGTCGAACGCCTCGGCCAGCGCATCCTCCACCGGGGGCACCATGATGGGATCCAGCAGGACGTTCTGTGGGATTTCGATCCAGACCGGGCCCTGCGGCGAGGAGATCGCTTCGGTCCACGCGTCCTGGATGGCCGACGGGATACCCGAGGCGTGCTGGATCAGTCGCTGGCTCTTGGTGACGTTCGCCGCCGAAGCCTTCTGGTCATCGAGCTGGTGCAGCATGCCCTTGCGACGCGCGCCCAGGCCATCAAGCGGGATCTGGCTGGCAACAACCACCATGGGGACACCGGTGGCGTAAGCCTCCTGCAAACCGGCCAGGGACGTCAGCGCGCCGGGACCGGTGGACAGGAACAGCACACCCACCTCGCCCGTGGCACGGGAGTAGCCGTCAGCTGCGAACGCCGAGTTGTTCTCCACGCGGGAAGAAACGAAGTGCAGGTTGCCGCGGCCCATGGCGTCGAACAAACCCAACGCGTGCTGGCCCGGGATGCCGAAAACAGTCTTCGCGCCCAGCGCTTCAAGGGTCTCGACGACGAGGTCCCCACCGTTGCGCTGGTTAGTCCCCTTCGTGGGAGCTGCTGTGCCGGGATCGAAGTCGATCATCGCTGGTCACCCGTTGCGAGCTCCGCGATGCGAGCGCCGAGTGCCTGCTGCGCGTAACCGTTCGGGGCACCTTGGCGGTCGCCCTCGACCGCGTTGTCCGCCATGAGGGTCACGAGCTCGTAGGCTACATGGCTACCTGCGACGCCAGTGATCTCTGCGTGGTCGTAGGCCGGAGCAACCTCAACGATGTCCGCACCAACGAGATTCATGCCGCGGAAGCCGCGGATGATTTCGAGGAGTTCGCGGCTGCTGATGCCGCCGGCTTCGGGAGTGCCGGTGCCGGGTGCGTGCGCCGGATCCAGGACGTCAATGTCCACGGAGATGTACAGCGGACGATTGCCGATGCGATCCCGGATCTTAGCCACCGTCTCCAGGACGCCTTGGTAGTAGACGTCTGCGGAGGTGACAATTCCGAAGCCGAAGCGATGGTCGTCGTCGAGGTCCTTCTTGCCGTACAGCGGGCCGCGGGTACCCACGTGGCTGATGGCCTCGGTGTCCAAGATGCCCTCTTCCACGGCGCGGCGGAAGGGGGTGCCGTGCGTGTACTCGGCACCGAAGTAGGTGTCCCAGGTATCCAAGTGGGCGTCGAAGTGGAGCATGGCAATGGGCTCGCCGGCTCGTTCGGCTGCTGCGCGGAGGAGCGGGAGCGCAATGGTGTGGTCGCCACCAAGGGTTACCAGTTTGCTGCCGTTGGCCGTCAGGTCCAAGGCGTTCTGCTGGATGGTCTCAATGGCCTCGTTGATGTTGAACGGGTTCACGGCCATGTCGCCGGCATCGGCAACCTGAATGTTCTCGAACGGGCTTACGTCCCAGGCAGGGTTGTACGGGCGCAGCAAGCGGCTGGCCTCACGCACATGGTTGGCACCGAAGCGCGCGCCGGGACGGTAGGAAACGCCCGAGTCGAAGGGGACGCCGACAACCGTGACGTCCGCCTTGGCGACCTGATCCAGGCGGGGCAGTCGGGCGTAGGTGGCGGCACCGGCGTAGCGCGGGATGCGGGACGAATCGATGGGGCCGAGGTTCCCGTTGGCTTCAATACGGAGCTCTTCCAAAATATGCCACTCCTTGTAATCATGGGGCGATCGAATCACTAGCTGTGACACCCATCATACACTCGAAGTTTCCTAATATGCATCACCTGTTTACAAATCAGATTACTGAAAGGGGCATGAGATGCCGGTCACAGCAGGCGTAAAGATTCCATAAAAACCGGGGTCCCGGCGTCGAAGGCGGCCATACGCTCCTAACGGAAGCAGCACCGTGCTGCGCGAAAGGACAACGTGACCACCCTGACGAGGCCTCCGGCCGACCCGGCCGACCGGCCAAAGCACTCCTTCAACCTCAAGTCGTGGCTGCTCGAAGGAATGCCGGACACCTCAGGCAAGCGGCAGGGCCCCCACGGGAAACCGACAGACTCCCACAAACCGCAGGCTTGGTGGAAGGTCATGTGCCTCACCGGCCTGGACTACTTCTCCACCCTTGGCTACCAGCCGGCCATTGCCGCACTCGCCGCAGGCCTGTTGTCGCCCCTGGCCACGTTGCTCCTCGTGTTCGCTACCCTGGCCGGCGCGCTGCCCGTGTACCGGCGCGTTGCCAAGGAAAGCCCGCGCGGCGAAGGATCAATCGCCATGCTGGAACGCCTGCTGCCGCGATGGGGCGGCAAGCTGTTCGTCCTGGCCCTCCTCGGGTTCGCAGCCACGGACTTCATGATCACCATCACGCTCTCGGCCGCCGACGCCACCGCCCACCTCATCGAGAACCCCTTCGCCCCGCACTTCCTCGAAGGCCAGCAAGTGGTCATCACCATCGCGTTGATCGCAGGACTCGGCATCGTCTTCCTGCGCGGATTCAAGGAAGCCATCAACGTGGCAGTAGTACTGGTGGCAGCGTTCCTCGCGCTAAACCTTGTGGTGATCGCCGTCTCCATGACCCATCTCTTCACCGAAGCCGGTGTCATTACTGACTGGTGGACCGCACTCACCACCTCCCACGGCGACCCCATCATGATGATCGCCCTGGCACTTCTCGTCTTCCCCCGTTTGGCACTTGGACTCTCCGGATTCGAAACCGGCGTCGCGGTCATGCCCCAAATCAAGGGCCACGCCACAGACACCGACGCCAAACCCACAGGCCGGATCAAAGGAGCCCACAAGCTCCTCACCACCGCGGCCATCATCATGAGTTCGTTCCTCATCACGTCCAGCTTCACCACCGTCATGCTGATCCCCGCCGCCGAATTCCAGGATGGCGGCAAAGCCGAAGGCCGTGCACTCGCCTACCTTGCGCACAAATTCCTCGGCGACGGCTTCGGAACCATCTATGACGTCAGCACCATCGCCATCCTCTGGTTTGCCGGCGCCTCCGCCATGGCCGGCCTGCTGAACCTCGTCCCCCGCTACCTGCCCCGATACGGCATGGCACCTGCGTGGGCACGGGCGCTCCGCCCCCTGGTCCTGGTCTTCACGGTTATCGCGTTCATTGTGACCATCATTTTCCAGGCCGACGTCAACGCCCAGGGCGGCGCCTATGCCACTGGCGTCCTGGTCCTCATTACCTCAGCCTCCATCGCGGTGACCCTCTCTGCGCGGCGCCGGAAACAGCGCGCCCAGGTCATTGGCTTCGGCCTGATCTCCCTCGTCTTCGTCTACACCACAGTGGTCAACTCGATCGAACGCCCCGACGGCCTGAAGATTGCCGCGCTCTTCATCCTGGCCATCATGGTTGTCAGTTTCATCTCCCGCATGCGGCGCGCTTTCGAGCTCCGGGCCACTCATATCAAGATGGACGAGAAAGCCCTCGAATTCGCCGCAAACGCTTCCGATGGACCCGTTCGCATCATCGCCCACGAGCCCAAGCACCTCAGTGCCAGCCGATACCGGGAGAAGCTCCAGCACGCCCAGCAAGCCAGCCACCTGCCCGTTGACTGCGACGCCGTCTTCATCGAGGTCATTGTGGACGACAGCTCGGACTTCGAGCAGGAGCTCCAGGTTGTGGGCAAACTCAGGCATGGGTTCAAAATCCTGGAGGTGCACAGCAACAACGTGCCCAACACCGTGGCCGCAGTGCTCCTCCACATCCGGGACGTCACGGGGTTCATGCCCCACATCTACTTCCGGTGGACCGAGGGCAACCCGATCTCCAATCTCAGCAAGTTCCTGTTCTTCGGCGAGGGAGAGATCGCACCGGTAACCCGCGAAGTGCTGAGGGAAGCCGAGCCGGACATCACACGCCGGCCGTGGGTGCACGTGGGCTGACCGCCTGATCCGTTCGCCGCGCTCCTCCCCAGTTGGTGACCTACCTTGTGACCACCGAGCATCGTCAGCCCACGGATTTCCGGGGCCAGCGAGCCCAGGCTGCTCACGGAAGGGTCAGCAACTGGGGAGGACCGCAATTGCCACTTACCCACATAAGGGAAATGGGCCGTTCCTCCAGCTGCCCAGTGTCGGTGAACTGGCCACATGGACATCTATCTATACCTTCAAGAGGTGGGCGGCGTAGCCCGGACCGAACAACTCCGCAGCGCAGGCTTCTCCCGATCAGACGTCGCTTCTTTGTTATCCCGGGGAGCTAGCCGCCCGCGGCGGGGCGTGTACATGCTCAAGGATCACAAGCCGGAGTTCGCCGCGGCCATCCGGTTCAACGCGCTTGTGTCCTGTGCAAGCGCTGCAAAACACTTCGGGCTTTGGCTAAGAACCGCTCCAAGCCAACATCATCTGGCCTGCAATCATGGGCACGGCAGCGGGTTTATCCGGCACAGGACAGCCCGGTTCGAGGCACACCCCACCCTGCCAGTGGCGGCGCTGGAGGACGTAGTGCTTCACGCGATGACATGCCTGGAACCCCCGGCACCACAGCCATGGCCACATCGGCCATTCGCCTGCACGGTGTGCCACTGGCACTGCTCAAGGAGCAGCTCCGCGGGGACAGATCCAGTCCGGTACTGACGGCACTCCATGAGCTCGATCTCCGTGCAGAGTCGATCGTTGAGGTCGACGCGCAGCACTTACTTCGCACACATGGAATCGCTTTCGAGGCGCAGGTAGCCGTACCTGGAATCGGTCGCGTGGACTTTCTTCTCGAAGAATTCCTCATCGTTGAAGTGGATGGCTTCGCGTTTCACTCCAACAGAAAGGCTCTGCGGAACGACTTGGCACGAAACAACGCCTCTACCGTCAACGGCTATTCCGTCCTGAGGTACCCGCCGGAGGTGATTTGGTTCGAGCCGGAGAGGGTGATTGCGGAGATTCAGGCGGTTCTCGCGTTGCGTCGCGACGCTCCCGCCCAGTTGGTGGGCAACCTTGCACCTCTGAGCCCCGGGTTTCCAGGGTTCAACCCACTCCCCCGGATCCAAACCGAGAGGTACCCGGGAGGGAGCGCAGCGGGTGGCGCCAAAGCTAGCGGCTGGCTGCCGGCACCAGTACCCACAACACCTCGACGGTTTCATCCGTGGGGTTGATCCAGGTGTGGGGTTCACGGCCCGGGAAGGAGAGCGTGTCCCCTTCTTCGAGGTCGTACTCCTCGTTGGTCAGAATGAGCTTGATCCGGCCCTTGACCACATGGAGTACATCTACGTCGCAGTCCACGGCGTAGAGCTCATTTTCTCCGCGGCCACGTGGCTCGATGGTTGCCTGCAGGATCTGGAGGCGACGCTCGGAGCGGGCGGTCAACAAGCGCTCCACAATGCCCTGGCCACCCAGGGAGATGCGGGGGCCGTCATCGCGCTTGGTTAGGTGAGTCTCCGGCGCCGCGAACAAATCGCCCACGGACACGGACAACACTTGGCACAGAGTCACCAAGGAAGCGACCGACGGCGATGTCAGGTCCCGCTCCACACGGCTGAGGAAGCCCTTGGTCAGTCCGGTGGCGTCCGCCACTTGCTCAATAGTGAGGCGCTGCGCTTGCCGGGCTGCGCGGATTCTGGAACCGATGGCAACTGGAACATTGCTCGGTTCAACGGGTAGAGCCTTCATTCACGAACCTTTCAGGCCTGTCATGTGGCCCTGTCATTGGAGCAATAGTAGCCGGGAGACAGGCCAAGAACGCCAGAATACGCGGAAGCATGACCAAAGGATCTTGACTGTTACTCCCATCACAACATATCCTCATAGGCAACAAGTGTTGTCTGTGAGGCACACAACACCTCCTCAATCTCCAATCGTCAGCACAGAGACTTCGTCGCTTCGCAGGAGTATCGTCGAAAACCCCAACCTCTGTGCATCAGCTCCAAGGACCGTTCATGGAATCATCGGCTATAAACATCGCAATCGTGGTGGTGTACCTGCTCGCCATGCTGGCATTCGGCTGGTGGGGCAAGTCCCGCACCAAGAACAACAGCGACTTCCTGGTGGCCGGCCGCCGCCTGGGACCCTTCCTTTACACCGGCACCATGGCTGCAGTGGTCCTTGGTGGCGCATCCACCGTGGGCGGCGTCGGCCTCGGCTACAAGTTCGGCATCTCTGGCATGTGGCTTGTGGTGGCAATCGGCTCAGGCGTGCTGCTGCTCAGCCTCCTGTTTGCCGGGACCATCCAGCGGCTGAAAATCTACACGGTCTCCCAAATGCTGAGCCTCCGCTACGGCAGCAAAGCCACGCAGACCTCCGGCATCGTCATGCTCGCCTACACGCTGATGCTGTGTGCCACGTCCACCGGCGCGTACGCCACCATCTTCGTGGTGCTGTTCGACTGGGAGCGTTGGCTGGCTATCGCCGTTGGCGGCGCGATCGTCCTTGTCTACTCGACCATTGGCGGCATGTGGTCCATCACGTTGGCCGACCAGGTCCAGTTCATCATCAAGACCGTGGGTATCTTCTTCCTGATGCTCCCGTTCGTCCTGAACGCAGCCGGCGGCATGGACGGCATCCGTGAGCGCCTCGACGCAAGCTTCTTCCAGATTGACGGCATCGGCATCCAGACCATCATCACGTACTTCGTGGTCTACACACTGGGTCTCCTGATCGGCCAGGACATCTGGCAGCGCGTCTTCACTGCCAAGACCCCCACCGTTGCCCGTTGGGGCGGCGCAACTGCCGGCGTTTACTGCATCCTTTACGGCATCGCCGGCGCCCTGATCGGCCTGGCCGCCCGCGTTGCCTTGCCGGACATTGACGTCGCCAACCTCGGCAAGGACGTGGTGTACGCAGAGGTCGCAACCCACATCCTGCCTGTCGGCATCGGCGGCCTGGTCATGGCTGCAGCTGTTGCAGCAATGATGTCCACGGCTTCCGGCGCCCTGATCGCCGCGGCAACGGTGGCCCGCGCCGACGTCGTCCCGTTCGTGGCCAGCTGGTTCGGCAAGACCATCAACACTGATGACACCGAAAACCCCGAGCACGACGTCAAGGCCAACCGCTACTGGGTCCTGGGACTCGGCATCGTTGCCGTGCTGATCTCCATGGCAGCGCAGGACGTGGTGGTTGCCCTGACCATCGCCTACGACATCCTGGTGGGTGGCCTCCTGGTAGCCATTCTCGGCGGCCTCGTGTGGAAGCGCGGAACCGGAATCGCCGCGGCGTGGTCCATGGCCATCGGGTCGGTCCTGACCCTCGCGTTGCTGATCCTCTTCGCCGTAGGAGCGATCCCGAGCGCGGACGGCGTCTACGCCAACGAGCCGATCTACTTCGGCCTGGCAGCCTCGTTCGTCGCCTACGTAGTGATTTCGCTGCTCACCCCGCCCACCGATCCCGCGGTTCGCGAGGCCTGGGACAAGCGAGTGGCTGGTGCCGTCTCGGAAGAGCTTCCTCCTGAGGCCCACCCGGTCAGCAGCCACAAGTAAAAAGAGACAAGTACGACGGCGGCGCCTCCCCTTTCCGGGGTGGCGCCGCCGTTGTTTTGTCCCCAGGAGAAACGTCCACCCGGCAGGTGCGTTGCGGGGCCCACTCTGCGCCCCAAAACCCCACCCAAACACGCACACCAGGCCCCACAACGGGTATCCCTAGCAATGGGGTAGGGTGGTCCCAGCTTCAAGAGATGTGGCGCCAAGCTCCGACTTGCCACGCACCAACCCCATGTTCACGGGTGGTTCGGATGAGGAAGCGGCCCGTCCCGGACCAGAGACAACCGAGCGGGCAAGAGCACTCCACCAAGGAGCAGTCCCTTGCCGTACCAAGGCGATATCACCCCGGCAGCAGCCAGCACCCCAGCAATTGTGAGCACCCCAGACACAACAGCCACCACCACGGTCGCGGTGATTCCCGCCGTCGACCTCTTCCTGGGCACGGTGACCATCCTGGCCGGGAACGGCGCCACGGCCCGAACCGGGCGCTTCGGGCATCCCCACCCGCAATTGATCGCGCAGGCGTTGGCCCACGCGGTCCGGCCAACGCGTTGGTGTGAAGTGTCAAGGACGCTAACGGTGACTGTCGCCGCGGCGGGCCGGCGCGGCGGTGTGCAGCGGCACTTCACACTTAGCCACGAAGATCCGGCCTAGCTTTCCTCGTCCTCCGCACGGAACTCTTCGGTTTCGTCGATGGGGACCACGCGTTCGTCGTCGTCGGGGGCGTCTACTTCCTCAACCCAGGGCTGGTCCACTTCCTGGTCCTCGGCGTAGTCGTAGGCGGGGTCGGACTCAATGGTGGTCCGTTCCTGGTAGTTGGCGTGTGATTCGGTGGTGTTCATGGTGCAACCTCCGTCTCGTGGGCCGGTGTTCACGGGCCGGCTCAGCCCGTTGACCCGAATGCAGGAATCCAGGAGTGGGAGGACCCCAATCCCCTGTCCTTCCATCTGAGCACCGGCATAGGCAAGGGTCAAGGAGCGCCGAAAATTACGGTGCACCGAACATTCCGGTTAAGGAATACCAGCCAAAAATCCGCGCGGATAAGCGGTAGTGTGGGGCGTGCAATGGGGCCGCACCTACCCCACCCAGCACAGGAGACAAAGTGCAGATGCACCAGGAATCCCATAGTTCGTCGAGCCCCGCTCCGGACCCCACCCCCGAATCAGCAGCCGCCGAAAACACTGGTACCCAACCCCCGCCGCCGTCGCACGCGGACATCCGCCGCTGGCGCCAGTACCTGGCTGACGAGCGTGCCGAGGCCGCCGTGTACCGCGAACTTGCCCAGCGGCGTGACGGTGAGGAACGCCAAATTCTGCTCGCCTTGGCCGAAGCCGAAGGCCGGCACGAGGCCCACTGGCTCAAGCTCCTTGGTGAGCACGCCGGAATGCCCAAAGCAGCATCCACCCGAAGCCAGTTCCTGGGATTCCTTGCCCGTAACTTCGGCTCCGTCTTTGTGCTTGCCTTGGCCCAGCGTGCCGAAGGCCGTTCCCCCTATGGCACGGAGCCTGCAGCAACACCTGCCATGGTGGCCGATGAACAAATTCACGAAGAAGTAGTCCGGGGCCTGGCCACGCGTGGGCGCAACAGGCTCTCCGGGACATTCCGCGCCGCCGTTTTTGGCGCCAACGACGGCCTGGTCAGCAACCTTTCGTTGGTGATGGGCATGGCAGCAACCGGTGTGCCCAGCCCCGTGGTCCTGATGAGTGGCGTGGCAGGTTTGTTGGCCGGTGCACTGTCCATGGGCGCGGGCGAGTACGTTTCGGTCCGCTCCCAGCGGGAACTCCTTAACGCCACGTTGCCCACGCAGGCAACCTTGACGGCCGCGCCGTCGTTGGACATCGAACACAACGAGCTGGTCCTGGTGTACCTGGCCAGGGGCATGACCCACGAGGCCGCGGAACACCGCGCCGCCGAGCGTATGGGATTGTTCAGCTGCGACTGCGATCCGAGCCTGTCCTTGCAGCCTGAAAAACCGCCCGCGGATGAGCACGAATCCGTTGGCTCGGCGTGGGGCGCTGCGCTGTCCAGCTTCTGCTTCTTCGCCTCGGGCGCCATCGTGCCCATCCTCCCGTTCATCTTCGGAATGACGGGCATTGCGGCCTTGATGGTGGCCGGGGTTTTGGTGGGCCTGGCGCTCCTGGCCACCGGCGCCGTGGTCGGCTTGCTGTCCGGAACGTCACCGTTGAGCCGCGGGCTGCGGCAGCTGGCCATTGGCTTGGGAGCGGCCGCCGCCACCTATGGACTGGGCCTGGTGTTCGGAGCAACCATCATTTAAGTTTGGACTGCCCATAAGTTTGGACGGCTCGGGCCGCAGACCGTAATGTGGGTTCGTCCTCCTCGCTGCCCCGCGTGACCAGGGCATCAGGAATGGAGAACCGTGGACCGGAGCGGGAAACAACGCGCGCGCCAAAACACCGGCGCAGTGGCGCAGTGGTGCGGGTTCTCCGCGGCGTCCTCATGGCCGCAATTGCCGCCGTCGTGGCTGTTCTGGTGAGTGGGTACCTGCAGGGCGATCCCCGCATTACCGCCCTGTTCCCGGGCCTGAGCATTCCGGGCGCCCCGCAGAACGCGCCCGGTGTTGCCGAAACACCGCGTGACCCGAAGACGCCGCCGCCAGGACTTGAGGAGGCGGACGCCCCACTGGCCTCGCCGTCAGCGCCCGGCACCACCAACGATTCGTATAAGTTCCTGGCCACCAACGACGACGGCACGCCGGTAGGTTATTCGCCGTGCCGTCCGCTTCATTACGTCGTCAACAATGCCACCGCACCCGCTGGTTCCGATGATTTGCTGGCCACCGCCTTGGCTAATATCTCAGCAGCGTCCGGCATTCAGTTCATCAACGACGGCACCACGGACGAGCTGCCCGTTGACCGACGCGAGCCATATCAGCCTTCCAAATACGGCGACCGGTGGGCTCCCCTGCTGATCTCCTGGACCACGCCCGTGGAAGCCCCTGCGCTGGCCGACAACGTCATAGGGACCGGCGGCAGCACCATGTACTCCCTCAACAAGGGTCCCAAAAGCTACATCACCGGGAGCCTGGAGCTCGATACGCCGCAGGTAGCGGAACTCCTTGCCAGTCCAGGCGGGGCCGATTACGTCCTGGCCGTCATGCAACACGAGCTGGGGCACGTGATGGGTTTGGATCATGTGGATGATCCGATCCAACTGATGTACCCGGAAATCGGAGCTCCGGACGGACTCGCGGCGGGCGACCTGAATGGCCTGCATCTTCTTGCCTCGGCGCCCTGCCGCAAGGACATCTAGGCGCCTTTCGCTGATGGAGCAGCTCCGCCATGGACTCCCGGCGGAGCGGGACTTATGCTGGCCAATACGGCCGACGGCGGCGCCCCACCTCCCGTCGCAGCCTTCACGTCAGGGGGTTCCATGGAACCTTACGGGTCGCCCAAGTGGCCGGACCCCGATCCCGCTCGCCCTCACTACCTCCCGCATTCCCAACGCCCGCCGGAGCCTCCCCCGGTCAGGCCGCCGATCAAGCACAGCAGCGTTGTGGCCATCATGTTCCTTTTCGGCGTTCTCGCGCTGGTGTGCGCGGGAGCCTACTTCAGCGGCGAACTCCGGCCGTTGCTGTATGGCTCGTCCTCTTCACAAAGCCAAGCACCCGGTCCCGGGCTGGTTCCGTTCGGCCAGCGCCAGGACCCTGTACCGGGGCTGGAGGAAGCGGACGCGCCGCTCGGGACGCCGGCACCACTGAACCGCACCAGTTCCTCGTACAAATTCCTGGCCCTCAAGGAAGACGGAACCCCGCTGACCTACTCACCGTGCAGGCCCATCCATTACGTGGTGAACTCGGACCTCGCGCCGGCCTCCTGGCAGCCCTTGGTGGAAGAGGCCGTGGAACAGGCCGGAGCAGCCACGGGATTGAGGTTCATCTACGACGGCCCGAGTTCCGAGGTTCCCTCCCCCACCCGGTCCGGATACCAGCCCGAAAGGTACGGGGACCGTTGGGCCCCTGTCCTCATTGCGTGGAGCACCCCTGAGCAGGTGCCACGCCTGACCGGGCAGACCGTGGGCCTTGGCGGTAGTTCCTCCGTTGGCCTCAGCAACGGCTACAAAGCCTATGTCACCGGGACGGTGTCCTTGGATGCTCCACAGTTCGCTGAGATCGTGAACGCCCCCAGCGGAGAGGAAATCGGCATAGCTGTGATCATGCACGAGCTCGGGCACCTCCTGGGCCTGGACCATGTGGACGATCCCCGGCAGCTCATGTTCGATCAAGCTTCCTGGGTGCGCGGATACGCTGCCGGCGACCTCACCGGATTGGCCCAGCTGGGCACGGGTCCTTGCAGCAAGGACTTCTGAGGTCTTAGCCGGCAACCACCTATCCCGCAATCACTGCGAGCGCATCCTTCACGGTGTCAACCAGGAAGATCTTCTCCGCCATCGGCTTTCCGGCTGCGAGGCTCTGCAGCATGGACCAGGCAGGGAAAGTCCGTTCCCAGTGTTCGCGTCCCACCAGCACCATGGGCGTGATGGTCTCCGGGGCCCCGTAGTAGTTCTCGCAGGCATCCTGGAAGATCTCCTGCACTGTTCCCGCCGCACCCGGGAGGAACACGATCCCGCCGGTACAAAGCTCCAGGAGGATGGCTTCCCGCACGGCGTTGGCGAAGTACTTGGCGATGTGGGTGGCGAACAGGTTGGGCGGCTCGTGGCCGTAAAACCAGGTGGGAATACCGAGGGTCGGGGTACCGTCCGGATAACGTTCGACGACGGCGGCTGCTCGCCGCGCCCAGGCCGTCACCGAGGGCCTGAACCCCGGCACCGCGGCGAGCGCCTCAAGCGCGGCAGTAGCGTCGGCGTCGGGCAGTCCGCTCAAGTAGGCCCCAAGGTTGGCCGCTTCCATGGCGCCGGGACCCCCGCCCGTGGCGACCGTAAAGCCTGCCCGGGCCAGCAAGCGTCCCAGCAGCGCGGCGTCGGCGAATTCCTTGGTGCCCCGCTGTGCTGCGTGCCCGCCCATCACCCCCACCAGTTTGTTGCCGAAAAGTGCGCCCTGCTCCAGCAATTCGTCAAGGGCATCGCCGATTGCATGATCGTGAAGGGCTGCAGCGAGTGTGGCGTCCAGGCTGCCCCGCTGCCCGGGCAGGATGCTCCATTGGTAGACGCGGGCGTCGAGGGTGGATTCGTATTCTGTGGAGGAAATGTCCGGGTACAGTTCCTCGGCGGTGTACACACCGCTTCGGTAGGGGTTGAACGGCACATTGTGAAGTTTGGGGAAAATGAGCGCTCCCCGCCGTCGGAGGCTTTCCTCCACCCCGGCGTCGAAGGTGCAGCCCAGGAAGATTGCTCCTGCGGGGTCCAGGGCTTTGAGGTCCCGTGAGTGGCCCCGCAGGTCCAACGACTGCGCGTGCCATCCGTGCATGGAGCCGGCACCAGCGGTGACCAGATGGCGGAAGTGGGCGACGCTTTCCACCTCGAGCGTTCGCGGACTCGGGCTCAAAGCTCCGGAGCGATTCATGTTTTCAGCGTAGTGGTGCGTCGGCCCCGCGTCCGGGTGTTTGGGTGCGCGGCAGCAGCACGGTGCATCATGAAGGATGAAGAGTTCAGAAGTTGTTCGTCCGCGTATCGGCGTTCCGGTACGTCTGAGCAGTTCTGACACACCTGATTCCCGCGTGGGTGAAGCCAACCGGCTCTTTACCTGCATCGTGGACCTGTTGCGTGAGGCCGGGGCACAACCGGTGCTGCTGACTCCGGTTTCCGCTGACAGCGCCGGACGGTTGGCCGTCGAGATGCAAACGCTCGACGGCGTGCTGCTGCCGGGAGGCGGCGACATCAACCCACGCCTCTATGGGCAGGACCCTGACGAGTCCCTTTACGATGTGAACCCTGAGCAGGACCACCTGGACATGGACGTTGCCCGGGCAACCATCGACGCCGGCCTGCCGCTGTTGGGCGTCTGCCGCGGCCACCAACTGCTGAACGTACTCTACGGCGGGACGCTGATCCAGGACATGGCGCCGTCGGCAGTGAATCACAGCGGCTTGAATCCGCACCATCCCGAGGCCGGCGAGTGGGCTTGGCATGACGTGGTCCTGACGCCTGGCTCGAAGACTGCAGGGCTGTACAGATCCCCCGAGGGGAGCACCATCAAGATCGCTTCCGGACACCACCAGGCCGTTTCCCGGGTAGGTGAAGGCCTCTTGGTCACTGCCATCGCGGACGATGGAACCGTGGAAGCCCTGGAAGACCCTTCCCGGTGGGTAGTGTCGGTTCAATGGCATCCGGAGGCCTCCCAGTTGCCCGACGCCGAGCGTTTGCTGGCCTTCAAGGAATTCGTGGATGTTTGCCGGAACCCTACCCACGGTCCTCCCGAGGGAGTACAGTAGCGCTCACTGCATCGCCTTCGCTCCGCTAAAAGTCGGAGGATAGTCGGAGCAGTAAATAACTTAATTCGACATGACGTCCTGGGGGCGTCGTAAATTCGCCGGCTGGGGGGCCCAACATCTGCTCGAGGAGCATAGTTGTGGACCGTCCAAAATACGTTCGTCGTCATACTTTTCGTGATTCCCGCTCACCCCTCTCCAGCACTCTTTCCTTCTCCAAACGCATCCTCGGCATATTTCTTGGATCCGTCCTGGCCGCAAGTGGGCTGGTAGTTTCTTCAGCAGTACCCGCAGTGGCCGCTGTTCCGCCGTGCGCAGGGACGGGCGGAGCGATGCAGATCGTGGCCCATACCGATGACGATCTCCTCTTTCTGAGCCCCGACTTCATGAGGGACATCCAAGCCAAACGCTGCGTCCAGACCGTGTTCACCACGGCCGGCGAGGCAGGCGAGGGAGCGTCGTATTGGAGGGGTCTTGAAGCAGGTATCCGGGCCAGCTATTCAAAAATGGCGGGTGTGGCGGACTCGTGGACAACCTCGGACGCCGGTGTGCCCAACCGTCCGCTGACCCTGCAGACGCTCAATGGAGCGCCGAACATTTCCGTCGTCTTCATGCGGCTCCCGGACGGTTTCCCGAACGGCGCCGGCAGCACAGCGTATAACGGCCAAAGCATCCTGAAGCTCTGGGACGGAAGGCTTTCCTCCATCCGGCCAGTGGACAATGCGGCCACGTTCAGCAAGGCGCAGTTCCAGACCGCCCTGAATCGCCTGGTGGCCAACTTCCAGCCCACCACCTTCCGCACCCAGGACTGGACGGGAAACTTCAACAGCCCCTATGACCACAGCGACCATTGGGCAACGGCCAAGTTCGCGCAGCTCGCCACACGCAGTTACACCGGCCCCCACACGTCCCTGGCTTACGACGCGTATGTCATCGACGAGTACGCCCAGAACGTGACGGGTGCCGAACTCACTGCGAAGGTAGACACCTTTGTGCGGTTCGCCGACTTCGACATGTATATCTGCAGCAGCCCGGGCGAAGGATGCCCTGATTCGCCCTATGACGAATGGCTCAAGCGGCAGTACATCACCGCCATAGAGTGGACTGGCAACGCCGTGAAGTCGGCCGGCACCACCGTGACTGCGTCCTCCCAAAAGGCGGCAGCCCAGAGCCCGGAGAAAGCCCGCGATGGTTACGCCTGGGGTGCCCCGATGGACGCGTCGCGTGAATGGGTCACGGCTGCTGAAAAGGCTGGAAGCTGGATCCAATACAATTTCTCGCCCACAAAGACCATCTCCGCAGTCACCCTGGCAGACCGGCCGGTGCTCACTGACCAGGTCACAGGTGGAAACTTGTTGTTCTCGGACGGAAGTACTGTTCCTGTCCCCGCGCTTCCCAACAACGGGTCCGGACTCACCATCAACTTCCCCGCCAAGACTGTCAGCTCGGTCCGCTTCAATATCAGCTCCGTCAGCTCCAGCACCACCAACGCCGGGTTGGCTGAGTTTGAAGCGTACCTCGGAACAGACAACGTGGCCCCGGTAGTCACCGCGGCGCCTGGAGGCGGTACATACGCCCCGGGACAGAGCATCACCCTCACCGCCAATGAGACCTCGACGATCTACTACACCACCGATGGCAGTACCCCCACCACGGCCAGCAGCAAGTACACTGCACCGCTGACCCTGAACGGGGCCCTGACCCTCAAGTATTTCGCCGTGGACAGCACGAACAACTCATCCGCCGTCGTCACGCAGACGTACTCCACGGGTCCGGATGTGACCAAGCCAGTAGTGACGGCCAACCCACTCAGTGGAGCATACGCACCCGGAACCAACATCACATTGTCCGCCAATGAACCCGCTGAAATCCGCTACACCACGGATGGCACCGATCCACTCACGGCCGGTCTTCTTTACAGCACGGCCATACCCTTCAACGGTCCGGGCTCCATGACGTTGAAGTATTTCGCGAAGGATACGGCCGGGAATACGTCCGACGTAGCAACGCAAACGTACACAGTACCGCCGGACACCACCGCCCCGACCGTCACAGCCAACCCCACCGGACGGGCCCTGGCCAGCGGCGCCACCATCGCACTGTCCGTCAACGAGCCCGGTGCCATCTACTACACCACCAACGGCAGCACACCCACGGCCACGGAGTCAGCCGCCAACATCAAGTACAACTCCGCGAACCCGATCATCATGGGCAGCACTGCCCTGGTACTGAAGTACATCGGCGTAGATACTGCGGGCAACACCTCCGCCGTGGGCACCCAGACGTACACCGTGCCCGCAGCCGGACCGCCGTCGGCCCATGACTTCAACGGTGACGGCAAAGCCGATGTCCTGGCCTCCGACACCGCCGGCAACCTGTACCTATACCCGGGCGACGGTGCCGGTGGCCTCCTGACACGGCAGGTAGCCTTGGCGGCTCCGGCGTGGTCCACCGTCAATGAAACCATCACTCCCGGTGACTTCAACAAGGATGGCAAACCGGACCTGCTGGCCCGCGCCGGGGACATCGTGTGGTTCTACCCGGGCGACGGTGCAGGAAGCTTCGGGTCCCGGGTACAGGTCAGCACTGGATGGAGCACCATGAGCCAGCTGTTCTCCCCCGGCGACTTCAGCGGCGATGGCATCCCCGATTTCATCGGCCGCCGAAGCAACGGCGAACTGCGGCTGTATGAAGGCAACGGGACAGGCGGTCAGCGGACACCCACCACCATTGGAACCGGCTGGAACATTATGAATGCAATCTTCAGCACGGGGGACTTTAATGGAGATGGAAAGGCAGACGTGCTGGCGCGACGCTCGGACACAGGTGCCCTCTGGCTCTACCCCGGAAATGGGACCCGCGGATGGCTCCAGTGGACGCAGATCTCCACGGGCTGGGACAACCGAACATCGATAGCCGGGCCCCGCGACCTCAACGGCGATGGCAGCAACGACGTCATAGGCCGCATCGGCGACACCCTGTGGCTGTACCCGGGCACAGGCAGCGGAGCGTTCAGCACCGCACCACCCATCAGCCTCGGCACCGGTTGGCAGGCGTTGAAGATCATCGCCTAGCCGACCCCATGGACCTGGCGCGGGTCGGAGTTTTCCCCCAGACTCTTCGGCTCGCGTCAGCTGCTTAAAGAACGACGACGGCCCGGTGCCTTCCGTGGGGAAGGCACCGGGCCGTCGTCGTGAGTTAGCTGTGAAAGCTAGAGCGTTGCGTAAACTTCGCGCAGCAGCTTGGCGGTTTCGGACGGCGTCTTGCCGACCTTCACGCCTGCGGCTTCGAGAGCTTCCTTCTTGGCCTGGGCCGTACCCGCGGAGCCGGAGACGATGGCGCCGGCGTGGCCCATGGTCTTGCCCTCGGGAGCGGTGAAGCCGGCAACGTAGCCAACAACCGGCTTGGTGACGTTGGCCTTGATGAAGTCGGCTGCGCGCTCTTCAGCGTCGCCACCGATTTCACCGATCATGACGATTGCCTTGGTCTCGGGGTCAGCTTCGAACGCAGCCAGGGCGTCGATGTGCGTGGTACCGATGACGGGGTCGCCACCAATGCCGATCGCCGTGGAGAAGCCGAGGTCGCGGAGTTCGTACATCATCTGGTAGGTCAAGGTACCGGACTTGGACACCAGGCCGATGGGGCCCTTGCCCGTGATGTTCGCCGGGGTGATGCCAACCAGGGCTTCGCCGGGGGTGATGATGCCGGGGCAGTTCGGTCCGATGATGCGGGTGATCTGCTTGCCGTCAGCGTCCACCTTGGACTGGGCGAGTGCCCAGAACTCAGCGGAGTCCTGAACCGGAACGCCTTCGGTGATGACTACAACGAGGCCGATTCCGGCTTCGATGGCTTCAACAACGGCGTCCTTGGTGAATGCCGGCGGAACGAAGACGATGGAGACGTCGGCGCCAGTTTCAGCGATGGCTTCCTTGACGGTGCCGAAGACGTTGATTTCCTTGTCGCCGTGCAGAACCGTGGTGCCGGCTTTGCGGGCGTTGACGCCACCAACAATGTTGGTGCCGGCCTTGAGCATGAGGGCGGTGTGCTTGGTGCCCTCGCCGCCGGTGATGCCCTGAACGATGACTTTGGAGTCCTTGTTGAGGTAGATAGACATTGTCGCGTCCCTTTACTTAGCTGCGTTGGCGAGCTCGGCGGCCTTGTCGGCGCCCTCGTCCATGGTGGCGGCCAGGGTAACCAGCGGGTGGTTGGCCTCGGTCAGGATGCGGCGGCCTTCCTCAACGTTGTTGCCGTCGAGGCGAACTACCAGCGGCTTGTTCGCGGAGGAACCGAGCTCAGCCAGTGCACCTACGATGCCCTTGGCAACAGCGTCACACGCGGTGATGCCACCGAAGACGTTCACGAACACGCTCTTGACCTGGGAGTCGCCCAGGATGACGTCGAGGCCGTTGGCCATGACCTCGGCGGAAGCTCCACCGCCGATGTCCAGGAAGTTGGCGGGCTTCACGTTGCCGTGGTTCTCTCCGGCGTAAGCAACGACGTCGAGGGTGGACATCACAAGACCGGCGCCGTTGCCGATGATGCCTACTTCGCCGTCCAGCTTGACGTAGTTGAGGTCCTGGGCCTTGGCCTTGGCCTCCAACGGGTCAGCTGCATCCTTGTCTTCCAGCGTGGAGTGGTGCACGTGGCGGAAGTCAGCGTTCTCATCCAGGGAAACCTTGCCGTCGAGGGCAACGATCTCGCCTGCGCCGGTGCGGACCAGCGGGTTGACCTCAACCAGGGTTGCGTCTTCCTTCTTGAAGACATCCCAGAGCTTCAGAATGACGTCGGCCACTTTGCCGCGCAGTTCTTCAGCAAAACCTGCAGCTGCGACGATCTCGTCAGCCTTGGCCTGGTCGATGCCCACAGCGGGGTCGATGGCGATCTTGGCCAGGGCCTCGGGACGCTCCACGGCAAGCTGTTCGATTTCCATGCCACCCTCTACCGAGCACATGGCCAGGTAGTTGCGGTTGGCGCGGTCCAAAAGGACCGAGAAGTAGAATTCCTCGGCGATGTCAGCACCCTGGGCGATCATCACCTTGTTGACGGTGTGGCCCTTGATGTCCATGCCCAGGATGTTGGTGGAGTGCTCAAGTGCCTCTTCGGCAGTCTTGGCAACCTTGACGCCGCCAGCCTTGCCGCGGCCACCAACCTTAACCTGTGCCTTGACGACAGTTACGCCGCCGATCTTCTCGGCAGCTGCCTTTGCTTCTTCAGGAGTGTGCGCCACGATGCCGGCGAGCACGGGTACACCGTGCGCCTCGAACATATCGCGCGCCTGATATTCAAACAGGTCCACGGTTTAGTGTCCTTCTACGTCGAAGTAGTTTTCTGTTCAGCCGGGAACCGCGATGACCGCGATAGCCAGCTGCGGAGAGTACGCGGTAACAACCAGGATTGAAGCCGGTCACATTGCGTAAGGTCCTCTCGGAACTTTAGCCCTTTGAGGAGTCCCGCCAGCTACACACTACCTGTTAAGTGAGTAACCTTACACTTCTATCGGCTGTAGAAAACCCGCAGAATGACGCGGTTTTTGGGCTGTTCACCGGCTGTCCGGCGGCGATCACGACGCTTACTTAAGGTTCCCTGCCACCGTTTTGCCGCCGTCGGAAATCAACTGGTATCCCTCGCGGCTCACGAAGAATGCCACGCCACCGGACACATTTCCGCAAGCAACGCCGCCGTTATATGCCGAACACCGAAGACCATTGCGCTCTATGTTCTGACCTTCTGCCAGCTCACGCAGCTTGGAGATGGGACCCTCACGGCTTCCCTTCGGCCCGAACTCCGACTCCATTTGTGTTACGCCGGAACGACATGAGCCGTAGACGGCCTTCTCCGGAGTCAGGAGGGCTGTCCCGCCCAGGTATCCGAGACCGATTCCCGCGCAGTCGTCAGCGATGTCGTCCGGTTCCGGTGCGGCGTACTTCGCCAATTCACAATGGGCCACCGGGACAACAGCGAACTTGTTGTTGGCGGCGTCCGAGTAGGAGTTGGCCTCATAGGGCAGATTCAGATGACCGCCCCGGGAGGAAGTCAGGGCGCACACAATGTTTTTATCAGCCGTGACGAACGCGGTCACTTCCTCGCCCGCGGACAGAGTGGTCTGCTCGGTGACGGGAACCTGTTGCAGCTGTTCCAGCGGCGCCAACGGTGCAGGCGGAACATAGTCCGGATCCTCGGTGGCGAACGAGCACCCCGAGGCCACCAGCAGCAGCAAGGCGGCAAGAATTCCCATTATCGTCCGTCGCATGCCCCCCATTATCCCGGTCAGGCGCTGCTCCGCCCGCCCCTGTGCCGCCGGCCGCCCGCTGCGGCCGCCACGAATCCCAATGTCAGGAGCCCCGCGATGGACCACAAGGTAATGGTGAGCCTTCCGGATTGCACGCCGGTGGCCGCCAGTTCGACGTCGGTAAGTCCAGCGCCCGACGACGACTCAATGGTCCCAGCGGGAAGCACCGCTGTTGGAGGTGCTGGAGGTGCCGCATCTACGGGCGGGTTCACCTCGATAGGCTGTTCCGTGTCCGGAGGCCGAGTTTCAAGAACGGTCACTGTGGTCCAGAAGATGTCCTGGGTCAGTGCATCCCCGTCGCGGACATAGACACGTATCCAAAATGAACCGGCCCGCGTTGGCGTGCCTGTGAGATACCCATGTGCGTCCATAAACAACCCGTCCGGCCCAGGGTCGCTCGAACTGAGGCCGCCGGCGAAGTGCCGTCGCGTGGCATAGCCGAAGACATAGGGAGCCACGCCGCCTGTGGCGGAGGCAATCTTTGCCGAGTACGGCTCCCCGAGCACTGCGGGTGGCACGGGATATCCTGCCGTCTCCATGCCCAGTTCGTGAACAATGATGCTGAAACTCTTATCTCTGAAGCCGTACCGGTCCTGGACCCGGAGCGTGAAATGGTAGGTACCTGCAGAGGTGGGTACGCTGTGAACCCTCTCTTGGGCCAAGCTCAGCCCGGGCGGGAGTTGCCCGGAGACCACTCCAACGGTGATGTTCTCACGATCGGACCCGGTGTAGCCGAGTGGAACCTCGTAATGCCTTCCCACCACTCCGTCAGGGAAGCCCGCGTAGCCGGGTGGCAACTCACCGTAAGCCGGGTACACCGAGGGTTCCCAGTAGGTAGCAACATCGACGTAAACGTACGCCTCCACCGTCTGCTGGGGTTGCGAGGAATCAGTCACCTTTACCGTCACCAAGGACCCTGAAGCCGTGGGGATGCCCGAGAACGTCAGAGTTGCCGGATCGAAAGACAATCCTTGGGGAAGATCTGTGGTTGACGCTGTGTAAGGTGCTGTCCCGCCCGTAATCGTCAACGATTCTTCGAAGCTTTTGCCGGAAAAGGCACGCAGATTGCCGGGTGCCACGGTGATGGGCTCTGCGGCCTGAGCCAAGGCATCGGGCCGAGGCGTTTCCGTCGGCAGCGTCGATTCTGACGGCTCCGGTTTGGGTTCGGACGCGGCCTCCGGCTCCGTCGCGGTGGCAGTCGGCGTTGGCACGACGGCGGGGAGTTCCGTGGTCGGCGGAGCTTCCGTCGGGGCCGGACTCGCGGAAGCACCGGGCTCAGTGGGAGGCGGGGACGCATCGGCATCCGCGACCCCGGCCGGGGCGAGCTGGAGCGTCAGAGCAGCGGCCAGGACTCCCGCCAGCGTCATCCTTACGGCCTTGCCGGCAAATCCGTATACCCCCACCATGGCGCCCATGCGCGTCCTTCCCCCACAGGAATGCAACTTTTCCGGCGCCGCACGGTTGGGGTCAGAGTCGCAGCGGCCCCAGCGCAACGCCCCGTCAGTCTAGGGGCGCCAAGCATTCATGGCAATAGCCCGTTCCGGCGAGGGCGCAGCCGGGAAAGTCTAGGCATCCAACTTGGTCAGGGGCGCGTACCGCAACAGCAGGCGCTTCTCGCCGATGTCGAACTTCACCTTCGCCACCGTCTTGTCCCCCGCGCCTTCGATGCCCACTACCACTCCGTTGCCGAAGCTGGTGTGGTTGACCTTGTCTCCCGCCACCACGGAAATGACTTCCTTTTGCGGCTGGACCCTGTTGCGTACGACGGCGGCGGGAACGTCGGCGTCGAACCCTGCGGTAGGACTGGCGGCAGCGCCGCGCGATGTGCCTGCACCCCAGAAGGAACCACCGTAGCGGTTGGAGCCGATGGGGGCGCTCCCCCACCCGCCAGCGGCCTGACGGCTCATTCCTTCGCGCTTCCACTCCACCAGTTCGGAGGGGATCTCTTCCAGGAACTGGCTTGCGGGGTTGTATTGGCTCTGGCCCCACATGCTGCGGACTTCCGAGCGTGTGACGTACAGGCGTTTGCGTGCCCGGGTGAGCCCCACGTAGGCCAGGCGTCGCTCTTCCGCGAGTTCCTTGGGATCCGTCGCTGAGCGCTGGTGCGGGAAGATGCCATGCTCCATGCCGGTGAGGAAGACCACCGGGAACTCCAAGCCCTTGGCGGTGTGCAACGTCATGAGTGTGACAACGCCCATCCGCTTGGCCTCAGCCACGGCGGCGTCGATGTCCGCACCCGGGGCATCGGGGATCTGGTCGGCGTCGGCCACCAGGGAGACCTGTTCCAAGAACTCCCCGAGGGAGCCGTCCGGGTTGTCGCGCTCGTACTCCCGGACCACTGCCACCAGTTCGGCCAGGTTCTCCACCCGGGATTCGTCCTGGGGGTCGTTGCTGGCGCGCAGGCCTGCCAGGTAACCAGTCTGTTCAAGGACGGCTTCCAGGGCAGCAGCGGCACCGGAGCCGGAAGCCACCTCGGCGAGGTCATCCAGCAGCTTCACGAAGCCCAGCACGGCGTTCACCGAACGCGTGGCCATACCCGGCGCTTGATCGGCACGGCGGGCAGCGGTCATGAAGGACGTACGCTCCCGCTCGGCCAAAGCGGCAACTGCCCCTTCGGCACGATCCCCGATCCCGCGTTTGGGTTCATTCAGCACCCGGCGGAGGTTGACGTCGTCGTCCGGATTCACCAGGACGCGAAGGTACGCCAGGGCGTCCTTGATTTCCTTGCGCTCATAAAAGCGCGTACCGCCTACCACTTTGTACGGCAAGCCCACCCGGACCAGGACGTCTTCAATGGAACGGGACTGGGCGTTGGTGCGGTAGAAGATGGCTACATCGCCCGGACGCAAGTTCTCTTCGTCCTGCAAACGGTCGATTTCCTTGGCGATGAACTGGGCTTCATCGTGCTCGTTCTCCCCCACGTAGCCGACGATTTTCTCGCCGTCGCCCTCCGCAGTCCACAAACGCTTTTCCTGGCGGTTCGGGTTCCGCGAAATCACCGAGTTGGCGGCGCTGAGAATGTTCTGCGTGGAGCGGTAATTCTGCTCGAGTTTGATGGTGCGGGCATTGGGGTAGTCGGCTTCGAATTCCACAATGTTGCGGATGTCCGCACCGCGGAAGGCATAAATGGACTGATCGGAATCGCCCACCACAGTCAGTTCGCTGGGTGCTACGTCCGTGGCCGTTCCCACACCCACGATTTCCCTGACCAGTGCGTACTGGGCGTGGTTGGTGTCCTGGTACTCATCAACCAAGACGTGCCGGAAGCGACGCCGGTAGGATTCCGCGAGCGCCGGGAAGGCCCGGAACATATAGACGGTCTCGGCGATGAGGTCATCGAAGTCCATCGCGTTGGCTTGCCGGAGACGCTGCGTGTAGCCCTTGAACACCTCGGCCACGGCTTGCTCAAAGGGGTCATTGTGGTTTGCCGAGGATACGTAGGAGTCGGCATCAATGAGTTCGTTCTTGAGCGCGGAAATCTTGTGCTGGATGGCCTTTGGCGCGAACTTCTTGGGATCGAGGTCCAGATTCTTGGCCACCAGCGTGATCAGGCGCAGTGAATCAGCGGAGTCGTAAATGGAGAAGTTGGAATTCAGGCCCACGTTGGCCGCTTCCCGGCGCAAGATACGCACGCAGGACGAGTGGAAGGTGGAGATCCACATGCCCTTGGCCCGGGGTCCCACCAAAGCTTCGATGCGTTCCCGCATTTCGGCCGCCGCTTTGTTGGTGAAGGTGATGGCCAGGATTTCACCGTGATGCGCACGCTTGGTGGCAATGAGGTAGCCGATCCTGTTACTGAGTACGCGGGTCTTGCCGGAGCCCGCGCCTGCAACAATCAGCAGGGGGCTTCCGGCGTGCTTCACGGCCTCTTCCTGCTGTGGATTCAGGCCTTGGAGCAGGGCGTCAGCAGTGGGCAACCCGTGGGCGCCGTGGTTGTCCCACCCTCCCTGGGAAGGCTGCCGGGGCGGGTTCCCAGACCCGCCGGTCCCCTCCTGAAGGCGGGGCCCGGTGGCTCCTCCGCCGGAAGGCGAAAGCTCCGGGGCAGCCTTGACTGCGGCTTTGGTGCCTGCTTTGAAGGGTCCGTCTGCGTAGGGGTCAAACAACATATCCATGGTGCCTACCAGTCTAGGCGGTGCCTCTGACACTCAAAGGCACCGGACCTGGATCAGGTTTCCGGGTGGCTCGGGTCCTCGAGCAGCCACCCGCCTGAGACCAGCCGTTCCCTGAGCGCCAGCCTCGTCAGCGGCTCCTGGCCTTCCTGGAACTTCCGCCGGACGGAGGCAAGGTGCTTCTTCACACCATCGACGGATATCCCCAGGACACGCGCGGTCTCTGCCATGGTCCCGGCAACGCCACCCAGATAAACGGCAACCACTTGGTGTTCCCTGGCGGACAACTGAGGTTCCGACGTCCCTGCTTCCATGGCTGAGGCGACTTCCGCCGTCACATACTGCTGCCCTTGCGCTGCCTTTCGGACCGCAGTCTCCACCACTGCGGCCGCCGCCGTCTTGGGTATGTAGGCCAAGGCACCTGCAGTGATCGCTTGCCGAATGACGGCGGGGTCAACAACTGAGCTGCAGACCACCACCTGTGGGCCGGAGGACAGGATTGCCTGGATTTTGGCGCGCAGGGGAATCTGGTCCCCCAGCAGGACATCAAGAATCACGACGTCGGACAACGCGCCCAGGTTTGCGGCCGCTTCGGCCCAGGACGAGTACCGTCCCACCACGCTGATTTCGGGTGCATTCGCCTGCAGCCATTCGGCCAGGCCTTCACGCAACACTGCGTGGTCTTCCACGATGTCAACTTCGACGGTGGGCCGGGACACCGGATATCGCAACATTTCCGGCCTCCCCACATATGATTTTTACTAAGTTGTCATCATAGTAGTTGGCACGTTTCGGGGGAGACATTAGTGGGGGCAGAGATCAACGGGCTGAAAACCCGCTGCCTGAACTTGGATCGTTCAGATCTGGTGGTTCGGGGCGGCGCCTTGGTGGGCTTTGTTTTCATCGCGTGTTCGTGGCTCTATGTCAGGCCAAGCATGGGCGGTCCGCTGTGGCAGCGGGCAGCGGCTTCAGTGCTGGTGATTCTCCTGGTCGTGTGCCTCGCTGCGATGTTGTGGACGGATATCTGGCCCCTGCGGTTGGTTCTGGTGATCGGCCTGATCACCTTCTCCGAGTTCATCGCGGGTGTGACCTACCGTCAGGAATCCGACTCCCTGCTCCTTGCGCATAGCCTGGCCATGGGCGCCAGCTCAGTGGTGGCCCTGTCCCTGCGCCGAACCTGGAAATCTGCCGCTTTCACTGCCCTGCTCGGTGCACTGGTCCTTGGACACACCCATGCTTCATCCATGGTCCATGGCCTGGGCCCAACCACCCTGTTGATCGTCACGGGCTTCTGGTTGATCCTGCTGGCTATCCGGCACACCGCGCCCAAAGCGCTGGATGCCCTGTGGAGCGACCAAGAGGTCAAGGCTGTATCGAATGCCGCCCAGGCCGTGGCCCGGAACACCATCAGTGCGAACCAGGCAGACGCCAGGCTCCTGCATGACACCGTCCTGCGATCCCTGGCAGTCGTAGCCCATGGCGGAGCGGGAGCCGATCCTGGCCAGTTGCGGGAAGTGCTCACCGTCAGGAACGTCGACGGCGGCGCGTTGGGTTCCAGGACTTCCTCACTCTTCCCCGCCGCGGTGGACGCCGACGTTTCCGAACCGACCCACAGAGCCCTGGCCGTCGTCGAACGTTCCAGTGCACAGGATCTGGCCTCCCTGCTGACCGAGCGTGCCGTCCGCCATAGCCGGCAGGGGTTCTCCATCTCTGTCTTTGGCGAAGCCGGAACGCTTCCGGAGGCCACGCAGGCGGCCATGGTGGACGCTGCGGAGGAGTGCATGGTCAACGCCGCCCGGCATGCGGGAACCGACAGGGTGGACGTGTTGGTTTCACGCACCGGTTCCCTGGTGTCGGTCCTGATCAGCGATGCCGGCTGCGGGTTCCATCCTGAGGCGATCCCCGGGGAGCGGTTTGGTGTCAGGCAGTCCGTGGTCAACCGCATGGACGAGGTGGGTGGCAGGGCGAGGGTGTTGTCCGCCCCCGGGCGCGGAACCACCGTAGTTCTTGAAACCGAGGTCCTTGAAATAGAGGCCCCATGAGCCTGGCGCCTCTCCAGACGGCGACGACAACCGGGCCGCTCTTCATCTCCCGCAGCATCCTTCTGATTTCGAGCGTGACCTTATGGATGGTCTCGATCGTTATTGCTGTGCTGTCCCCGGACGAAGGCGGCTCCCGGCAACTGACGTTTGTTGCCCTGGGGTTCGATCTCCTTGGCCTTGTGGTGGCCGTCATTGCCTCGCATCCGCAAACCCCACGCGGCCAGCTCCCAGGCTTGAGGCTGATCTGGCTTGCCTCCTCCATCGCTTCCGGCGTCATGACAGCCGAAATGATGACGGCCACGTCCGGCTTCCCTGCCCTGGCTTTGAACGTCCTGCTCGGAACTTCATTGGTGTTCCTGGTTGCCCTGCGCTGGGACCTGTTGGGCTTCCTGGTGCTGATCTCTGCCAACTCCGTCCTCAGTGGCCTCTACTACGCCACCACTCCACGCTTCGGCTCCGGAGACGGGCTCCTCATTTTCTTCATCACACTTTTCCCGGGACTCGTTGGCGGACTGACCGTTTTCATTCTTCGCAGCATGGCGGAGGGACAGGAAGCGCGGCAGACAATCAAGGCCCTGCAAACGCTCACGGAACACGCTGAATCACGGGCCTCAGCCAGGTCTGGAGGGCTGGCGGTGACGCATCACCACATCCAGGAACTGTTCGCCAAAGTGGCAGAAACCCGCGACCTTCCCCTCCACCCCGAGTTGGCCGAGCAGGCGCAGGAATTGGCCAGGCAACTCCGGGCCCAGCTGATGGTGTGCCACTCCACCAACTGGTTTACTGAGTCCTTGGCCTTGGCCGGGCTTGAGTCCACGGTGGTTGTGGTGGCGCAGCCGGACCTCGTTGAACATCTCCCACAGGCGTCCCGCTCCGCTGTTTTGGCCAGCACCATGCTGCTGGCGTCCACCCCTGTCAGTTCCCCAGGAGCCCCGGGGTCCGCGCCGGCAGGCAAACTCCACGTCTACGTTGAACCTCATGTGGAGGACATGGTGCTCATCACGTGGCGGGTCACCAACCTCAACCCCCAACGTTGCACGCCGGCATTATGGAGCGAGCTTGAATCGCTGGGTGGGCCCCGTGTCCAGACCGATCCCGGAGGAGCCAGCATTATGGTGCATGTAAAGGCGCCCAGGCCATGGTGACCCGTTTACTTGTTGTGGATCATCACCAGCTGATGATCGACACCCTTGCTGCATGGTTCCGTTGCAGTGCCCCGGACCTGGTGGTGGCGGCCGGGCTCAACGTTGTCCCCGAACCTCACTCCGAGCTTCGCCCTGAGCCGTCAGGGGCAGTGTCGGCCTGGGCAGAGCAAGGAATTACTGTCGCAGTCCTGGGCACCCTGGATCTGCACACGGAGCTGATCCCGGCAGTTCATCGGCTGGTGGACTGCGGCCTGCGCGTGGTGGTCCTCGCCACCCGCTTGGACGGTTGGGAAGCCGGGGCTGCCCGGGCCGCCGGCGCTCTGGGATATGTACCGAAATCTGCTGGTCCCCAGCACACCGAACTCGCCGTCCGCGCAGCCGCCGCAGGACAGGAATACCTTCACCCTGACGCCGCCGCAGTGGTGGTGGACACTGCGCCGGTACGCGTCAAGCTGTCATCGCGGGAACAACGGCTCGCGGAGCTCTACCTCGGAAACCACGCCATGTCCGTGCGCGGAGTAGCGGACGCCATGGGGATCAGCGAACAGACCGTCAAAGCCCACCTGCACAGGATCCGTCAGCGTTATGCAGCCGCCGGAATCAAGCTCGGCAATGTGATCAGCCTGCGCCGGCAGCTAAGCGCTGACGGCTGGATCACGTAACTGCCGGATCACCTGGCTGCTGGTCCCGTAGCTGCTGGATCACTTAGTTTGTGGGCGGCCGGATTCGACGCAAGGATACTGATCAAGGCCACTAACAGGGGTACACACAAAGCCCCCAGGAACCCTGAAATGACCAGTTGCCTGTAGATCTCCGGTTGTCCGGACACCACCATCACCACCCAGAACTGCAGCCACCCGGCCAGGACAACCACCACAGCCAAGCGCCCTACTGCAGCCCTCTTGCGGAAGGCAACGGCCAGCCCAAGCATGAGGGTCAGCAGCTGCATGGCTACCAGGGCTACGGGCACGGCCTTCATCGCGGTGTAGAGCCCCAGCACCACGGGGAACCTGCGGTCCTTGCCGAATGGCTCCTGTCCCTGGCCTTCCATGAAGGAGCCAATGTAGCCCAGTTCAGGTGTCAACATGGCTGTGATCCCCCGTTCACCCATTCCAATCAGGCGCTCGGGATGACTGGCGTAGAAACCAGCCAGCTTGGCCGGTCCAAGCTTTTCCTGGAACTCGTGGAACTTCGGGTTCAGGACGGCTGATTTCGGTGACGCCACCGTGGTGCCGCTTGAGGCGAGGAATCCGGGGTCCAGCCCCAGCCAGGCGAGGTCTTCTTCCGGGACAGGGCTGTGTGGCAAAAGTTCGGCAAAAACAGCGTTGTACAGGTTCACGTCGACTGTGCGTTTGGGCTGGAACGACAGGACCGCTACCGATATGACGGCAATGGCCACCACTGCCGTGAGAGGCAGAATGCGCTTCCGCCACCACGTCTTCGGCGGCAAGCGGCGCCCGGAACGCCGTGACGGGCTCTCCGGCAGCCAGAGGAGGGCGAAGGCAATCAGGGGCAGCCAGGACACCATCTCAGGTTTGGCAGCAAGGGTAAAAGCTCCGGCTCCCAGCACGAACACAAGCGCGAGCCAGCGGTTGCCGCGGCCGTTCCAATAATGCAGGAGTGCCACCATCAAGGCCATGGTTCCCAGGAAAGCTGCGGCTTCAGGGTAAGGCGAGATAAAGAAATCAGCGAAGATCCCGTCGGCCATCACCACCGTGACCAAAGCTGCTATCAGGATCCGGAAGCTGGCACGGCCCGGGAGGACGGCAACCAGTGCAGCCATCAGCGCCCCAAAGACAAGGCAGCACACGATGCCCACGGCCCGTGTGTCCAAGCCGGGGCCCCAGCCCAGGAGCGGGGTGATCAGTTTGCCCAACCACAGGAAGGCCAGCTGGGAAGAGTAGACAGGTTCACCGGAGCCCGCAGCGCCGCATGCTTCGCCCACGAATTCATGCGGTACCCAGCTTGGGTAGATGAAGCGGGTGAACTCGCCGTAGTCCCATGGACGGTCGTTGCTTACTCCCAGCGAACAGACCAGCGCGTGGCCGTCGCCTTGGTCTCCCATGCCTACAGGCCCGGGAACAAACAAGCGGACGATCACGGCGACTGCTGAGACTGCACCGGTGATCAGGGCAGGCAGAAGCAGGCCCCCGGTGGTGAGGTCGCCGGGACCAAACACGCGGGCAAGGAACTTACCCGTTCTGCGAAGCGGGCCAGGCCTGGGATTCTTGCCGGACCGCACGGGCGTGGGTTCGAATTCCTCCGCTGGTGCCGAACTCTCCGGCTTGGTCTCAACCACTTACTGCTCCATCATTGACGGCACGTGCCGGCGCCAAGGTACCGGTCCACTCAGCCGGGACGTCTTGCCTGGGCGCAACGGCACAGCGGATGGCCCTTGAGCCGCCGTCGATTCTGAGGACGGGACGGACTTCCCGGTCTTCCGGAAGGACGTCGGCTTTGAGGAACTCCAGAACGAACGGCAAGCAGCGCTCCTGTTGTGCGGCGAGGCTGACTAAGGAAGCGTCCTGACCAATCCAGGCGCTGACGTCTTCTGCCGTGTGCGGTTCGGAGCACAGTGTGTCCGCTCCCTCGCCGCTCAGGACACCGTCCTTGATGTCTTGTGAATAGCAGAGCCGGATCTGCGCCGAGTCCGGGCCCGCCAGCGCTCCCTTGAGATTGAGGGTGGTTTGCTGCGGGCCTCCGGAGTTCGCGGTCAAGAGGACATCGCAGCGCACGGTGCGGCTTCCCGCAGCCCATTCCGCGCGGCTGGGATAGTACGCAGCGATCTCCATGCCGGCTGTGGCGTCACGAGGGGTGCCGTCAAGGTATTTGCGCAGTTCATCAGCGGGGCACAGGCGGTTGGTGGCGTTGTGAAGTTGTTCCTGCAGGGGCCGCTCTTTCTGGTTCGCCAACGGCTGCGGGAAGCTGGTCACGAGGAACGTTTGCGTGCTGTGCGGCTCTGCGCAGTCCACGGGCGGCCTCGCATCGCTCGGTGCCCCGAATTCTTCCGGTGTTGTGATGATGTGGCAGCTGTCCACCTCGGCAGAGGTCTTTTCGGAGACTTTCGCGGCGTCGAGCGTGGTTGGACCGGCACTACCGCAGCCGGTCAGGGCGAGGACAAAGGCCAGAGACGCAACTGCGATGCCAAGCCTTGGGATGCGGGGTACAGGCGGATTACGACGCACGCCGGCCCTTGTGCCGGGAGCCGGAACGGCCTTTACGGACGACGGCGGCACGCACCAGGACGATGATGGCGGCAACAAAGCCGAAGATCACCACGAAGGACCCCAGGAAGTGGTGCATGAGGTCAAAGCCCTGCTGACCCCAGCTTTGTTGGGCTGCGGCAATCATGAAGTATCGGGTGGCGTTGCTGACGCTCACAATCACCAGCGCAATAATGGCGGCCGGCATCAGCCGGGACACCGGGATTCGCCCCATCAGGAACAGAATCCCGGCCAGTCCGGCGATCGGGGCCAGGAGCACGGCGCTGGAACAGAGCCCGGTGACTTGGAGGGCGAACGGCTGTCCCCCTCCCACGTTATGGAAGATGATGTCGCCCACGCTGTAGGAGGCGCCGCCGAGGATTCCGTCGAACACAGCTGCCATGAGCCAGGCTTCCACGGCCCGGATCTGCTCTTGCTGCATCATTGCAGCAGCGGCCGCCGCGAGGAAGACCAGCCCGACGAGCCCACCGCCGCGTGCTTTCCTTACCGGAATGGCCCGTGGTCCGTGCGGGACAGGGACGTCGCTGATCTCGGCACTCATCGCCACTAGGCTTCCTTCGCTAGGAGTTTGACGTCTGTTTCCTGGTTGCGCCGGGTCTTGGCCCACCCTTGCCGGCCTGTGATCAGACGGTAGGTTGCCCGCAGCACGGTGACGTAGTTCTGGTACATGTAGAGCCAGTAGCCCAGGCCCCACACCACGCCCAGCATGAAGTTCTTTTCCGGGGTGACCTGCCGCCTGTACACCAGTCCCCACAAGGCAAAGGGCAGCACACCCGTTGCAATGATCAGGGGAATGATGAACCAGGCCGCACTGATCCAAGCCCCGAAACTACCCATGGTGAGGGCACCTTGGGCCACCATGGTGATGAACAGGGTTGGCCACAGGACCAGGCCAACAATCTGGATGAAGGGCTGGATCAGGAAGTAGCTGGATTCGATCGCGCCCACGTTGCTGAAGTAGGGCGATTCAAAGATCCTCTTCAAGTAGACGCTGCACTGCATACCGCCGTGGCACCAGCGGGTCCGCTGGGTGAGGAGGCGGCGAAGGTCCGGGAGTGCTTCCTGGGCCACGTGGGTGTCATGCATGTACACGGTTTTGTAGCCGCCCAGCATGATGTGGATGGCGAGCTCGTAGTCTTCCAGCAGGGCGCCATGCCATGGCTGGCCTGACGTCTTGGCGATGGCGTCCAGTGCGGACAACCGGGTGAATTGGCCATTGCCGCCCAAGCCAACGGTCAGGGTGTGGCGTCGCAATGACTGCATGGCCGCGATGGTGGTGCGGAATTCCATGTCCTGCATGAGCACCAGGTACCGTCCGAAGGACTTTTTGAGGCGGGCGAGGCCCGTGCCGCCCTTGAGATCGGGGTCATCAAGGTTGGACATCCAGACAGCCGTCTGGGCGGCACCCACCTCAGCGTCACCGAATGCGAGGGGACCGGCCGCCTGGCGGAAGGCATTGTCCGCGAGGTGACCGTCGGCGTCGACCACCAGGACGATCACAGAAGAACGGTCGACGCCGGCAGGCAGCCACCCGTCCAGGGTGCGGTAAGCGGCGTTGAGCGCATCTCCCTTGCCGGTGCGGGCCAGCGGACGGCGGCGGCGCACCAGGTGGATCATGCTGTCGCGGTCCGAGGCGGCCTCCACGATCCCGGCGGTGGAGTCGTCGCTGTCGTCATCGACCACCCAGACGTGCGCCTGCGGAAACCGGGCGCGGAGCAGGTCCAAGGTGTTGGCGATGACTACTTCCTCGTCCCGGCACGGGATGAACACATGCCAGGAGAAAGCGTCCGGATCGCCCTCGGGATCGGGTTTACGCCGCAGGAAGGGCACCAGAATCACAAGGATGTACGACAAAAAAACCACCAGGAGCACAAAAGCCAGCGCCTGTGCGGATTCGAGTACCGACATTTAATTCCGATGCTTGTGCAAGGCCGGAGTGGCCGTGGGAAAAATTGGTGTGGCGGGACGGCCCCCGAAGGAGCCGCCCCGCCGATGGTATTACGAGTTGGGGTCTGCTCCCCGCTTTGCCGCTTTGAGCCTGCTGTTGCGCAGGACCACAAAACCGGTGATCAGCAGGGCGATCCCCACCAGGATGACCCAACCAAGGGTTGGGGCGCCGGTGACAGCGAGCGTGGTACCGCCTGCAGCTGTGCCGCCGGCAGTCCAGTTATTGCCGTACATGAGGGGTTCTCCTTTCGCTGATGCTTGATTCGCGCAAGGCGATCAGGCAGCAGCTACTGCAGTCCGGCGGCGCGAGCGAACGAACAGCCAGCTGAGCAGTGCCAGGAGCGCCACACCACCGGTGATGGCCATGGTGTCAGCGTTGACCAGCGGGATCGCCGCTGCATCAAGGTTGGGACCAACAGTTGCGTTGGCCAGGTTGACGGTGGCGATGGAGCCGCCGGCAATGGCCACCTGCAGGGCGCGCTGGGTGAAGGCGCCCGACGGAGCGGTTTCCTGAACGTTGACCTTGGCCGAAACCAGGGCGGTGAGGGCGTTGCTCAAAGGAGCCACCACAGTGGAAGCCACTGCACCGGTCACACCGTTAAGGGTGGTGGACAGGACTGCCAAGGCAGGACCTGCTACGAGCTGGGCGAGCGGGCCGAGGTTGTTCACAGCTGCCGTGGCACTTGCCAGGGTGCTGCTGACCACGGAGGTGATCTTGTTGGCAACAGCCTGCGGCAGGAAGGAAATCAGGTCCGTTCCGGCCGGCAGGGAGTTCAGGTCTGCAACCCCGGCAACAGCCAGGAGGTCGGCTTCGGTGATGGCGATGGTGCCGCCGGCTACCGGGTTGGCCACCGTTACGCCCAGCGGCGTGAGGACAGCGTTGGCCGTGTTGATGGCAGTGCTGATGGTGCCTGCAACGCCTCCAACAACCGTGCCGCCAACCTCAGCCGAAACACCGGCAAGGGCGTAGGCGCCCTGCGGTGCTGCACCCTGGTCCTTCTTGGCTGCTGCCGCGAGGGTGGTGACCTGGAGGTTGACGTTCACCAGGTCGGCGCCGCCAAGAATCGAGGCGGTGCCGACGCTGACGCGGGCTGCCGGGATGGCCGGATCGCCGTTGCTGGGAAGGCCGCCGGGCAGGGTCACCAGGCCGGGAGCGCCGCTCACGGTACCGGAGAATGCTTCCGAGGAGCCGTCGTTAACAGCCTTGCCATACTGGCTGACTGCACCCACCTGGATGATGCCGTTGTTCTGCAGCAACGGGATGTTGCCCGCGCCCACGTTGACCACGCCGAAGACGGCGCTGAGGTCCAGCGGGGTGGTGTTTTCGATGACGGCCGGTCCAGCCGGCGGCGTCCCGATCTGCTGGGCAGTTGCTGCACCGTTGGCAGCGAGTCCGGCGAAGTTCGGGATGGCGAGGACTGTGCCATCAATGATCTGGCCACTGCCGATGGAAATCACGTCAGTGGGTGCTGCGTTGGCAGCCGGTGCGGCCACCAGGCCAATGGCCAAGGCCGAGACGGCGGTGACGCCGACAGCGGCGGGCCACAACTTGCTCTTGCTGTTCAAGTACTTCCCCCTTGCGAACGCTGCAGGACAAGACAGAGCAGGCCTGCAGCTGAGACCGTGGAGGCAATCGCCTCCCCGGTGCAAAATAACAAGGGGAAAGGGCCCACCCATGCGGAGGTACCCGAAGGAGTTAACCGCCCCGTTTCAGGGCCTCAACAGGCTGGCAAAGAGCTAGGCAAATTGGGGAACAGAGGTGAGGGCGGCGCTCAACTCGCGCACCGCCGTCGGGCCTCCAGCCACGAACCAGTTCAGTCCGTTGACCTGCACGACGGCGGTGTCCCCACCGGCCGCGCGGACGATCGCCTTTCCCGGCAGCCAGTCCCATTCCGGGCAGCTGTGCTGGAACCAGCAGCCAAGCTCGCCGTCGGCCACGCGGCCAAGGTCGCAGGAACCGGAACCGAACATCCGCAGTGATGCCGCGGAAACTGCAGCCGCGTGCCACGGCATGGCTGCCCGGGGGTCTGCCAGCCAAGTGGGATGAATGTAGGTGGCGGCGGAGATTTGGCTCACGGGGAGGTCGCCGAAACCGGAGATCGATTCGCCATTCAGGGTGGACGGGCGATCCTGGCCGCCCAGCCAGAGCTTGTCCAGTTCCGGTTGGTAGATGGCCCCGAGCAGCACTTCCGGATCGGCTACCGGCTTGCCGCCGTGGCTTGAATCGTCGCGTTTAAGGGCAATGGCCGAGCACCAGTACGTGGAACCGTGCAGGAAGTTGTAGGTGCCATCAACGGGGTCGATCACCCAGGTCCGTCCGCTGGTCCCGGCAACGGAGGCACCTTCCTCGCCCAAGATCCCGTCGTCAGGACGGCACCGCCGCAACTGTTCCAGGACGTAAGCCTCTGCTGCGTGATCGGCCGCAGTGACGACGTCGGACACTGAGGTCTTGCGTTCACCCTGCAGTCCGCCCATCCGCATGAGCAGCGCCAGCTGGCCCGCCTCTCGGACCAGGGCGCTGGCCAGTTGGTAGTCATCCAGTGATGGATCGAGTTCAGTTGCTGTGTGCCTGCCAGTGGTCATGGTTCCACCTTATGTGGCGGGATAATGAATGACATGGCCAAGACACCAGCCCAGCGCATCAAGAAGCACGGAGCCAAGGCAGTGGTCCCCGATCACTCGCTGCCGCCCGTGATCAACACCACCACACAGCGCACCCCGCAAAAGGCGCAGAGCAACTCCAAGCTCATTGTGATCGCGGGCGTGGTGGCGAGCCTGTTCCTGTTCTGGTACCTGCACCTGCTCACCCTCAACCAGATGACGCAGCTCTCGGGCGGCCTGGCCATGCCTGATTCGTTGATCGGCGGCTTCTCGCAGGATTACATCGTCCAGCTTCGCGATGCCATGGACGAGTCAGCCCGCGGCCAGCTCAACTACGTCCACAAGACCGCCGGCACCCTGTTTCCGCTGATCTTCGGTTTCAGCTGGCTCCTGCTGATCGGCACCAACGTGGCGCGAAAGTCGTGGCGTTGGGCACTGTGGGCCGCTCCCCTGCTGTTCGCGGTGGCTCATCTGTGGTCCAACGTGGCCATCGACTCGGTGCTGGCATCCGAAGCGCCCGACGCCGGTTCGGTGGCCTTGGCGTCAGCAGTCACCGTTGCGTCCTGGGTACTGTTCCTGATCAGTCTCCTGTGCGGGGTGCTTGCCGTGTTCCTGGGCAGGAAGACCTCCAAAGCCTCCTGACGCTCCGCCCCTACGCGGCGCCGCACCCCTACCCGCCCGGCGCACCAGTGGTTACGGGCGCGGACGGCGGCTACGGGTGCGCAAAACTCACAGAGCCCGGAGCCCTCGCCTTTCCGTGTGAACACGCTGGGCAATCACCAGGCCGGCGGTTGCGAGGCCCACGGTCACGGGGTAGCCCATAAATCGTTCCAGCAATCCCGGCTGCGGTACTTCCATCCCTGTCATGGCGCCGATGACGAGTGCCCCGATGCAGATCAGCCCGCAGGCACCGAGGAACCAGCTCACCGGCGTCTGCCGCCACCACAGGACTCCCAGCAGCAGGAGGGCAAAACCGCCGCCGATGAAGAACATCAAGGCCCCCGCAAAATGCCAGGGTGAGCCCAGGTCTTCGGGCACCAGCCCCACAATCACCGTTCCCACCCCGGCAATACCGGTGAGGATCCGGATGGTGACAGCCAGGATCCACGGCACGGTCAACACGCGGGTCTGAGCGGATCCTCCGGCAACGGCCCGAAAACGCCGGGCTTGCACACCGGGCCGCGCCGCAACGCTCAACAGCCCGGCCGTCAGGAACAGCGCGCCGAGGACCAAGGCCAGGCCCTGCACCACGAACGAGGCATTCATCAGCAGATGCAGCGGCGAACAAACTGCCCTGTCCTCGTAGATGCCGCAGGAAACCGCACCAAGGTCGCTGATGAATCCGGTGGCCCTGCTGTAGGGTTCCGGGCCTGCCCACGCCGCGATCACGGCAGCCTCGGCCACGAAGTATTGGACCACGCTTAATTGCGCCCAGCCTCCGATATTCGCCCTGATGCTACGGGTATCCGGAAGGAAGGATCCAGCTGTTGCCGGTGCAGTCGCGTGCCCTTTCATGAACGTCAGCCTAGCGGTGTTCGGGCAGCGCCCCGGCAGCTTGTATGCTTGTAGTCGTGTCCGGGCCCTTGAGCTCCAGCAGTGGGATTTAGAGCCATGGACACACAGGCCCTCGTAGCTCAGTGGATAGAGCACGGCTCTCCTAAAGCCGGTGTCGTTGGTTCGATTCCAATCGAGGGCACTTGAATTACCAGCAGCCCACCCCGGACTTGCAGGCCTACCTGGCCGGCAGCTGGCGCGTGGAGCGGACCCTCCTGGACCGGACGTCCGGCACCAACGGAACCTTTACCGGCGTCGTGCGCTATACCCGGAACCCCGACGGCGGCCTGGACTACCGCGAAGACGGAACCATGCACTGGCCTACCCATTCGGGGCCGGCCTTCCGCGAGTACCTTCTGAAACCGGGCGCCGGGCCGGATTCGATGGACGTTTTCTTTCCCGACGGCCGGCCGTTCCATGTGATGAGCTTCGCCGACGACGGCAACCAGGATAAGCACTGGTGCGATCCCGACGATTACCGTGTGGAGTACGTCCGTGAGGGACCTGACTCGTTCAGTTTCACCTGGGATGTCCGCGGGCCCGCAAAGGATTTGCTGCTGGAATCGCATCTGGTTCGTATCGATGCCGGGAGGCAAGCATGAGTGGAACCGGCACGGACCTGATCATTGTGAGCGCGGTCTGCGTCTACAACCAGCAAGGTCACCTGCTGACCGTCCGCAAGCGCGGGACGGACAAGTTCATGCACCCGGGCGGCAAGCCCGAGCCCGGCGAAACCGCTGCCGAGGCTGCTTCCCGGGAGCTCTTCGAGGAGGTCGGGATCGAGGTAGCGCCAAACCTCCTCGAGCCGTTCGGCGTGTGGTTTGCTGTGGCCGCCAACGAGGCAGCCACCACCATCGAAGCCACCGTTTTCACTGCCCCCGGAACGTGGGAGGCGCACCCCTCCGCAGAGATAGCGGAGATCCGCTGGCTGGACCTGGACGCCCCGCTTCCCACTGACCTGGCACCGTTGCTGACGGACCACGTCATCCCGCTGTTGACCCCGCCCAAGTAGGTAGCAGATCAGGCCGTTCTGAGCGCTCAGAACGGCCTGATCTGCTACCCAGTTGGGCTACAGCTCCGGGACCGCTTCCTGCGCCACGGCGGTGGCTTCAGCGAACTGGGTTTGGTAGAGCTCCGCGTAGCGTCCATCGGCAGCAAGCAGCTCGGTGTGCGTGCCACGCTCCACGATCCTGCCGTCCTCAACCACCAAAATGGCGTCTGCGGCACGGATGGTGGACAAGCGGTGCGCAATCACGACGGCGGTACGCCCCGCAAGTGCCTCGCCCAAGGCCGCCTGGACGGCGGCTTCATTGGTGGAGTCCAACGCAGCAGTAGCTTCGTCGAGGATCACAACGCGGGGCTGCTTGATGAGGAGCCGTGCAATGGTGAGCCGTTGGCGTTCACCACCGGAGAGCCGGTAGCCGCGCTCCCCCACCACGGTTTCCAAGCCATCGGGCAGGGACCGGATCATCGGTTCCAGGCGTGCGCGCCTGAGCACATCCCACATGTCGTCTTCGGTGGCCTCCGGCCGGGCAAGGCGCAGGTTGGAGGCGATGGTTTCGTGGAAGAGGTGGCCGTCCTGGGTCACCATGCCCATGGTGTCGCGGAGGGAATCGAAGCTGAGATCACGGACGTCCACGCCCGTTCCAGGTTTTTGCCCGCCCAGGCGCACGGCACCGGAGTCGACGTCGTACAAGCGCGAGAGCAGCTGGGCCACCGTGGACTTGCCGGCGCCAGAGGAGCCCACCAGGGCAACAGTCTGCCCGGGTTCAACCCTGAAACTTACCCCGTGCAGGACTTCCTCCCCGCCCCGGGTGTCCAAGGTGGCAACATCCTCAAGGGACGCCAGTGACACCTTCTCGGCGGAGGGGTAGGAGAAACGGACGTCGTCGAATTCCACGGCAACCGGGCCCGCCGGAACGTCCACGGCGTCAGGCTTCTGGGTAATCAGCGGCTTCAGGTCAAGGATTTCAAAGACCCGCTCAAAACTGACCAAAGCACTCATGATTTCCACACGGGCATTGGACAGCGCAGTCAACGGAGCGTAGAGCCTTGTCAGAAGAAGCGCGAGAACCACCACGTCACCGGGTGCGAGCTGCCCGCCGATCGCCAGCCAACCGCCCAAGCCATACACCAAGGCCAAGGCCAAAGCCGACACCAAAGTCAGGGCCGTGACGAACGTGAACTGCAGCATGGCAGTCCGGATTCCGATGTCCCGGACCCTGCCCGCACGTGCCGCGAACTCACGGGATTCCTCGTCCGGGCGGCCGAACAACTTCACCAGCGTGGCGCCCGGGGCAGAGAACCTTTCGGTCATCTGCGTGCCCATGGCAGCGTTGTGCGCAGCAGCCTCACGGCGGAGGTCCGCCAGTTTAGAACCCATCCGCCGGGCCGGGATCAGGAAGATGGGGAGCAACACCATGGCCAGCACGGTCACGAGCCAGGACGTATTCAGCATGACGGCGAGTGTCAGGACCAAAGCCACCACATTGCTGACCACCCCGGACAGTGTGCCCGCGAAAGCCGACTGAGCCCCAATGACGTCATTGTTCAGGCGGCTGACCAAGGCTCCGGTCCGCGTTCGGGTGAAGAACGCGATGGGCATGCGCTGTACGTGATCGAATACCCGCGTGCGAAGGTCAACAATGACGCCCTCGCCGATGATCGAAGACAACCAACGGGTCACCAAGCCAACACCGGCCTCGCCAACGGCGACGATGGCAATCAGGACCGCCAACCAGATCACCGTGCCCACGCCGGCGTTGGCAATGATGGCATCCACCACCTGGCCAGCCAGCACAGGAGTAGCCACAGCCAGGAAAGCACCCGCAATCGAAGCGATCACGAACGCAATGAGCTTGCCTTTATGCGGCGCAGCAAAAGCCATGACCCTTTTCAGGGTTTCCTTGGAGAACGGCTTCGAACCGCTCTTGGCAGTAGTGATGTTGTACAGCGAGCTCCAGGCCACGCGGTCCATGCTCATGGTTACTTCTCCTGGCTTGGGGTGTGATGAAGCTCTTGCACTTGACCGTTGTCCAAGTGCCAACGCGAATCGAGCCGAACGTTTTCCAGCAACCGTCGGTCATGGGTGACCAGCAGGAGCGCGCCCTCGTAGCTTTCCAGCGCCTCCTCCAGTTGCTCAATGGCCGGAAGATCCAAATGGTTGGTGGGCTCGTCCAGCACCAGCAGATTCACGCCGCGGGCCTGCAGCAACGCAAGCGCAGCACGGGTCCGCTCCCCCGGGGACAACGAGTCCACGGTGCGGGAGGTGTGATCGGCTTTGAGGCCGAACTTGGCCAGAAGGGTGCGGACATCCGCGCTGTTCCAATCCATCAACACAGCTTCAACAGCGTCACCGAGCGGCAGACCGCCGTCGAGCAGTCCACGCGCCTGGTCAATCTCGCCGATGGCAACCGAAGCACCCATGGAGGCATCGCCGTCGTCAGGTTCCTGCGTCCCCAACAACAAGCGCAAAAGCGTCGACTTCCCCGCCCCGTTCGGCCCGGTGATGCCTATGCGCTCGCCGCCGTTGAGTTGAAGGTTCACAGGACCCAGCGTGAAGTCACCTTGGCGGGCGACGACGTTGCGCAAGGTGGCGACGACGGCACTTGAGCGGGGTGCCTGGCCGATGCTGAATTGCAGCTGCCATTCCTTGCGGGGTTCTTCCACCTCGGTGAGCCGGGCAATGCGGGACTCCATCTGGCGGACTTTCTGGGCCTGCTTCTCGGACGATTCGCTGCTCGCGGCGCGCCGGATCTTGTCATTGTCCGGGTTTTTCTTCATCGCGTTCCGGACGCCCTGGGAGCTCCACTCACGCTGGGTGCGTGCCCGGGAGACGAGGTCAGCTTTGGTGTTGGCGAACTCTTCGTAACGCTCCCTTGCGTGGCGCTTGGCTACGTCGCGTTCTTCGAGGAAGGCTTCATAGCCGCCGTCGTAGACGGCAACGGAGTTCTGGGCGAGGTCCAGTTCCACCACGGTGGTGACGCAGCGGGCCAGGAATTCGCGGTCGTGCGATACCAGGACCACACCACCGCGCAGGCCTTGGACGAAGGACTCCAGCCGGGCGAGCCCGTCAAGGTCAAGATCGTTGGTGGGTTCGTCGAGGAGGACCACGTCGAAACGGCTGAGCAGCAACGCGGCCAAGGCTACGCGTGCAGCTTGCCCTCCGGAAAGGCTGGTCATCAGGGCGTCGGCGCCGAGCTCCAGGCCGAGGTCTGCCAAGACAGCAGGGACCCGGTCCTCCAGATCCGCTGCACCGGAGGCCATCCAGCGATCGAACGCCAGGGAATACGCGTCATCGGATCCGGGAGCTCCCGAGCCGAGAGCTTCGGCCGTGGATTCCATCTCATGTGTTGCCCGGGCGCAGCCGGTTCGCCGGGCAATGTACGCCGCGATTGTTTCGCCGGCGGTGCGCTCGTGTTCCTGCGGCAACCAGCCCACAAAGGCATCCGAAGGAGCAAATCTGACGTTCCCCGCTTGTGGCTGGTCCACTCCGGCGAGGATGCGCAGCAGCGTGGATTTACCGGCGCCGTTGGCTCCCACCACGCCCACAACATCGCCGGGCGCAACGGTCAGGGAAAGGTCCGAGAAAAGTGTGCGATGGCCATGACCACCGGCAAGATCCTTGGCAACCAAAGTTGCAGTCATTGTCTATCCTCCACCAAGGGAACGCAGAATTTCAGGCCGCGATTCCCGCGGGCATGGAAAAACCCGCTGGTCCGGACTTGGGGGGTGTACGGACCAGCGGGTTCAATCATCAAGCATAATTCAATGTGGCGTCAGCGTAAAATCGTTTCGTACTCCCACTTAGGTCCCCAGCTTGTTTCGCCTTCGCGGCCCCTCCAGGAAAGTTCTCCATGCCCTTACAGTCCAAGGCGTTCCAGCGCTGGCTTCACGGTGTTGCACCCGAGGCCAGCACCGCTGACGTCTGCAGGATCGCGGGCATCAAGCGAACCACCTTGGCCCAGCAGCTGGTCCGCGGCAAGGTTGCCGAGTCCACGTTGGTGAGTATCAGCCGCGGTTTCAACATCAATCCCGTACAGGCCCTCTCCACTTTTGATCTTTACGCCGACCTTCAGGGCGCCCCCATTCCGCCCACGTCCTGCGAACTCGTCAGCCAGGTGGCCACCATCGACTTGCTGCGAGCAGTGGTGGACCGCAGCGAACCCGGTTCCACTCCCGCCCCGCGCCTTTCGGAGCCACCGCACCCTACGTCCGTGCGGAACTGGGTGGACGCGATCGACGACGGCGAGTTGCGGCACCGGGTCAGCCACACCACCGGGATTGCGCCGCAGAATTTCTCCGCACATCTGACGGCCAACAGGCTCCCGCCGGAACTGGCCATCGCCACCTCCCGCGCTGCCGGGGTGGGGCCGGCCGGAGGGCTGGTGGCCGGTGGGCTGATTACGGAGGCTGAAGCGGGATGGCCGCCCAATGCCCGGCAGGAAGCGCTGGACAGGATGTCCCAAAGTGCCTTGGCCACCCTCGCCGGTGAGCGGCTTCTGGCGTTGGGCAAGACGTTGAAGCGCCAGGAACAAGACCACGAACGAACTGAACGAATTTGGGAGAACCTCGGATGACGGCTGTCCTGCCCTGGATCACGCTGGTGGTGTGCCTGGCGATCACCCTCGCCCGGGTTCCAAGCGCACTCCGAGGGGAGAACCGCGAAGTTTTTTACATTTTCGCCCTGATCTCATTGAGCATCTTCATCAGTATCGAAGCGCCCTACCTGGTGATCGATGGCTGGCTGGGCGGGATGAATATCGGCAATCTGATTCTCCGCTTCCTGCTCTACGGCACCTTCTTCTTCATGGGCATCAAGATCGCCACGGCTTTCGGCTCACCCTCTGCTGTGCGTGCCATTCGGGGACCGCTGGGGATTACCGCCGCGGTAATTATCGGCGCCCTGACCATCTATTTCTTCGTCATCACGGACACGCAGGGATCCTCGGCCGGAATGAGCGGGCTGAAATGGGGACCTTCTTTGGACGGCTACGCGGCCATGGGCCGCCTGTATCCGGGATTCGTGGCCGCCTGTCTGGTGCCCGCCATCTGGCGGACGGTGGTGAGCACTGCCCCTGTCCTGCTCCGTGTCGCCTCGGCGTTTCTCCTCCTGGGACTATCGCTGCTGTTGTCCTCCCAGCTCTTTCCCCTCATTCCCTTTTCGGAGGCCTGGTTGCGGGTCCTCATCAACTATTCGGCGGCTCTCTTCACGTGCCTCGGACTGGCCGGCATCTGGTTCTCCAAGTCATTTGCGCGAAGAAAGCAACGTCTCTCGGCGTAAGACTTTCACAAAACCATTAGATCGTGGCACAATCATGAATGTGTGAACGCGGCTTGCAGCCTGACACCGGAATCAGAGAACGGGTTTCCGGTGGATGTGGCGCCCACGTGATCACAATTGGGGGGATGAGTGGTGGCGGGCTGTTGGGGACCGCCCCCACTCAGCCTTTTTAAGGGCACTTTCGCACGCCGCCCACCAAGCCTGGCCTGCGCGGTGACTAAGATGGCTCCATGAACAGCCTTCGTACCCGCCGCTCTGTCCTTGCAGCTACTGTGGCCGCGGCCGCCCTTGCGCTTTCCGCGTGCGGCGGAGGATCTGCGCCCGCCCAGTCCGGCGGTGATACGTCCCTTTCAGACGTGAAATCGAAGGGTGAACTCATTATCGCCACCGAAGGCACCTACCGCCCCTTCAGCTTCCACGCTGACGGCGCCGGGGAGCTCACCGGGTTCGACGTCGAGATCGCCCAGGCTGTGGCCGGGAAACTCGGCGTGAAGGCTACCTTCCAGGAGACCCAGTTCGACGGCATCTTTGCCGGCCTGGAATCCAAGCGATTCGACACCATCGCCAACCAGATCTCCATCAACGACGAGCGCAAGGCCAAGTACGATTTCTCCACGCCGTACACCATCTCCACCGGCGTGGTAGTCACCAAATCGGACAACAACAGCATCAACAGCTTCGCGGACCTCAAGGGCAAGACCACCGCCCAGTCACTGACCAGCAACTTCTACAAGATGGCCGTAGAAGCAGGCGCCAACGTCCAGGCAGTGGAAGGCTGGGCCCAGTCCGCCACGCTGGTGCAGCAAGGACGCGTGGACGCCACCGTGAACGACAAACTCACGTATTTGGATTACGCCAAGAACACTCCCGACTCCGGCCTGAAGGTGGCCGCCGAGGCACCCGAGAAGACCGAGAGCGCCATGGTGTTCCGCAAGGGCTCCACGGAGCTCACAGCAGCCGTGGACAAGGCCCTGGCCGACCTCCAGGCTGACGGCACACTGGCCAAAATTTCGGAAAAGTACTTCGGTGCGGACGTCACCAAATAGATGAACTGGGACCTCATCTGGAGTTCCTTCGGGCCGCTGATCACCGGCGCCGTCACCGGGACCATTCCGCTGACGCTCGCGTCCTTTGCCTTCGGCCTGGTTCTGGCACTGGTGGTTGCCCTGATGCGCCTGAGCCCCAACTGGTTCCTGTCAGGCATTGGCCGCTTTTACGTCTCGGTCATCCGCGGCACTCCCCTGCTGGTGCAGCTCTTTGTGATCTTCTTTGGACTGCCCAGCATCGGCATCCGGCTTGACCCCTGGCCCAGCGCCATCATTGCCTTCTCACTGAACGTGGGCGGGTACGCCGCGGAAATCATCCGTGCGGCCATCCTGTCCGTCCCCAAGGGCCAGTGGGAAGCCGGTCACACCATCGGTATGTCCCGGCCGCAGGCGCTGGTGCGCATCATCCTTCCCCAAGCAGCACGGGTGTCCGTTCCACCGTTGTCCAACACCTTCATTTCGCTGGTGAAGGACACGTCCCTCGCCTCGCTCATCCTGGTCACCGAACTGTTCCGCAACGCCCAGCAAATCGCGGCGTTCAGCCAGGAGTTCATGGCCCTCTACCTGCAGGCAGCCCTGGTTTACTGGGTCATTTGCCTGGTCCTTTCCACAGCGCAATCCGCCGTGGAAAAGAGATTGGACCGCTATGTCGCCCACTAACGAATCCGCACAGGAACCCCGCGTCGCCTCGGTCCTGGTGGCGCGGAACCTGGCTAAGGCCTTCGGAAGCAACGTTGTTCTGCGGGACATCGACATCGATATCCGGCGCGGCCAGGTGGTGGCCCTGATCGGGCCTTCAGGCTCCGGCAAGACCACGGTCCTGCGGTCCCTGAACGGCCTGGAAATTCCCGACGCCGGCACTGTCACCTTTGGTAGCGGCGATGCCTCAGCCGAGCTCGCCATCGACTTCGGCGCCAAGGTGGGGAAGAAAGAGGTGGCTGCCCTCCGGGACCGCAGCGCCATGGTTTTCCAGCATTACAACCTGTTCCCTCACATGACGGTCCTGAAGAACATCATTGAAGGGCCCGTCCAGGTCCAAAAGCGGCCACGGGCAGAGGCAATTGCCGACGCCGAACGCCTGCTGGAGCGCGTTGGCCTCGCGGACAAGCGCGATGCCTACCCCTTTGAGCTCTCCGGCGGACAGCAGCAGCGCGTGGGAATCGTCCGGGCTTTGGCGCTCAAGCCCCAACTGCTCCTGTTCGACGAGCCAACCTCGGCGTTGGATCCCGAGCTCGTTGGCGACGTCCTCGGCGTCATCAAGGAACTCGCCGAAGAGGGGTGGACCATGGTGATCGTGACCCATGAGCTGGCCTTTGCCCAGCATGTGGCAGACGAGGTAATTTTCATGGACGGCGGCGTCGTGGTGGAACGCGGGCCGGCAGCTGAGGTGTTGCGGGAACCGCGTCAGGAGCGGACCAAGCTCTTTGTGAAGCGGCTCCAGCACGACGTCTAAGTGGTTCGCAGGATGTGAGTGGTTCGCAGGATCCAGGTAGTACACAAATATGGGGGATAAATCCTTGGAAGAGACAATCAGCGCGCCCCCCAGGGCCCGCTCCCGACGCACGGTCATCATTGTTGTTGCCGTCGTAGCGGCCTTGGTGGCCGCCGGGCTTGGCACCTGGTTTGCCCTCTCCCGGCCTGCCGAAACAGGCCGTGCCGACGTTGTCCGCTTGGATAAGCACCGCATGATGGTGGACAACTCGATGAACCTCTACGATCCCCTGGTGGAACAGTTTTCGGGACGGTACTCGAACGCCATTTCCGGGAAAGCGGGACAATCGGAAGAGGAGAAAGTCCTGAGCCAGGACCGTGAGCGCATAGTGCGCGAGTCCCAGGCAAATCGCGACCGCCTGCAACACATGGCGGAATCGCCGGTACTCAAGGACCAGGAAGTCGCCGAGTCTTTCAACCGCTTCAAGGATCAGTACGGTGCGGTGATCGCCTACAACGATCAACTGTTGATCAACACCACCAACATCTACCGGTCTGTGGGCGGGCCCTGTGCAGCCCTGCATTCATCCCTGAACGTTTCGAGCGAGTCCTACGCCCAGGACTACGTCAAGAGTGCTGATGAGTGCCTGGCCGCGCTGGTCACCGCCAAGGACGGTGCTGACGCCGAGACCACCACCCTGCTCACAGAGGTTGAGGCAGTCATCCGCGGGCAGCGGGACAAGCAACAGGAAGTACTCAATAGCAAGGACAACTTTGAGCGCCTGAGCAAGAGCATGCTTGCCGGACTTGCTCTGTTGGATATCAATGATGCTTTCGCCAAGGCGCAAACAACATATGAGACGGCCACCAAGGACAAATACTCAAAGATCATCGAGAGTGCCAACAGCTCGAATTCCGACTTCGAAGGCGTCCTCAAGAAGAGCCTGGAAAAGTTTGATGCAGCATCCGGTGAGGGGAAATAGCGATGACCATGGAGCCCGTTCGCAGTAAGCGCCGCCCAGTCCTTATTGCCCTTGCCATTGCCGTTGTGCTGGCGGTGGTTGCCTCGGTAGTGGTGATTTCCTTGACCACCATGGCCGCTCAGCAGCGCAGGGAAAGCCTGGCCCTCCTCAAGGATGAGCGCCTGACGGCACTCGTTGATGCTAGAGGCAAAGTCCAGCCCGCAGTAAACAAGTACTTGGCCGCGTACAAGAAGGCCCGCAACGCCCCCGCATCACGCGAGGAGGCTGAGAAGAGCTCCGCCACGGAGCGGGACGAGTTCCAGCAGACCATCAACTCCGCCCGCACGGCCTTGGCCGAGGTGCAGGCCAGCAACACCGCCGGTGCAGAAGCAGTCACGGTCACTGGGGCCGTAGACCTCCTTGGCGACTCCTACCAGGCATACCTCGATTCCATGGAAGGCCTCGTGGAGTCATACGCTCAGTTCGAAGGCCTCTTCAGGGAGGACGCAGGGTGCAGCGGACTCTTTGTGGGATCCAAAGCAGCCAACCTCCGGGAACGCCAAACACTCCTTGGACAGGCCGCTGTCCCTTGCCGTGAAGCCGTCAACCAACTCAAGCAGTCCAAGAACATCTCCTACGTGGAGTTTGCCCGCACCTTGGACAACGAGATTGCACAGCTGGAATCGCACGCGGAAACAACCGCAAAGTCCGAGGAGAACTACAACGAATTTGTTCGGCTGAAGGATGAGTTCGTCAAGAAAGCTGATGACGCCGCCGCCCGGAATGCCTCAGAAGAGGAACTTCTCAAGATCGCGGACGAAGTCAAGGCGTTCAACACCCGGATAAAGAACAACAGGTCAGAGTTCGACTTTGCGGCCAAACGCTACCTGAACGGCGTGAAGGAAATGCCCACTTTGGTTGAGGAAGTGTTCTCCAAGAACGTGGCCGCCCAGATCAAACACCACGACACCGTGATCCCCCTTCGGGTCCAGGTGCTCAAAGATGCCATCGACGCCGAACTGGCGGAGTAACTCAGCGAACCACTTCTATCAGCGAATCAACCTCAGCGTGACCAATTGGAAGGGCCGGAGCACCAGCTTGGCGTCGGAGCCCTTCTCCACGGTCACGCCGGGAGCTTCGGCGGGGCGTTCCAGCAGATCCGTGGCAATCACATCTGAGCACTCAAAGTTGGCACTCAGGATTCCTGTTGAACGCTCCCCCAGCGATTCATAGAGCCGGACAATCACATCGCCTGAGCCATCCTCTGCCAGCTTCACCGCCTCCACCACAATCGCGGGGTTGGTCACGGACAGCAGCGGCTCCACAGGCCGTCCGCCAGTGATGAACCTCGGCTGCAGGTTGGTGCGGTAACCCTCTTCCACGGCATCAGCGATCGCAGCGCCGGGCCGGATGGACAACTCCAGCGTGTGTTCGCCCCGGTCTGCCTCGGGGTCCGGGAACCGGGCGGAGCGCAGCAGCGAGGTGCGGACCGTCGTCGTGGTTCCGCCATCGGCTCGGACCGCCCTGGTGACGTCGTGACCGTAGCTGGAGGAGTTGCTCACGGCCACGCCGTAGCCGGGCTCGGCCACATGGATCCAGCGGTGGGCGCAGATTTCGAACTTGGCTGCTTCCCAGGATGTGTTGGTGTGCGTCGGGCGGAAGACATGGCCAAATTGGGTCTCGGACGCTGACCGGTCCGCCCTGACGTCCAGGGGGAAGGCGATCTTGAGCATCTTTTCGCGTTCCTGCCAGTCCACCGTGGTGCTGATCCCCAGCGACGCCGCACCGGCGTCGAGAGTCAGGCGTTGCGAAATGGTGGAGGCACCCACCTTGCGCTTGACCACCACGACGACGGCAGACGGCGACCGCTCAACATCAAGCGCATCCGCTTGGGTCAAGGGAGTGACGTTGCGGCGGTAGAACTCTTCGATGTCCCAGGCGTCCCACTCGTTCGGGGTATCGCGGAACAGCTCCAGCAGGTTGCCGGTATGCCCGGGGGCGATCGCGTCGCGGCCACTGGCATGGTCCACTAGCGAGGTCAGCAGGCCGTCATGGTTCAGGACGGCCCGGATGATGCCGTTATCCAGAACGTAGCCGTCCTCCAGCTCGTCCACCGTGACTCCGGGCCCGGGCTCCGTTGCCTCGGCCGCCCCCAGCGCGGGGACGCCGTTACGCTGATGCGGGGCGGCGTTCAGCAGGAACTGCTGAACGCCTTCGCCTACCAGTGCTTGGGCTGCATGGCTGATGATCGCCTCAAGGTCCCTGGCTATGGCTTCATAGTTCCGTTCGGCGTCCTGATGGACCCAGGCAATGGAGCTGCCAGGCAGGATGTCGTGGAATTGCTGGAGGAGAACCAGCCGCCAGAGTCGTTTGAGCTCGCCTGCGGGATACGCGTAGGCTCCGCCCAAGCGGACGGCGGCAGTGGCGCACCACAGCTCCGCTTCGCGCAGAAGGTGTTCACTCCGACGGTTGCCGCGCTTGGTCTTCGCCTGGCTGGTGTACGTTCCACGGTGCATTTCCAGGTACATCTCACCCACCCATACGGGCAGCTTGGTGTACTCGGCTTCGGCCTTCATGAAGAAGTCCTTGGCTGTGCCCATGCGGACCTTCGGGGAGCCTTCCAAATCTGCCGTGCGGTGCGCAGCGGCAACCATTTCGCGCGTAGGTCCGCCACCGCCGTCGCCATAGCCGAAAGGCACCAGTGACATGGTCCCGCGGCCGTGATCACGGTAATTGCGCTCTGCGTGGGCCAGTTCGCGTCCGTGCAGCTCAGCGTTGTACGTGTCCACCGGCGGGAAATGCGTAAACAGGCGGGTGCCGTCTATGCCTTCCCAGGCGAAGGTGTGGTGAGGCATCCGGTTGACCTTGTTCCAGGAGATCTTTTGGGTGAGGAACCACCGCGAACCGGCTTCCTTGACGATCTGCGGGATGGCTCCGGAGTAACCAAACGAATCGGGGAGCCAAGCCTCCTGGCATTCGATGTCGAACTCGTTCAGGAAGAAGCTCTTCCCTTCCACGAATTGGCGGGCCATGGCCTCGCCGCCTGGCATATTGGTGTCCGATTCCACCCACATGCCACCCACTGGAACGAACTGGCCGGCCTTCACCTTTTCCCGGATGCGCACAAAGAGCTCAGGGAAGAACTCTTTCATCCACGCCATCTGCTGTGCCGAAGAACAAGAGAACACAAAATCGGGGTCTTCATCCATCAAGGCCACCACATTGGAGAAGGTGCGGGCACACTTGCGGATGGTTTCGCGTACGGGCCACAGCCAGGCCGAGTCGATGTGCGCATGGCCGGTAGCCAGCAGTTCGTGGGCCGAGGCGTAAGCGGGTCGGCTGAGGACCTGTGTCAGCTCTGCGCGGCCGGCGGCGGCGGTTCCGGCAACGTCGTCCGGGTCCATGACGTCCAGCATGCGCTCAAGCGCACGCAGGATCTCGTGGCGTCGTGGCATTTCGATGGGAAGTTCGTGCATCAAGCCGCTGAGGGTCCAGACGTCCTGGTTGAGTTCCCACACAGTTTCGTTCATTTCAGCGATGGCGATGCGGCCCAGTCTGTACTGGGGCTCTTCGCCGGAGGTCGCCTTATCACCCAAAGGCGTGGGCGCGAACGACCAACCCTGTGCGACATCAGGATTGGCTGCGGCCTCCACATAGAAGTCCACGGAGTGGCCTCCGCCCAGAAGTTTGAGCGGCACGTGGTAATTCCGGGGCGAAATCGCCTTGATGATGCTTCCATCGGAGCGCCAGGCGGTGCCTTCACACTGGAAACCGGGGACTTCGCTGTTGAAGCCAAGATCAACAATGATCTCCACTGTGGTGGACTCAGCCATGCCCCAGTCCTCCGGCACCTCGCCCTGCAGGCGCAGCCATTTGGTGCTCCAAGCCTTGCCCCATGGAGCTCCGGGCTCCTGCTGTGCATAGACCTGGCGTAGCGCTTCGGCGGCCGGCACGGGCTCGCCGGGCGCGTCCCAACTGCTCAGCTGAAGCGGGATCGCCCGGCCATAAATAGCCGGAAGAATGCGTTCCCGAACAAATCGGTCCAGACGCTCTTCAGTGATCCGGCGGTCGTCGTGCAATGAGTTCCCCTTTGGGCGTTCGCTGGGTGGCAAGTCTCGTTAACCGCGGCCCTTAAGTGCCGGGCGCGGAGGGCGAAGGTGGCATCGCCGCGCTTCCAATCGATGGATAAAATCTACGTTGTTCCATCTTATTAGCCAAGTGACTGACCACTATCGCCAACGGACTCCAGTTCTGCAGCAGGGGCGTCCGCAACAATCCTGTCCCGGCCGGCGTACACGTTAAGGCTGAGCCCGCGGCTGAAGCCAGCCAGCGTGATCCCCGTTTCCTCCGCCAGTTCCGCGGCAAGGCTGGACGGCGCGCTCACGGCAGCCAGCACAGGAATGCCCGCCATGGCTGCTTTCTGAACGAGCTCGAACGATGCCCGGCCGGATACCTGAAGCACCGTGCCCTTCAGCGGGAGCATACCGGCGCGCAGGGCCCAGCCCACCACCTTGTCCACGGCGTTGTGCCTGCCTACGTCTTCCCGCAGGCACAGCAGCTCCGTGCTGCCGTCGTCGTGGATCCTGAAGAGTCCGGCAGCGTGCACGCCACCGGTTTTGTCAAAGACCGCCTGCGCCTCGCGGAGGCGGTCCGGCAGTGCGGCGAGGGCCCGGACCGGGACCGTGACGTTGTCCTCCCGCGGACTGTGGTGTGAGGACTTGCGGACAGCCTCGATCGAGTCCGTGCCGCAGATTCCACAGGAGCTGGAGGTGTAGACGTTGCGGCCGGTGTCCGGCCGTTCCACGTCCGGCCGAAGCTGCGCGTCCACCACGTTGAAGGTCTGTACGCCGTTTTCGTCCTCTCCGGAGCAGAACCGTTCGGAGACCAGCTGTCCCGGCTCCCAGATGATTCCTTCCGACACCAGGAATCCCGCGACGAGGTCGAAGTCGTCTCCGGGGGTCCGCATGGTCACGGAGAACGACATCTCGCCCAAGCGGATCTCAAGTGGCTCCTCCACCGCCAGGACGTCTTCCTTGAACCGTACGGGATGTTCCAATGCCTGAGGCGAACCGTCCAAGACAAATTTGTGCACCTTGCGGCGCTGGGTTACACGTCCCATATCAGGATCCGTTCTCCTCATGCTTGACGAAGCGTACCGTCATGGCTTTGTAGCCGGGGGTGTTGGATTCCCGTGCCACCAGTTCGCGGTGGACCAGCGCGTTGGCTTCCGGGAAGTATGCTGCGGCGCAGCCCTTGGCTGTGGGGTATCCGATGAGCCGGAACTTGTCGGCCCGCCGTTCCGTTCCCGCGAAGGTGGAGATGACATCCACCAGGTCACGGTCTTCGAAGCCCAGTTCCTTCAGGTCCTCCGGGTGGACCAGGATCACACGGCGGCCCTCCGAGACGCCACGGTACCGGTCATCCAAACCATAGAACGTGGTGTTGTACTGATCGTGGCTGCGAACCGTCTGCAGGATCAGGTGGCCCGCCGGTGCCTCAAGGTACTCAAGCGGCCGCACGGAGAAACGTCCCTTGCCGATGTCCGTGGCGAAGGTCCGGGTATCCCTGGGCGGATTGGGCAGGACGAAGCCGTTCTTGGTTCGAACCCTGGCGTTGAAGTCCTCGAAGCCGGGAATGACCCGCGAGATGTGGTCCCGGATGACGTCGTAGTCCTCGGCCATGGCGCGCCAGTCCACACTGTGGTTGTCCCCCAGCGTCGCTTGCGCCATGCGGGCCACGATCACCGGTTCGCTCAGCAGGTGCTCGGACACCGGCTCCAAGCGCCCTTGCGTTTTGTGGATGACGGACATGGAGTCCTCCACGGAAAGGAACTGCTTGCCCTTGGGGTGTTTGTCATCAGTGTCCGTCCGGCCCAGCGTGGGCAGGACCAGGGACGTTTTGCCGTGTACCACGTGGGCGCGGTTGGGCTTGGTGGAAATATGGACAGTCAGTCCGGCCTTCTTCAAGCCTTCCTCCAAGGCTGCGGTGTCCGATCCCGCCGCTGCGAAGTTTCCGCCCATGGAGACGAAAACATCCACCTCGCCCTTTTCCAAGGCGTGCTGGGTTTCCACGGAGTCGTAGCCGTGATCCCGGGGCATGTGGAAGCCGAACTCCGCATCCAGCGCGGCGAGGAACGGTTCCTTGGGTTTCTCCCAGATGCCCATGGTGCGGTCGCCTTGGACATTGGAGTGCCCCCTGACAGGGCAGGCACCGGCACCACGTTTGCCGAAGTTACCCTGAAGCAGCAAAAGGTTGATGATCTCGCGGAGCGTATCCACCGAGTGGGGCTGCTGGGTCAGACCGAGAGCCCAGCAGATGATGGTTGCCTTCGACGCAGCCATCATCGCCGCCGCCTGGGTAATCTCTTCACGGCTCAGCCCTGTTGCCCGCTCCGTTGCGGCCCAATCCAGCACCGAACGGGCTTCCTTGTAGGCAGCGAACCCTTCGGTCTGCTCATCAATAAAGGAATGGTCGACTACCGTGCCCGGGTTGCGCTTCTCTTCCTCCAGGAGCAGGTGGCCCAGAGCCTGGAACAGGGCGAGGTCGCCGCCTACTTTGATCTGCAAGAACTCATCAGCGATGGTGGTGCCGCCACCGATGACACCGTTCAGGGACTGGGGATCCTTGAAGTTCAGGAGACCCGCTTCGGGAAGCGGGTTGACGGCGATGATTTTGCCGCCGTTGTTCTTGCAGTCACGGAGGGCGGACAGCATGCGTGGGTGATTGGTTCCGGGATTTTGGCCCACCACCAGGACCAACTGCGCGTGGTGGATGTCCTCCAGTGAGACGGTGCCTTTTCCGATTCCGATGGTGGGGTTGAGGGCACTGCCGGAAGACTCATGGCACATGTTGGAGCAATCGGGAAGGTTGTTGGTGCCGAGGCTCCGGGCAAACAACTGGTACATGAAGGCGGTCTCGTTGGCCGTCCTGCCGGACGTGTAGAACACACACTTGTCCGGAGTGGAGGCGTTGATGTGCTCCCCGATCAGGGCGAAAGCGTCGGCCCACGTGATGGGCGAATAGTGGGTGTCCCCCGGTTTGATGACCACAGGCTCGGAAAGTCGACCTTGGCTTCCCAACCAGTACTCGGTCTTATCCTCAAGGTCCGCGAGGGAATGCTTGGCCCAGAATTCGGCGCCCACCGTACGGGTGGTGCTCTCCTCGGCGATCGCTTTTGCACCGTTCTCGCAGAACTCTGCGGGACTCCGCCTGCCCGTGATTGATTCCGGCCATGCGCATCCCGGACAATCGAAACCGTCATGCTGGTTGACCCTGAGCATGGAACGGACCGTACGGCTCACGCCGGCTTGGGCATAACCGCGTTCGAGGGCAACCGTGACAGCTTTGAGGCCGGCCGCTGCTTGTTTGGGCGGGTGGATCTGCAGGTCATCTTCGTTGATGTCCTGTTCTGGAGCATGCCTGTTCATGAGTCCATCATTGCACTTTGTCACCAGACCCAAAGCCCCTTATGACACGCCTCAAGCGTCCAGCGCGCTCCAGTCCACGGGACCGGAAGGAGCCTTTCTTTGTTGCCGCGGCGCCGCTTTCCGGGCCTTCTCTTCCGGGGCCTTGGGCACGGGCAGTGCTTTGCCCCAAGGCAGTGCGAACGCAGGCACCATCTCACCCAGCTGGACTCCGTGTGGTGGCACCACCATCACCCCATCCGCGCCGGCCAGGCCACGCATCATTCCAGGGCCGGCATGTTGGGTTGGAGACGCCAGTCCATACACCAGCTTGAACGGCATCAAGCGGGTGCGTCCAAGCTCGGGATCGATGGTGGTGCCGCAGGGAACCTCACCCACCTCTTCCAGACGGCCGTGACCCAAAGCCGCCAGCAAGGGTGCGCCTACGGTAAACAAAGCCATCATGGCAGCCAGGGGATTTCCCGGCAGGCCCAACACAAACCGGCCGTCGGGCAGTTCCGCCAACACTGCCGGATGTCCCGGGCGCATGGCGATGCCATCAATCAGCAGACTGCCACCCAGTTCAGCTACGGCTTTCCGCAGGTGGTCGGTCCCCGAGCGTCCCGTCCCGCCCGTAGTAATCACGACGTCGGCAGGCGGCTCCGCTTCAACGAACGGTTCGTCGGGGGTCAGTTCGTCCAGCGTTGGCTCGGTATCCTGGAGTGCGTCGATCCACTCCTCATAGTTGTCGCCCACCCTGAGTTGTTCCCCTGCGATGCCGCCCAAAAGCTCAACCACGGCGCCCAGCTGCGGACCGAAGGTATCCCGGACCTGGCCAGGAAGCGGAACACCCCGGGTGACCACTTCCGAACCCGTCAGGAGGAACCGGACCAGCGGTTTTCCGAGAACCTCGAGGTGATCCAGCCCAGCAAGCGCTGCCAAGGCAATGTGTGCCGGATTCAGAACCGTCCCGGCGTTGAGCAGGATGTCACCCTCGGCGGCTTCTCCAGCGGCTTTACGGATGTGTTGGCCGTTGCGGGGCTCCCCCGGTTTGGCGCTGCCGCCGAGCGCAAGCACCGGCAGGCCGTCGTCGTCGGTGGTTATCACACCGCTCTCGCTGCGCAGGACTGCCTTGGCCCCGGGCGGAATCAGCCCGCCCGTGACTATGGGACTGGCTTGGTGCGGCGTCAGCCGCTGCCCCGGCTCGTTGAGTATCCATGGACCACTGCCGTTGACGGCCCACCCGTCCATGGCGGACGAGGCATAGTGGGGCATGTCCTGCACGGCCACGGCATCCGAGGCCAAGGTGCGCCCAAGGGCTGTACCAAGCGGGACAGGGCCTGACGGAATGGGAGCGGCGACATCAAACGCGCGCTGCCGGGCTTCATGCCATGTGTGTGCCGCGTGATGGCCCTCGTTGGGGGCCACCGTCATTCCGTGCCGGTCCCGGACTCCGAGTACTCCTTGGCAATTTTGCGGGCAAGTTCCAAGGCAGCGTTCATGGACGCGTCATCGCTGGCCTGGCCGATCCCGCGGGCCATGCCAGCCGCATATCCGGCAATGAACGTTGTCAAGGGCGCGGCGGGGCGCACCACTGAGTGCGCTGCAACACCTGCCACCGCTAGGACCTCGTTGATGTCCACCTCCACGCCCTCCAGCTCGAAAGCCTGAAGCAGTGTCCGGCACCATTCCTCGAGCGTCTCTTCCTGGCTCTTCACGTCCGCCTCCAACTCGTAGTCAATGCCCAAGGCCGCCGCGTCCTCCCACGTATCCACGTCATCCGTGGACCCCGCAGGGACCTCAACGTCCAGCACGTTCAGCCTAGCAAGCAGCCGGAACACTGAAGAGTTCGTTAACCCCGAACCTTCTGAAGCTACGCCCACTTCCCTTTCCAGGGCGGCCGTACTGTAGGCCCCCAGGAGTGGTTGCTTTCGCCCGTCCACAGAGACAGCCATGGCGCCTTCCGCCCCAGGACTGGACTCCAGCGCGGCCCACAGAAGACCAACTCCGCGGGAGGCATGCGGCATGTCGCAAGCCAGAACCAGCGTCCACGGACTGCTTTCACCATTTTTCGTCAGCGCAGCCAGGCCTGCTGCAATGGCTGCCGCAGGTCCGGCAAACACCGGCTCCTCACGTGCCAGCAGGATCCTGCCCGGGAGCTGTCCGCCGGCGCCCGCCCGTCCACTGATTACAGCCTCGCCACCGCCTCCTGAACCGGGTACATCCGGCCCCACCACAACCACCGCCGAAGCACCCCGGGCAGCGTGCAGTGCATGCTGAAGGAGGGTGTCGCCGTCGTACTTCAAGGTTGGCTTGGGCACGCCACCGAGGCGGGTGGCCCTCCCACCCGCCAAAATCACGGCATTGAACTCCATCCGCCCAGATTACCCGGGCGTTCGGGGCTCAGCAGAAATCGATCAGGCAGCGGATTCCGGCAACAGGAACGGGTCCCAGTCCGGCGCAGGTTTCTCGAGTTCTTTGATCTGCCACATGGTTCCCTGGGGCACACCGGGTTTGAAACGGAGCTTCCAGCCCATCTCAGCCAGCGTGTGGTCGCTCTTGGCGTTGTTGCATTTCAAGCACGCCGCAACCAGGTTTTCCCAGGAATCCGCGCCGCCCCTGGACTTGGGGTGGACGTGGTCTATGGTGTGGGCTGTTTTCCCGCAATAGGCACAGCGGTGTCCGTCGCGGCGAAGAACTCCACGACGACTCACGGCGGTAATCCTGTTGTACCGGGGGCGGATGTAGCGGTTGAGAAGAATCACGGATGGACGTCCGAGAACTTCCTGTGGCCCGACGACAGGCTCGTCGCCTTCGGCCACTACGCTAGCTTTCCCCGTCAACACAAGGACCAGCGCCCGGCGGAATGTTATTACCGCCAGCGGTTCATATCCAGCATTCAGAACGAGTGTGCGCATGCACGTACCTCTTCACGGCCGCACCCGTCAGGGGCACGAGGGCCGGCTGCCCTCTGCTTGTACGGGCTGTGGATCGACACCATAAGGGTAAGCACTTATATGCCGTATCAACGAATTTTTCTGTCGTTTCGCTCACAGTGTCGGCAAGAATTCACGCGCGGTTAAAGCAGAACACCCCGCCGGCCGAAGCCTGCGGGGTGTTCAGAAGAGGGTGTATCAGCCGTTGACGCGGATGAAAACCGGGCCGGAGCCCACGTTGACGCTGAACAGTGCCGTGGTGGATCCGTTCCATCCACCGTGAACCGCCTGACCGTTGCCCACGTAGACAGCGATGTGGGCCTGTCCAGCCAAACCACCGTTGGCGTAGTAGGCGAGGTCGCCGGGCTGGGCTTCTGCTGCACTGACCGTGCGGCCCAAGGAGAGGTAGCCTGCAGGCCAGTCGTGGAAGTTGATGCCCACGGCTGCAAGGGAGTTGGTGACCAGCATGGTGCAGTCCTGGGTGACGCCGAGCTGGGCGTAAGCAGCTGCTGCGATGGCTGCGCCGAGTCCGCTGGAAGCGGCCGGAGCTGCCGGTGCAGGGGTTGCATTGCTGACAGCCACAGTAGCGTTGGCAGCCGGAGCGGCCTTGGCGGCAACCGCAGTTGCTTCCTTGGCTTCGACCTTTGCTTCAACCTTGGCCGGGGCTTCTTCCACCACTACGGGAGCAGGGGCTTCCACGGTGGTGACCACGGGGCGCTCGTAGGAGATGGCCACGGTGGAGTCCGCTGCGATGGTGGCCTGAACTACCGACTGAACGTCCAGAGTGGACGTGGAGGTCGACTCGCGGTCCACATTGGTGTCTGCAGCGTTGGCAGCGATGCCACTGGTCAGGACCAGGCCTGAAGCTGCGGCGATCACTGCTGCCTGGCGGCCAACGCCGCCGGCGTTGGAGCTGACAGCCTTGGCGATGACGGCAATCGAGCTGGTCTTAGGGGCCTCGGCGCGGTGCCGTGCAAGCTTGTTTGCACTGGTCATGATTTTCTCTTTTCGTATCCGAGTGCAGTTGGGGTGCACACGGGTAGTGGGTTGGCAGGCACTGTGGGCATGCCGGCCGACCCCGAACCGGATTGTTTTAGCGGAGGGTGTAGAACGAGGAAGTGCCGGTGGAAGCTACTGAGTGCAGCAGCGTTCCCTGACCGGGGTTCAAAGCGCTGATCATCATGCCGTTGCCGACGTAGATGCCCACGTGGGCTCCGCCGTTCTGCATGACGAGGTCGCCGGGAGAAGGAGTGCTGGTGGGGGTCATGGCCGTCCAGGCATTCACGCGGGGGATGCTGATGCCCGCCTGTGCGTAAACCCACTGGGTGAAGCCGGAGCAATCCCAACCGTTGGGCGTTGTGCCGCCCCAAACGTAGGGAGAACCGATTCCGGTGTAGGCGATGGCGGCCAAGCCGGAGGCAGCTGCGCTGGCAGCCGGGTCCTTGGCTTCGGAGGACTTCGCCGTCACGGCTTCAGACGCATCTTCGGTGGTGGCCGCTGCACGCTCAGTAACCTGGGCTGCGCGCTGGACTACCTTGGGGGCTTCCTTGGTGGCCACGGTGGGGCTCTCGAAGGAAACGGTGGCTGTTGGCTCTGCTGTGACCACTGCCGTAACAACCAGCTGTTGGGTGCTGGAGGCTTCGGTTTTGGAAACGTCGGCGTCTGCTGCGTGTGCGGGCAATCCGACAGTGAGGACGAGGCCTGAGGCTGCTGCGAGAACGGCGGCCTGGCGGCCCACAGTTCCGGCGTTGGAGGAAACAGCCTTGGAAAGCGTGTTCAACGGGTTCGTACGAACCGTTTGGGCGCGATGGCGCGCAGGGGTAGTGCGTGATGACACGTAGGTAGCCTCTCCCAATGCCTGCGAGGTGAGCTGTCGGATTCGGATGGGAGTCATCCGGCCGCTCTGCTTCCAAAGAAGTTTTGCGACTTAACCCCAAGGCCTTCTCTCGAAGACCAGAAGTGGTTCCCCCGCCCCTGCCAGACGATTTATGCGAACGGACCTTGAGCGGTGGCAGAGCTAGGCAATCCACTCAAGTGCACCGGCCCCCTAAAAAGCCGATGCGCTCTGTACGCTACAACAGTTGAACGCGAATGTCACATTCAGGTCACGGGGCGTCCCGCATATGCGAGAGGCGACCATCAGCTGGCTTAGAGCCAGCCCATGGGGTCTACTACTTCTCCGTTGACCTGGACCTCGAAGTGGAGGTGGCAGCCGGTGGAAGCGCCCGTGGTGCCGCTCAGCGCGACGGTATCGCCACGGTTGACGGTCTGGCCCACCTGGACGGTGAATGACGACAGGTGGTTGTACGTGGTTTCGAGGCCGTTGCCGTGGTCAATGACCACGCGGTTGCCTCCGCCGTACTCGTGCCATCCAGCGAAGGTGACCTTGCCGGTGGCTGCTGCGTGCACAGCGGTGCCGCACTGGGCTACGAAGTCCTGGCCCCGGTGGAAATCGCCGGCGCCGCCCGTGAGGGGGCTGACACGGTAGCCGAAGGGGGATGCCGTGGCGAGCGAATCAAGCGGGCTGGCCATGGTGCCAACGGATGAGGCGCGCTGGATGCTTCCGGCCGACTGGGCGCTGAGCAGTTGCTTCAGCTTCCCATCGGGGTCAGCTGCAGTGGCGACGGCGGCGCGGCTGAAGTCGATCTTGGCCGAAGCGGCGGCGGAGACCTCCGGCTGGCTGCCGGCGGGGGCTGCGACGGCAAGGGCGGATTCGGTCTGGCCTGATTCCGAGGTGGCCATGACCGGGCTGGTGGCCGGCAGTCCGACAGTCAGGGCGAGTCCGGTGGCGGCAAGCGCAACACCGGCCTTCTGCCCGACGCCGCTGGCAGCGGCGAAGTCGGCAACCTGGCGCAAGGGGCTCTTACGGCGGCGCACCTGACGCTCGGTGTCGCGGGGCCGGATCTCCGTTACGACGGTGGCTGGCCGCAGCTCAGCAGCGGGGCCGGACGCACGGCGGCGGCCCCTGACGTTCTGCGATGTCAAACTCTGTTCCTCTCTCAAAAGCCTGCGAAGTTAGCTGTCGGATTCGGGTCAGAGAGTACAAAGACCCGGTCCGCACGAGGCGCTCACGGCACACAGGTATCCCAAGAGGGACTTGCATACGTGGGCACTTCTGCTGCGGACTTCACCCCAAGGCTGCTTCTTTAGACAGCCGCTTGTGGTTCCCCCGCCTCTGCCAGTGGTGGGTGACACACCTGATCCGCTGGCAGAGCTCGGCTCCGGATCAGGTAACGCTTTGGTATCGGCGCTAGTAGATAACTATAGGGGATTAAGGCCTTCGGTAATAAATTCGTTATCAACAGGAACGCACTCAGCGCGGAAGGCCTTTATCATCTTTTTCAGAAAACCGCAGGTCACACGCGCAGAACAGGCGCAGAAGTGAGGTTTGGCACGGCGCCTTCCGGCTCCGGTCAGCTGACGGAGACGAAAACGTGCGCAGCCACCTCGGGAGGCAATTCCAAAGCGCCTTCAATACCGGGGACCCGGACCGAAATGTACTCGCCAACGCGTTCCAGCGAGACACTTGCGCCCGGGCGGATTCCGCCTTCGTCCAGCTGGGTCAGGAGCTCCGGCTCCACCTGGATGGGTTCGGCGAGCCGGGTGACCGCCACGCGCGAGTCGGGGGCATATCCGTCCATGGCCTGAAGCAGGTTGACGTCGAGCCGCGGGAAGGGCTGGCTGGCAAGGCCACCGAGCGCCTCAAGTCCGGGGATGGGGTTGCCGTAAGGCGATTCCGTGGGATGCTCCAGAAGCTCGTAGAGGCGGCGCTCCACGCGCTCGCTCATGACATGCTCCCAGCGACACGCTTCATCGTGAACGTAAGCCCAATCCAACCCGATCACATCAGCCAGCAGGCGCTCCGCCAAGCGGTGCTTGCGCATGACTTCGGTGGCGCGCTTCCGGCCCACTTCCGTCAGTTCAAGGTGGCGGTCGTTGGACACAATCACCAGGCCATCGCGCTCCATGCGTCCGATGGTCTGGGAAACAGTGGGTCCGGAGTGGCGCAGGCGCTCGGCGATGCGGGCCCGGAGAGCCACAATGTTTTCTTCTTCAAGCTCCAAAATGGTCCGAAGATACATCTCAGTGGTATCGATCAGATCCGTCATCCAGCTCAGCTCTCCTCGAACGCAGTTTCTTGCGTAATCTCCACCGTACCGCGTCCCTTGCCAGGGCGGACGGTGTACACCGCCGCCCCCTGAACGCCAACCCCCAGCCTAGCTTATTTGGAATTACTCTGGATAATTCCGGTCGCATTCGGTGAGCCCGCATTCCACGTAGCGGACTATGACGGCCGCAGGTTCCTGCGCGCGGGCCGTGTCAGGCAGAATTGGGGTGTCGAAGGGGCAGTTGCTGCCCTATGCCACCTCCCATCTCTAGCCGACACCCATTGGAGCGCCACGTGAGCGACAACAGCATCACCATTCCCGCCGACCTGCTGCCCAAGGACGGACGCTTCGGCGCTGGACCGTCCAAGGTTCGCCCGGAACAGATCGAGGCGCTGTCTGCAGCATCGTCCACCATTCTCGGCACTTCCCACCGCCAGGCTCCCGTCAAGAACCTGGTTGGTTCGGTCCGTGAAGGACTCAGCCAGTTCTTCCGCGCTCCGGAAGGCTATGAAGTGGTCCTCGGAGTGGGCGGTTCAACGGCATTTTGGGATGTGGCTGCGTTTGGCTTGGTGGAGAAGAAGGCACAGCACCTCTCCTTCGGTGAGTTCGGTTCCAAGTTCGCCGCCGCCACCAACAAGGCACCCTTCCTTGAAGCTTCTTCCATCATCAAAGCCGAACCCGGAACCCGCCCCGTGTCACAGGCCGAAGCCGGTGTTGATGTCTACGCCTGGCCCCAGAACGAAACGTCAACGGGCGTAGCCGCTCCCGTGAAGCGGGTCCAGGGTGCTGACGAAGGCTCCCTCGTCCTGGTGGACGCCACCTCAGCGGCCGGTGGACTGGACGTTGACGTTGCCGAGTCGGACGTCTACTACTTCGCCCCGCAAAAGAACTTCGCCTCCGACGGTGGACTATGGCTGGGTCTCTTCTCCCCCGCCGCCTTGGAGCGCGCCGCCCGTATCAAAGCCAGCGGCCGCTGGATCCCGGACTTCCTGGACCTGCAGACCGCCATTGACAACTCCAAGCTGAACCAGACGTACAACACCCCGTCGCTCTCCACCTTGGTGACCCTGGATGCCCAGGTGCAGTGGCTTAACAGCAACGGCGGCTTGGACTTCGCCAGCAAGCGCACGGCAGATTCCGCCAACCGCATCTACTCCTGGGCTGAGGCCTCGGAGTACGCAACGCCTTTCGTCGCCAAGGCCGAAGACCGCTCCAACGTCATTGCCACCATCGACTTCGACGACTCCATTGACGCCGCGGCCATTGCCAAGGTCCTGCGCGCCAACGGCGTGGTGGACACCGAGCCGTACCGCAAGCTCGGCCGCAACCAGCTCCGCATTGCCACATTCGTCGCCATCGAGCCGGACGACGTTTCCGCACTGCTCGCCAGCATCGACTACGTAGTGGGCGAACTGAAGAAGTAGCACCACTGGCTGTCGTCGGCGTCGTTCGGGTAGTTCCCGGACGGCGCCGCCGCCGTTTAAGGTGCGTTACGCGCCCTGCCGGCGGGCATCGCCGTCGTCAGTTTCCGGACGCGCATTCAGCGACTCCACCCGGAAGTGCTTCAGTCCGCGGGCCCGCCGGTCAAAACGCAGCCGCAGCTGCTTCGCGCGGATGATCCACAGCAAACCCACGACGGCGGTGCTGACGCCGGCAGCCGCTGCGACGCCAACGGCCCAGCGTGGGCCACCGACGTTGGCCACCCAACCCACCAATGGCGCCCCGATGGGGGTGCCGCCCATGAAGATGGCCATGTAGAGGGACATGACCCGCCCGCGCATGACCGCCTCGGTGGTGGACTGTACGTAGCCGTTGGCGCTGGTGATCAGGGTGAGCGCGAAGAGCCCGCAAGGAATCAGGGCCAGCCCGAAAAGCACGGCGTTCGGTGCCATTGCGGCCAGTGCGCTTGCCACGCCGAAACCCCCGGCAGCCCCGAAGATCAGCCTGAGCCGCGGTCTTCCGCGTCTGGCAGCCAACAGGGCACCTGTCACCGAGCCAATGGCCATGACCGAGTTCAACGCTCCGAATGCGCCTGCGTCCATGCCGAATTGGGTCCCCACCATCGCGGCAATGAACAAGGGAAAGTTGAGTCCGAACGTTCCCACAATGAAGACCGCCACCAACACCACTTGGATGTCCGGCCTGTTCCGGACGTACCGTAAACCCTCCCGGATGCGTCCCTTGCCCGCGGGTGCCTTGGGTTGGATGCGGAGTGAAGAAGTGGGAATGAGTTTCAGGGCCCAGAGCATGGCGACGAATGACAGGGTGTTGATGAGGAACACCCAGCCGGGGCCCACCACCACCGTCAACACACCGGAGACGGCGGGGCCGATCATCCGGGCCACGTTGAAGGAGGCGCTGTTGAGAGCAACCGCGTTGGGCAGGTAATCGTCGGTGACCAGTTCGGAGACGAAGGTCTGGCGCACGGGCGCGTCCACGGCGGTAACAATTCCGAGCATGAGGGCAAAAAGATAAACGTGCCAGAGTTCAGCGATACCCAGCAGTACCAACACGCCAAGCCCCGTGCTGAGGAGGGCCATTGCCACCAAGGTGATGAGCAGGAGCCTGCGCCTGCTGTAACGGTCGGCCAGCAGCCCCGCCCACGGAGCGAGGAAAAGTTGGGGACCGAGTTGGAGTGCCAGGGTGATGCCCATGGCCCCGGCGTCGTGCGCGGTCAAGTGGTCAAAGACCAACCAGTCCTGCGCCGTCCGCTGCATCCAGGTGCCGATGTTGGAGATCAGCGCACCGAAGAACCAGATGCGGTAGTTGAGGATTCCGAGTGACCTAAACGTGGACATCAGCGTCCGCCTTCACTGTGGTCACCCCGGGTTTCCGCAATGCCTATTCAGCCCCGGCTTCGTCGTGGTCAGCGTCGTCGTCAGCTTCATCGGTATCCGCAACCGAATCAGCGGTTTCGGTGGCCTCGTCTTCGGCCGCCTGCACGGACTCTTCCGTGACGTCCTCAACGGTCTCTTCCACCAACGGCGTCTCATCCTCGGGACGGACGCGCTTGGCCCACGGCACCCACTCGGGGGCCAGGATGGAATCCTCGGAAGGCAGCAAACCGAGCTCGCTCACCGTCACGATCTTGGAGCGCGAGTTGCGGGTCACCACTGCGTACCACTGCCAGCCGCCGTAGCCGGCCAGGCGGGACTCGAACAGGTGGGTCACCACGCGGTCGCCCTCAGACTTGGCGCCGAGGTGCGACCCGACTTCACCCGGGTTGGCGATGCCTTCCACTGCAACACGAGCAGCATCGACGGCGGCGGCCAGGAACGCGTCCGGCTTGCCGGTGCGCCACACGGGTAAACCGGTGCGGGATTTGTCCGCGCCGGGTTTCCGCGCGGGGGCGTCCCCGTTTCCAGGAGCCTGGGCAGCTTCAGGGCCGGCCGTGGTGTCCTGTGCGGATTCCGATGTCATGGCCGGTCCTAAGCTTCCAGCTCGTCGGCAACCTTGCGCAAGGCCAGGCTAATGGCCTTGGCCTTGTTGCCGTCCGGGTACTTACCTGAGGACAAGGAGCCGGAGAGGTTGTCCAGCACCGTCACCAGGTCCTGCACCATGGGTGCGAGGTCCTTGGCGTTCATGCGCTTGGCCTTGGCAATGGAGGGCGTCTTCTCCAAGACACGCAGTCCCAGCGCCTGTGCTCCACGGCGGCCGTCAGCCACACCGAACTCAACCCGGGTTCCGGCTTTGAGCTCCGTTACGCCCGCGGGCAGGGACGTTTTGGGCAGGAATACTTCCTGGCCGTCTTCAGCTGCGAGGAATCCGAAGCCTTTTTCCTTGTCATACCACTTGACCTTGCCGGTAGGCACGTAATCAACCTTCTTCGTTCTTGCTGTGGGAGACACGTCGGGCCCATCACCGCATCCGCAGGGATCTGCGGGATCGAGGGTGACAGCCCGGTCCGTGTTGGTCTGTTGCTTCAAGGTTATCCTGCCGGACCCCCTATTCCCGCTTTGCCGCGATCATGCAGTACCGGAACCAGAGATCACGATGGCGGCGCCACGGGCTGCTGCTAGCGTTGTGACCATGACTTCCCCGGGTTACCGCCGCCCCCTCATAATCATCGCCGCCGTCATTGCCGTCATCTCCCTGGCAGCCGTTGGCACGGTCATGGCTGTGGCTTTGAACGAGGACGTGCCGCCGGTATGGGTGACTTGGACGGCCCTTTACGGACTGCCGGTGGCCTTCATGCTGGCCATCTTCCTGGTCCTTGACGCAGTTCGCCAGCGCCGCCGGCACTAACCTCCGGCTCCACCGACGGGCACCAGCGGCCCCGGGGCGGTAACGTTGGATTGATGTCCCTTATACGCGCGCTCAGCAAGGAACTTGAAGCGCGCAGCGACAATTCGCTGCGGGCCTTGTTTGCCGCGCGGCCGGACCTCATCTCCCCCATGGCTCCCGACTTTGCAGCCCTTGCTGCGAGGGCGGGCGCGCGGGTCAGCGTACAGCGGGCCTTGGAACGGCTGAACAAGCCTGAGATGCAGGTCCTGGAAACACTTCATCTGTGCACCAATGCCGATACCGGCCACAGTATTTCGGCGGCCGGGCTGAAGAAGGTCATCGCCGGTTCCACTCTTTCGGCACTGGATCCCATCCTCGCAAAGCTGCAGGAGTTGGCGCTGGTCCATAGGGCGGAACCGCCGGCGGGATCACCGGCAACCTCGTCCCGTCAGCGCTTTTACCTTCCGGTGGGCAGCCTTAAGGACGTCATCGGAATCTACCCGGCGGGCCTCGGCCGGAGCTACACGGAACTTGTGCGGCTTCAGCCGGCGTTTGCCCAGCGGGTAGTGCAGTTGGTGGCCGAGCTTCATCACAGCGGTGCCGGCATCCACCCCGCCAGTACACCGATGGATGCAGCCCTCGCCCTTCAACGGTGGACCTCTACCCCGGAAAGTCTGCGCGCCATCCTCGCCTCAGCCCCGGACCGGACGGTGGGATTGTTGGACAAGTTCGGCAGCTGGGCCATGGGTGCAGTACCTCAAGCTCAGCGCCGCGCTTCGGTCACCCACGAAAGTCACGACGTCGGCCCTATTGACTGGCTGTTGGCGCGCGGTTTGCTGGTCCCCTTGGATGCCGGCCATGTGGAGCTGCCCCACAGTGTGGGCCTCGCCCTGCGCGGGGGTGCGATCGTGGATGATTTCACGCTGACTCCGCCTGTTCCGGAACTCGGCCACACGAGTGCTGCCTTGCGGCGCAACGCGGCCATGGGAGCTATCGCCGAGCTCCTGCGGCTGGCCGCGGAGCTGCTGTTCGCAATCCGGGAACAACCCCTGGCCACGCTTCGGAGCGGCGGTGTGGGCGTGCGCGAGCTGAGGCGTCTGGCCGAATCCATCCGATTAGGCGTCCACGAGACAGCGGTGCTCCTTGAGTTGTGCGCCATGGCCGGGCTGCTCCGCTTGGATGTGGACAGTTCCACCTGGGTTCAACCGCCCTCCCTCGAATGGCTCAACCTGCCCCGGCAAGAACAATGGCTGTGGTTGGTCAATGCCTGGCTGGCCAGCGAGCGGGCACCTTCACTCGTGGGGCAGCCCCTCACCGGATCGTCCTCATCGCCAGCCCATCAGGGCGCGGCCGGTACCACCATCAACGCCTTGTCCGCGGAAGCGCAACGGCCCGACGCCCCGGTGGTGCGTCGTCGGGTCCTGGAAATTTTGAATGAGCTCACGGCGGAGGCTGCGGCACCTGATGGCAAAGCGCCCGTTTTGGATGCGCGAGCTGTGCTGCAGCGGGCCGAGTGGGCCCAGCCGCGAATGTCCCGCCGGTTCAGTTCCTTGGTTCGCGGCATCCTTGAGGAAGCCACGCTCCTGGGGCTGATGGGATCCGGAGCGTTAACGCAGCTTGGTTCGGCCATGGCTGACGGCCAGCCGGAAAAGGCCATGACCATCCTTGGTGAGCACTTGCCGGCTGCCTTAAACCACATCCTCCTCCAGGCCGATCTCACGGCTGTGGCACCCGGATACCTGGCCCCGGAATTGAGCGAAACGCTGGTGTTGATGGCCGACGCCGAGGGCCAGGGTCCGGCGTCCATCTACCGGTTCTCGGCCACCTCCATCCGGAGGGCGCTCGACGCCGGACAGGATGCGGAATCGCTGTTGGCGTTCCTCCGTGAGCATTCGGCCACGGACGTGCCCCAACCGTTGGAGTACCTGATCCAGGACACCGCTTCCCGGCATGGCCGCCTTCGAATCGGCACGAGTGCCAGCTTCATCCAGAGCGACGATGAAACCGCCATTACCGATCTTCTTCTCGAGGCACGGACGTCGGCTCTGAGCTTGGTGCGCATCGCACCCACTGTTCTGACCTCCTCTGCCAGCCCGCGCGAAACTGCACGCGTCCTTCGCGAGCTGGGACTTTCGCCTGCAGTGCAGGAGGCCGAAACCGCCGTCGTGCGTTTCAAACGGACAACGGCCCTGCCCGGGAGCGCCCGCCCGGTTTATACGGCGCCCCGAACGGCTCCGCCGGACGACGACGTCGAGGCCCAGCTTTCGGTCCTGCGGCAACACCGCGCAGTCCCGGCTGAAGCGACGGGCGAGGCGTCCACCCAGCTCGGCTTGGAGACACTGCAAACGGCCATCCGGCTCAAACAGGCGGTGACCATGAATGTGGTGGACAGCCTGGGGAATGCCAACACTGAAACCGTTGTTCCTGTATCCGTCTCCGGTGGGCGCGTCAGGGTGTTCGATCCTGCCAAGGACACCGAACGAGTGTTGTCCATCCACCGGATCATCGATGTGGAACCCGCAGGAGAAGTGAGGATTCAACAGTGACCGACGGTCCGCTGATCGTACAAAGTGACAAGACCATCCTCCTGGAAGTGGACCACGAGCTGGCCACCGAGGCCCGGCACGCAATCGCCGCCTTCGCCGAACTGGAGCGCGCCCCCGAACATATGCACAGCTACAGGCTGACTCCCCTGGGCCTATGGAACGCCCGGGCTGCAGGGCTGGATGCGGAGCAGGTGCTCGATACCCTCCTGAAGTACTCCCGTTTCCCAGTACCGCATTCCCTGCTGATCGATATTGAAGAGACCATGTCCCGCTACGGCCGGCTGAGGCTTGAGAAGGACCCCCAGCACGGACTGGTGATGCGGACCGATGACTACCCCGTGCTGGAGGAAGTCATCCGTGCCAAGAAGATTGCTCCCCTGCTGGGGCCGCGGATCGACGGCGAAACCGTGGTGGTGCACTCCTCCCAGCGCGGACAGTTGAAGCAGCTGCTCCTCAAACTGGGGTGGCCAGCGGAGGACCTTGCCGGCTATGTGAACGGGCAACCGCACCTCATCATGTTGAACGAAATCGGCTGGCAGCTGCGTCCGTACCAAAAGCTGGCCACGGAGAACTTCTGGGCCGGCGGCAGCGGCGTCGTCGTGCTTCCTTGTGGTGCGGGGAAAACACTGGTGGGTGCGGCAGCGATGGCTACGTCGTCCACCACCACGCTCATCCTGGTCACCAATACCGTCTCCGCCCGGCAGTGGAAGGACGAACTGCTCAAGCGGACGTCGCTGACCGAAGACGAGATCGGCGAGTACTCCGGCGCCGTCAAAGAGGTCCGGCCCGTCACCATCGCCACCTATCAGGTCCTCACCACCAAGCGCGGAGGGCTCTACCCACACCTGGAACTCGTGGACGGGCACGACTGGGGCCTCATCATCTACGACGAAGTCCACCTGCTGCCCGCACCCATCTTCCGGATGACCGCCGACCTCCAAGCCCGGCGCCGGCTGGGGCTCACGGCAACGCTGGTGCGTGAGGACGGACGTGAAGGCGAGGTGTTCAGCCTGATCGGGCCCAAGCGCTACGACGCACCGTGGAAGGACATTGAGGCGCAGGGCTACATTGCACCTGCCGACTGTGTTGAGGTCCGGGTTGACCTCCCCAGGGACGAACGGGTTGCCTACGCCATGGCTGAAGACGCAGACAAGTACCGGCTCTGCGCCACGTCGGAGACAAAGACCAACCTGGTGGAAGAGCTTGTGGCAGTCCACAAAGGTGAGCAGCTGCTGGTCATCGGTCAATACATCGATCAACTGGATGAGATCGCCGAACGGTTGGACGCTCCCCTCATCAAGGGCGAAACCAGCGTCAAGGCACGGCAGAAACTCTTCGATGCGTTCCGCAAAGGCGAGATTCACACGTTGGTGGTGTCCAAGGTAGCCAACTTCTCCATCGACCTCCCCGAAGCGTCAGTCGCCATCCAGGTCTCAGGTTCCTTTGGCTCACGGCAGGAAGAGGCCCAGCGCTTGGGACGCCTCCTCCGCCCCAAGCAGGACGGCCGCGCAGCCCGTTTTTACTCCCTGGTGGCGCGGGACACTCTGGACCAGGACTTCGCGGCGAAACGTCAAAGGTTCCTGGCTGAGCAGGGCTACGCCTACCGGATCATGGACGCCAAGGACGTGGGCAAGGACGTTGGGCAGGAGCAGTAGGAAGCCCGCCGGAACTATATTCCTCAGGACTCTTGCTATTGAACTCCAGCAACTTTACGATTCCTAGTGAAGCTCTCCGCCCTTAATGGTTGCCCCTGGTCCAGGCAGCCTGGCGGCCAGCCGTCGGCGGTGGGGGAAGCCCGCAGCCAGGGAGCCGGCGGTTTGAAGGCCTTGAAGAATCTGTGAATTGATTACCAGAGGATTCCCCATGCGCAAAGCCCTCCTGGTCCTTTCCGCGATAGTCCTGCTGTCAGCACTCGCACAGCTGTTTTTCGCTGGATACTTCCACTTCCAAAACACCATCGAAGCCCAGCGTGAAGCGGGCGTCTACCATGCCGTCAACGGCCAATATGTGCTGCGGTACTCAGCGTTGCTGGCCGTGATCGTAGCGGCCATTGCCAAGGTGGGATCCCGCACCATCTGGTTGGCTGCAGGTATTTTCCTGCTGACCTGGCTTCAGCTGTTCATTTTCATCATCGGCGGCATGTTGACCGGTTCCTCACCGGAGTTCATTACTCCGGCGGGTTCCTGGGTGGTCGCCATCCACCCGATCGTTGGCGCGATGATGATTTTCATGTCCTATTGGTTGTTCAAGCGCGCCAGGGAGGCTGCCCTGAATCCCCAACCGCTGCCTCCCAAGGCTGCCTCTTCGGATGCTTCCACGTCGCCCAGCACAGCCTGAGCACCCGCAGCTGTGAACACCTCGCAGCTGCTGGCGGTAGATCTGCTGCTGTCCGTCCTTTCGGCCGGCGCGTGGATCGGCGCCGCGTGGATGACCGCGTCCCTGAGGGACAAGTCCCGCCGGATGGACGTGGCCTTGCTGTTATTGGGGACAGCCGTCGCAGTGACAGTGGGACGGTACGCATTGCTTCCCGCTTTGGTGGCGGGCAGTTGGTGGTTTGCCAGCGAACGCATAACCATCAACCTGCCTCTGACCGCCATCCCCGCGGCTTGGGCCGCGACGGCCGGTGTTCCGTTCTTGCTGAGGAGGCGGAACACCGGCTCCAAACCCGTCACCAGTGATCCAGGGCGTTCCAGTCGATCCCGCGAGTGGGCCGTCCTGGCCATGGTGGCAGCTGCCGCGTCCGCCATCGCGTCACTGGCGCTGACGTTCATCCTGGGTCCATTTCCGTCCCTGTGGAGCCTCGTAGTAGTGCTGTTTATGATGGCGGCATCTGTGGGGATCGCAAGGCTGGCACTGTTTCCGCGGTCCGGTCACGTCACGCCGCCGTCCGGCGCCTCCCGCGCCTCCCGCGTCGGAAGAAGGCCGACGGCGGCTGCCGCAGTGGCCGGGTTAATGATCTGTACCGCTTTGGGTTCGGGGGTCTTCGCCTGGCTTGGGAGCCGGTCGGCCGACGGCGCCACCATTGCTGCCGCCGTCGGTCATCACGGCGGAGCCGGCACCCCGGTAAAGGATCCGACGCCGGTGACCAGCCTTGTGGGAGATGTCTCCGCCGACGCCGTGGTGAGGCGCTACGAACTGACGGCACGGGTGGAACAGGTGACCCTGCCATCCGGGCAGACCACTGAAGCCTGGACGTACGGCAGCCTGCCCGGTCCTGCCTTGGAGGCCAACGTGGGCGAAGTGATGGAGGTGGTGCTCAACAACCGCGACGTAGCTGCGGGCGTAACGCTGCACTGGCACGGGTACGACGTCCCCAACGCCATGGATGGGGTGGCCGGGGCAACCCAGGATGCCGTGATGCCCGGGGAGTCCACCACCTATCGCTTCACAGCCGCCCAAACAGGTACCTACTGGTACCACACCCACCAAGATTCCGCCGAGGGGGTCCGTAAGGGCCTCTACGGCACATTCGTCGTGCACCAGCCCACGTCTGCCCGTGCTGATACGGACATTGTGGTGGCGGGGCACGACCTCAGCGGTCTGGGGTTGCTGGGCTCCTCAGACCGTGGCAGCGTGCACACCGCCACACCCGGCTCCACCGTGCGGGTACGGCTCATCAACACCGATTCCGTGCAGCAGCGGTACTTGATCCAAGGCACGGCCTTCAAGGCCGTGGCTGTTGACGGGACGGACGTGAACCAGCCCCAGGAAGTGACCGGCAAACTGGTCCGGCTTGGCGCAGGCGGCCGGGTGGACCTCGCCTTCACCATGCCCGTCTTGCCGGTAACGGTGCGTTCGGACGCCGCGGCCCGGGCGGCCGTGGTCATTGCGCCGCCTGGTTCAGCTGCCGCAGATTCTGAAGGAGCGAATCCGGAGACGGTACCGGCAGGTGTTTTTACCACTACACCCGTGCTCGACCTGCTGGAGTATGGCAAACCCCTGGATGGTTCACAGCCCGTCCGCCCGATCACCCGGGAAGAGGTGATGGTGCTGGACCGGCAGTTCCGTTTTGTTGACGGAATTCCCCGCTACGCCTTCACCGTGAACGGGGCGGCGTATCCGCTGGTTCCCTCCATGGAAGTGGCAGAGGGCGACACCGTGAAGGTAACGGTAGTGAACCGGACCTCAGAACCACATCCGATGCACCCGCATGGTCACCATGTGAAGGTTCTGAGCAGGAACGGCGTGGTCCCCAGCGGATCACCGCTCATCCTGGACACCGTGGATGTGATGCCGGGCGAGGTGTGGGAACTGCTGCTTCACGCCGACAATCCCGGTATCTGGATGGACCACTGCCACAATCTGGACCATGCCGCCGAGGGGATGATGATGCTCCTGAAGTACCAGGGCGTGTCATCGCCGTTCGTGCACGGCGGCCACTCACACAACCGGCCCGAATAAATGGACTACCGATAAATGGACTACCGGCATAAATGGACTACCGGAGAAGCGTGAGCCTCAGGCGACCATCCGACTGGTGACCTGGATCTTGACGTGGTCCACCACAGCCCAGGAGTCCTCATCGCGGAGTTGTGCGCTGGCGAACCGTTCGGCTGCGGCCAGGTTTTCAAAGTCCTCGCGCCGGATGCGGCCTGAATCGGTGTCCAGATATGTCACGTGGAACTCGACGTCACTGGTGCGGTTCTGGTGGATGCTTGCGGGAGCTGCTGTGTTTGCCATGTTTAAAGTGTGGAACGGGGCACTGACATTATGAGAAGCATCCGCTGGCGTGTTGGGATTTCAAGGACTCAGTGCTTCCTCAAATGCTCAGGGCTTCCTCAAATACAGCCCCGAAACCTCGCGGACCGTATCGCTGAGAACATCCAATACGCTGGATGCGGTCTTCCATCGCTGCCAATACAGCGGCACGTCGAAGGGCCGGTCGGGGGCCAGCTCGATCAGCCGGCGGTCCGCGATTTCGGGCCCGCATTGGACTTCCGGGATCAGGCCCCAGCCGAGGCCTAAACGGATCGCGTCACCGAAGTCCTGGGAAGCCGGGACGTAGTGCCTGGGTCCTTTCCGCTCCGGGACCGGCTCGCCCTCGGCGGTGAACGCCGCCTGCACGAAGGCCCACTGATAGGTGTCCTTGCGGTCGAAGTCCACGGTGGTCGCCGCGTTGAGCGTGGCCCCGCCCAAGTGCCTGACCGGGCGCTTGTCCAAACCCTCTTCCAGCCCTGGGAACCAGCGTTCCACGAACGGCGGGGCCGCAACCGCGCGGTAGCGCATCACCCCAAGGCTCTCTACACGGCATCCCTGGACGGGCTCGGGAGTTGCCGTCACGGCGGCCATGACTGTTCCGGAGCGAAGCAACGATGTGGAGTGTTGCTCGTCATCCCTATGGAGGTCGAAGGTGACGCCAAGGTCCCCAGGCACCTGGGCCAGCGCTTGCAGGAACCACACCGCCAGCGAATCCGCGTTGACCACAATCGGCACGGCCAACTGCGCCCCGTCCGTGCCCAGCCCCAATTCACGTCCGGCATCGGCTTCCAGTTGCGCCACCTGCCTCGCCAAACGAAGCACAACCTCGCCCGCCTCGGTGGCTTGGGCCGGGTTGCTGCGTTGAAGCAGGACCCTCCCGGCAGATTGCTCAAGCGCTTTCAGTCGTTGTGAGACCGCCGACGGCGTGATGTGGAGGAGGCGCGCAGCGGCATCCAGCGTGCCCTCCGAGAGGACCGTGGCAAAGGTGAGGAGCTGATCGGAAGGAAATTGTGGCATAAGCAAATCTTATGCCGCCTGAAATTCTTTAGCTGGTCTAAATGTTCCCCTGACCATAATTTCGAAGGGTGAACTTTAACGATTTCTTCCAATCCGCTGGCCTCGGCCTGGCCACAGGCCTTGCCCTGATCGTCGCTATCGGAGCCCAGAACGCTTTCGTCCTCCGACAAGGAATCCGGGGCGAGCATATTGTGCCCATCGTGGCGGTCTGCGCCTTGTCCGACGCCGTGTTGATCGCGGCCGGCGTGCTTGGCACCGGCGCGCTCATAACGGCAGCCCCTGCCGCCGTCGTAATTCTTCGCTACGTGGGGGCCGCATTCCTGGTGACCTACGGCATCATGGCCGCCCGGCGCGCTCTCCGACCGCAGTCGCTGACAACAAGTGAAGGACCAATCAACGACGGCGGCGCGAAGCGCGGTGTCGCTGCTGCCGTCACTACCGTCCTCGCCCTGACCTGGCTCAACCCGCACGTCTACCTGGACATAGCCCTGCTTGGCTCCATAGCCAGCGCCCAAGGCACCCAACTGCAGTGGTGGTTTGGTGCTGGCGCCATGCTGGGCAGCATCCTATGGTTCTGCTCTTTGGGGTTCGGGGCGCGTTTCCTCCGAGGATTCTTTGCCCGGCCCCGGTCCTGGCGATTCCTTGATGGCGGGATCGCTGTGACCATGGTGGCTTTGGGGGTTGGGTTGGCGCTCGGGGCCTGATATGAAGCATCGGCCACGCAGGCGGCTCCCATGCGGCGTCCAGAAAACTCCCAGTTTCTGGGAGCATCATGGGTGTCATGAAAAAGAACGGTCCTGAAGCCAAGCTTCTCGTTGTCGACGACGAGCCAAATATCCGCGAGCTGCTGTCCACGTCGCTGCGATTTGCAGGCTTCGAGGTCGTTGCGGCCGCCAACGGTCGCGAAGCCCTCGCAGCGGCCGATCTCCACTCCCCGGACCTTGCGGTCCTGGATGTCATGCTGCCGGACATGGACGGATTCACGGTGACCCGCCGCCTCCGCGCTGCCGGAAAGCACTTCCCGGTCCTCTTCCTCACCGCGAAGGACGACACCGAGGACAAAGTCACCGGCCTCACCGTCGGGGGCGACGATTACGTCACCAAGCCCTTCAGCCTCGACGAAGTGGTGGCGCGCATCCGCGCGGTCCTTCGCCGCACGCAGCCCCTGGAGGACGACGACGCCGTGATCCGCGTGGACGATCTCGAACTCGACGACGACGCCCATGAGGTCCGCCGCGGCGGCACAGTGATCGAGCTGTCCCCCACCGAATTCAAGCTCCTGCGCTACCTCATGCTCAATCCCAACCGCGTGCTGTCCAAGGCCCAGATCCTTGACCACGTCTGGGAGTACGACTTCAACGGCGACGCCTCGATCGTGGAGTCCTACATCTCTTACCTGCGACGCAAAGTGGACATCGATCCCGATGCCGCAGCCCTCATCCAGACCAAGCGCGGCGTGGGCTACGTGCTGCGAACGGCAGAGAAGCGCTGACCCTTGCTGCAACGCTGGAAATCGGCATCCCTGCGGTCTCAGCTCGTCGCCATCATCATGGGCCTGCTCCTGCTTGCCCTGACGGCCACAGGTGCGGGAACACTGACGCTGGTCAAGAGTTACCTGCAAGGCCAGGTGGACGACAAACTCAAGGCCGCCGTGGCCTTGGCCCAGGATCAGCAGTCTTTTGACAAGCTGGCCCAGCCCAACCCCTCGACTCCTACGGACACCGCCGTACCCACGGACTACTCGCTGACGCTGTATGTACCTGGCCTGGACCCCTATCCGTTCGGCGGCAGTCAGAATGATCGCCCGGCAATCGCCAATATCACGGCGGCTGAAGCCAAGCTCCGGGGCAACTCCCCCTTCCAAGTCAAGGGCACTACCGGTACCAACTGGCGCGTAGTGGCAATCGGCGTCACCGCCAACGGCCAAAACGGCGTAGTGATCATCGGGCTGCCGCTCACTCCCGTGGACAAAGTCATGGAGCACGCAGTCCTGGTGGTCGTTGGCGTTGGCCTGCTGACTCTGGTCTTGGCGTTCTTCATCGCCACGTGGACTGTGGCACGGTCCTTCCGTCCGCTGGCCAAAGTGGAAAAGACGGCTGCGGCCATCGCGGCCGGTGATCTGTCCCGCCGCGTGGAAGTGGATAACCCCCACACCGAGGTTGGCCGGCTGGGCGGCTCCCTCAATGCCATGCTGGCCCACATCGAGGCATCTTTTGCTGCCCGCGCCGCGTCCGAAGGGCGTATGCGCCGCTTCGCAGCCGACGCCTCCCATGAACTGCGAACACCCTTGGTGACCATCCGAGGCTTCTCCGAGCTGTATCGTCACGGAGCCTTGGCCACCAAGGAAGACGTGGCCATGGCCATGGGACGGATCGAAAGCGAAGCCAAGCGTATGGGGTCCATGGTGGAGGATCTGTTGATGCTCGCCCGCCTTGATGAGCAGCGGCCGCTTCAGCTCAAGCCCGTGGACCTGCAGCTCCTAGCACACGATGCCGTGGTTGATACCAAGGCCTCCTCCGGAGACCGGACCATCACTCTAACCGGGCTCGACACCGCCTCCCCCACCGCGGCGCCGGTCCAGGGCGACGAAGCCAAGCTCCGGCAAGTCATAGGGAACCTGGTGGGAAATGCGCTGAGGTACACACCCGAGGGCAGCCCCATAGAACTCGCTGTCGGTGTTCGCACAACACCTGCCGGCTCCGTATCAGTCATTGAGATCCGCGATCACGGGCCGGGCATTCCGGAGGCCGAAACCAACAAGATCTTTGAGCGCTTCTACCGTGCTGACACCTCACGGACCCGGGAGACCGGAGGCAGCGGCTTGGGACTTGCGATTGTTGCTGCGATTGTGGGCTCCCATGGCGGTTCGGTCCAGGTTGCCGAGACCGACGGCGGCGGTGCCACCTTGGTGGTCAGCCTCCCTTTCCACGAGGAATCAGCCGAGCTGTTGTCCACATAACGCGGTTGTCCACATAGCGACGAAGGCCTGTTCTGCGGGTGCGGGAGGCTGCTTAGGCTCGATGGTGTAGCCACGCATCCCCCGCAACACGCGGAACTTCTTCGTCGAAAGGCATCACCCATGAGCGTCATCTCAGTCGATACCGAATTGCTCCAGCTCAAGTCAGCCAACGTCAAAGGAACAGTCGATCGCATCAGTTCCGATGTACTTACCATGAGGCGAGGCTTGGAGGAACTCGAGGCCACTTGGCGGGGAACAGCAGCGACGAATTTCCAGGCGCTCATGGTGGAGTGGTCCCTGACCCAGAGCAAGGTTGAGGCCTCCCTGGCATCCATCACCATGGCCTTATCCTCAGCCGCCACCACCTATTCGGAAGTAGAGCAGGGCAACACCCAGCGCTTCAGCTACTAGCTGCCCTCGGCGATTCTTCTCCTCCCATGAACTCCTGCGGGGCTGGCTGTCTTCCCCCTGTACAGCCGCCTCGCAGGTCATGTGTACCTCGTTCTCTCGGACTCTCTCCGGGACTTAGCCCTCAACAGTCCCCTGGTGGAACCGCAGCCGCCATTGGCCGCGGTCCAACAGCCATACGGAGCTGCGGAGCGCTGAGCCTGTGTGCGCGAAGCTGCGGTAATTCAGCAAGATGGTGTTCTCACTCAGCCGATCAGCGCTAAGCAGTTCCAGTTCGGTCGGTTCGCCGGGGTCCTCTTCCAAGGCCATCATCATGGCGTCGCGCGTCCAAAACCTTCCCGAGCTGCCGATCTCCGCGAAGTCCGGGTGGAGCAGCACACCGATCCTGCCAATGTCCGCCCTCACATCCGGCCTGAGCAGTTCCCGCTCCAATGCCAAAACCGTGTCCTCTGCCGACAATTGCTGTGCAGAAGCGTCATCTTCCAGCTCGCTGAAGAGATCTGCTTGGCCAAAGATGCCGGATTCACCAAAGAGAGTGGGCTCAAAATGCGGCCGGGGGTTGCGGTCGGCCTTAACGGGTCCTGAACCAGCTCTCACGGAGGAGACGCCGGCCCTGGTGCTGGCAGGGACAGGTTCAGAGACTGGCACAGGAACAGTCTCTTGCTGAAACCTCACCTGCTCTGGTGCTTTGCCTTGCTCCTGGGCTCCGGGGAACCCGGGGCCGGCCCGGTGGGCTACGCCTTGCTGGTAGGCCGTTGCAGCGGCCCGTGCGCGCTCGTCGGCGGCTTCGTTGAGGTCGTGACCAGCATGGCCCTTGACCCATTCGAAGGTGTATTTACGGCCAACGATCGCTTGGTCGATGTCTTTGAGAAGGTCCACGTTCAGCACGGGTTTGCCGTCGGCCTTTCGCCAGCCCTTCCGCTTCCATCCCGGCATCCACTTGGTGATGCAGTTGATGACGTACTGGCTATCGCAGAGGATCCGCAGCTCTTCTTGTGGCACGTGGGCCGTGGACCGGAACAGGTCCAGGACGGCCATCAATTCACCCTGGTTGTTGGTACCGTGCGGCCAACCCCCTGCTCGCCAGCAGGAGTCATCAACGTACCAGGCCCAACCGGCCGGCCCAGGATTACCGAGGGCGGACCCATCGGCGGCAGCAATAATCGTCATGGGGTTAATCCTGCCAGACCCCACCGACACTAAAACCGTGATATCACCCAACTAAGTAGCAGTAGATGTCGTTCTGAGCGCTCAGAACGGCTGTGGAGTCTCATGACTTAATAGACAGTTCTGTCTCATGACTTCGTAGACACTCTGTCTCAGGACATCGTGGACACTTCGTTGGCGGGTTTGCT
>NZ_JBIVTF010000014.1:0-107251 GCF_044756605.1 Paenarthrobacter sp. NPDC091711
TGACCGCGGGGAAAGCGAAACCGCCAGCCTTCGCACGGTCGATCATCTCGGAATAAATCTCTGGGGTTGCAATGGGCATGGTGACTCCTATGCTGGTGCTTCGTCGAAGCACATGATGTGTGGGCGGATGAATGACGGGAAGCGGCCGGGTTACCCTCCCCCGGCCGGATGCCCTACCAGTCCGAAGACCGGCCGCGATGCGCCCCGGAACTAGTCGGAGAGGACCCCGGTGGTTTCGTAGGTGGCGATCTTACCGATCCTGCGCTCATGACGTTCAGCATTGGTGAACGGCTCGGCAAGAAAGGCCTTAATGAGCTCGGTGGCCTCCTCCACAGTGTGCTGACGTCCGCCAACTGCCACCACGTTTGCGTCATTGTGTTGGCGAGCCAGTACCGCTGCGTCCAGGTTCCACGCCAATGCGGCACGGACACCGGGTACCTTGTTTGCGGCGATTTGCTCGCCGTTGCCCGAGCCACCCAGCACAATTCCCAAAGCGTCCACGCCTGCGGCTTGGTCCTTGACGACGGCGGTGGCGGCCTTGATGCAAAAGGCCGGATAGTCGTCTTCCGGGTCATAGGAGGAGGGCCCGTGATCCACCATCTCGTAGCCCCTTGCCGCCAGCTCGGTGATGAGATGTGAACTGAGTTCCATGCCTGCATGGTCTGTTGCGATGTGAACGCGCATGTGGGTGGTCCTTTAGGCTTTCTGGAGCTCGTCGTCGATGGTCCGCTGCGCGAAGGCAAGTTGCCCGTTGGTCCGCAAGGACTCAATCGCCTCGGCAGGTGATGGCTTGCCGTAGACGGCAGAGCCGGCCACGAAGACGTTGGCCCCGGCTTCCGCTGCGCGGACGATGGTTTCCTCGGTGATGCCGCCGTCAACCTGGATGGCAACGTTCACGCCGGAGCCCTCGACTGCTTCGCGGGCGCGCCGGATCTTGGGCAGGACGACGCCCAAAAAGGCCTGGCCTCCAAAGCCCGGCTCCACTGTCATGAGCAGCAGCATGTCCAACTCCGGCAGCATGTCCAAGTAAGGCTCCACCGGCGTAGCCGGGCGCAAGGCCATGCCGGCTTTCGAGCCCCGTGCACGGAGTTCACGGGCGAGCTTGATGGGTGCCATGGCCGCCTCCACATGGAAGGTCACCGAGTCCAGGCCGGCGTCAGCATACAGCGGAGCCCAACGATCGGCCTCCGCAATCATCAGGTGCGCGTCCAGCGGTACCGGGCTGACCTTTTGCAGCCGCTCCACCACCGGCAACCCGAGGGTCAGGTTCGGCACGAAGTGGTTATCCATGACGTCGACGTGCACGGCATCCGCATTGCTGATGCGCGCCAGCTCTTGTTCGAGGTTGACGAAGTCGGCGGAGAGAATGCTGGGGTTGATACAACATGTCAGAGGTGAAGTGGACATGATGCCTGCCTTTCAGTATCGGTCAAAGCTTGCAGTTGAGGGCGTGGAGAGGACGTCCGGGGCTGAGGCAGCCTAGCGGGCAGCGGCGAGGGCGCCTTCGACGTCGGCCAGTAGTTCCTTCCAGCTGGTCACGAACTTCTCCAATCCTTCGGACTCGAGGACCGAGACCACCAACGCGTAGGAGATGCCCTGTGCCTTGATGGCGTTCAGGACCTGGTGGGCTTCTTCGTAGGTGCCGGTGATGGTGTCGACGGTGACTACTCCGTGATCAAACGTGGCATCCAGTGTCTTTTCCGGCATGGTGTTCACCAGGCCGGGGGCTGCGAGTCCGGTGACGTAGAGGGTGTCCGGAAGAGCCGGGTCTTTCACGCCGGTTGATGCCCACAGGGGGCGCTGCGGGCGAGCTCCGGCGGCGGCCAGGACGGACCAACGCTCAGTGGAGAAGAGCTCTTCGTAGACCTGGTAGGCCAGGCGTGCGTTCGCTACGCCTGCCTTGCCCTTGAGTGCCTTGGCATCAGCGGTGCCGATGGCGTCAAGGCGCTTGTCGATCTCGGTATCCACGCGTGAGACGAAGAACGAAGCCACGGAGGGATCTTGGAGAGGTCGTGGCCGTTGTCCTTGGCCAGTTTCAGTCCGGTTTGGAACGCGTTGATAACAGCCCGGTAGCGCTCAAGAGAGAAGATCAGCGTCACGTTGACGCTGATGCCCTCAGCCAAGGTTGCCGTGATGGCGGCCAGGCCTTCCAAGGTTGCCGGAATCTTGATGTGGACATTGTCCTTGTCAACCTTTTTGTAGAGACGCTTGGCCTCAGCAATGGTGCCCTCGGTGTCCCATGCCAAGCGAGGGTCCACCTCAATGGAGACACGGCCGTCCACGCCGTTCGTGGCGGCGGCGATGGGTGCGAAGAGATCGCAGGCATCGGCCACGTCCGTGGTGGTGATTTCAAGGATCGTCTCTTCAACGCTGGCACCGGCTGCCGCGAGCTCCGCGATCTTTGCCTCGTAGTCCTTACCGGAAGTGATGGCGGCCTGGAAGATGGACGGGTTGGTGGTGACACCAACAACGTTCTTTTCATCAATGAGCTTCTGCAGGCTTCCGCTGGAAAGCCGTTCGCGGGAAAGGTCATCCAACCAAATGGAAACGCCTGCGGCGGAGAGCTGTGCGGTGGGTGTTGCGTTGGTCATGGCTTATGTTCTTCCTTCGAAAGTGGAGGGCTGCGGCGGCGGGTGTTGTGGGACGCCTCAAGGTGTCCCACAACACCCGCCGCACTGCAGTTTTGGAGGTGTTAGCTGCTTGCAGCGGCCAGGGATTCCATGGCAGCTGCGGTCACGGCTTCGGCGGTGATGCCGAATTCGTTGAACAGGCGCTTGTAGTCGGCCGAGGCGCCGAAGTGCTCCAGGGAGATGGAGCGGCCGGCATCGCCAACAAATTCACGCCAGCCCAGGGCCAGGCCTGCTTCAACTGAGACACGGGCCTTCACTGATGCCGGAAGTACGGACTCGCGGTAGGCCTCGTCCTGCTTGTTGAACCACTCAACACAGGGCATGGATACAACGCGGGCTGCGATGCCTTCAGCCTGGAGGGCTTCGCGGGCCTGCACTGCGAGCTGGACCTCGGAACCGGTGCCGATCAGGATGACCTGCGCGTCAACGGTTTCGCCGTCCTTGGAGGCTTCTGCCAGCACGTAACCACCCTTGGCCACACCGGCCGGTGAGGCAAAGACGTCTCCGGAGGCTGTGCCCTCGCCGCGGGCGAACGTGGGAACATTCTGGCGGGTCAGGACAATGCCGGCGGGATTCTGGTGGTTCTCCAGGATGGTCTTCCACGCGATACCAACCTCGTTCGCGTCACCGGGGCGGACCACGTCCAAGCCCGGAATGGCGCGGAGCGAGGCGAGCTGCTCCACCGGCTGGTGGGTGGGTCCGTCTTCGCCCAGGCCGATGGAGTCGTGAGACCACACATAGATGGACGGGACACCCATCAGGGCACCCAGACGAATGGCCGGTTTCTGGTAGTCACTGAAGATCAGGAACGTACCGGAGAACGCGCGGGTGCGGCCGTGCAGGGAAATACCGTTCACGATGGATGCCGCGGCGTGCTCACGGATACCGAAGTGCAGCACCCGGCCGTACGGGTTGCCCTTCCAGGCGTCCGTGGAACGCGAGGTCGGGATGAACGACGGCGAACCTTCAATGGTGGTGTTGTTGGACTCGGCGAGGTCGGCCGAACCGCCCCAGAGCTCGGGAAGAACCGGGCCGATCGCGTTCAGGACCTTACCGGAAGCTGCACGGGTGGAAACGTCCTTCCCGGCTTCGAAAACAGGAAGAAGGGACTCGAGGTCCGCAGGAAGCTGCTTGGCTTCAATGCGCTCCAGCAAGGCGGCGCCCTCCGGGTTGGCGGACTGCCAGGCGCCGAATGCTTCGTCCCACTGCCCGCGGGCCACCGCACCGCGGTCCAGGACCTTGCGGGCATGGGCCAGAACTTCCCCGTCAACATCGAAGGACTTGGCCGGATCGAAACCGAGCACAGTCTTCACCGCAGCAACTTCCTCGGCGCCCAGTGCAGAGCCATGGATCTTGCCGGTGTTCTGCTTCTTCGGTGCCGGGTAGCCGATGATGGTCCGCAACGAAATGATGGACGGCTTGTTCGTCTCTGCCTTGGCTGCAAGCAGCGCTGAGTAGAGCTCCTGCAGGTCCTCTACGTAGTTGCCGGTTTTGGTCCAGTCAACGCGCTGGGTGTGCCAGCCGTACGCTTGGTAGCGCTTGAGGACGTCTTCGGTAAAGGCGATGTCGGTGTCGTCCTCGATGGAGATGTGGTTCTCGTCGTAGATCACCACGAGGTTGCCCAGTTCCTGGTGGCCCGCCAGTGACGATGCCTCAGACGTGACGCCCTCCTGGATGTCGCCGTCGGAAGCGATCACCCAGATGGTGTGGTCGAACGGCGACTCGCCGGCGGGAGCATCGGCGTCGAACAGGCCGCGTTGGCGGCGCTGCGAGTAGGCGAACCCCACCGACGACGCGAGCCCCTGGCCCAGCGGGCCGGTGGTGATTTCCACACCGGCAGTGTGCTTGTACTCGGGGTGGCCCGGAGTCAAAGCACCCCAGGTACGCAGCGCCTCGAGGTCCTTCAGCTCCAGCCCGTACCCGGAGAGGAACAACTGGATATATAGGGTCAGCGAGGAGTGGCCCGGGGAGAGGATGAAGCGGTCGCGGCCGATCCACTCGGGATCACGGGGGTCGTGGCGCATCAGCTTCTGGAACAGCAGGTACGCTGCCGGGGCGAGGCTCATTGCAGTGCCGGGGTGACCGTTGCCCACCTTCTCCACGGCGTCAGCGGCCAACACGCGAGCGGTGTCCACGGCGCGCTGGTCCTCGAACGTCCAGTCGAGTGTTGCGGGTGCAGTATCTGCGTTGCTGAAGGTCAGCGCCGCACTTGCTGTCGGATTCACGAGTTATCCCCTTTGATATGGTGGCCGGCCGAAATGGCCGCATCCATGCTTTGTGGTTGATTCCCATGCTCCCGAAATAAACAGTTCGGCGAAACACTGTTTTCTGACAGTTTTTGACTACACTTTAGGACAGGGAATTCACCCGGTTGGTTTCGCATCGTCGCGCAGCCACACTCACGAGCCCAGCAAGGAAGCTGCTATGCCCCCTTCAGACCACCCTTGGCCGCTGTTGCGTTCTGTGGCAGCACTGGCCGACGCGCCCTTGTCCCACATCGCTGAAAGGCTGCGTGAGGCCACGCTCCCCTCACTCGGGAGCAGCGCACTGGTGATCTTCACCGAAGACTGCACGGGGCGGCCGCAGAAGAAAGCCGGTTCCGAGGACATCATTTCCAAGGTCTCCATCGCTGAGCTGGACGCGCTCCGTGCTGCCCTCCCGGACGACGGCCCTTGGTTCGGTGACGCTGAGCTTGCGGGACAGTCCCGGCAGGCGATGGCACTCAAGCATCCCGCCAGCAATGCACTCCTGGTGATTACCGACCCCTTTCCCGCCGATCCAGGAGACACCGGGCTGGACCTGGTGAGCTATCTCTGGGACATCACCGCCCGGCGGATCCAGGAGAAAGTGGCGGACGCGCCGCCGTCGTACTTGTTGGAATCCCGCGCGGCATCAGCCGAACGCATCCGCGTGACGGCCGAACTGACCGATCTGCACTCCACCACCCTGGAAACCCTCCTGGCCGCCCTGCGCTCATCCTCCATGGACGACGCCACGGCGCGCACCACCGTCACCGACCTCGCCGCCAGAGCACTGGTGGGCCTCCGTACCCACAGCGACCGCACCACGGATTTGGTGAAAGAACCGGTGGTCAAAGCCTTCGAACGCCTGCGCGAAGACCTGCGCCCACTTACGAGCTTCAGCGGCATCGAGGTCCAGTTCATCGAACCTCCCTTGAACGGCAGGGCCCTCCCCGGAGAAGTTGCCCACGCAGCACGGGCAATCGTCCGCGGGCTGGTCCTGGTCATGATGGAACAGCCGGATGTCACGCGGATCCGGACGCACTGGGACTGCGACGGCGAAAACCTGTTGATCAACGTCCGTGACGACGGCGGCGGCGCGCTCACCACCGAGGATCCGAGCATCAGCCGTTTGGACCGCAGGGTCCAAGCACTCACCGGACAGCTCCGCATGGACGTCATGTCCGGCTGGGGTGCGGATGTCTTCGTTTCGCTTCCCTTGGACCTTCCGGCACGTCCAGCCGGCGATGTCGCAGGATGGAACCTCGCTGCCCGCGAACTCGAAGTGCTGCAGCACCTGGCCACCGGGCACCGGAACCGCACCATAGCGTCGTCGATGGGTATCAGCGAGAACACGGTCAAGTTCCATGTCCGGAACCTTTTCAAAAAGCTCGACGTCGGCTCCCGGACCGAAGCGATCGCCTTGGCCCACAGCCACGGTCTGCGGCAGTCGTAGTTTGTTGAACAGCCCTCAACTACTCGAAAGAGTAGGTGCATGGGTGGGGATGAGGGCTTACCGCACCTCGGCAAGACTGTCATCCACCTGGCTGAGTGCGCATACCAAGGCATCTACGTCCACACCGCCACCACTGTGGAGGCGCTCGTGCCGGACGCGGGACATGTCGAAGCCGCGAACCGTTTCGCCGAAGACCTCGTCTGGGTCGAGCCGGCGGAGTTCTTCGGCGAGGCAGTCTTTGAGGCTTCTGCGGGCGAGGGTGATGCGTTGTGCGGGCTGCCCGGGTTGGGTCAGTTCTGCCACTGTATGACCAGGCCTGGACAGCCTGATGGCGCCGGAAGCAGTCATGAGCCTGACCCCGCGGATGCCACTACCGGGCAGGTCCGCCAGGATAGTGACCGGCGCTCGGAGGGCGCGGCCGAGCCAGGTTGCCAGCAGCAAGGTGCTGGGGGAATCCGAAGCGCCTTCCACAGTGATCCCGGTGATCGCGGCCGGATCCACGTGATCCATTGCAGCGGCGAGTTGCATGCGCCAGTTGGTTAGTCGGGTCCAGGCGAGGTCGGTGTCGCCTGCTTTGTAGGTGGCCCGGATGTTTTCCAGCGCGAGGCGGGGGTCCGATTCGTTGGCCGAATCGGTGATGCGGCGGTGCGCGATCCGTCCGATGGAGGTTTCACAGGCGCTTTCCGGGGCGCCGTGCGGCCACCACGCCACGATCGGCGCGTCGGGCAGGAGCAGGGCCGCGACCAGGGACTCGCTTTCGTGGGCCATGTGCCCGTGACCGCGCAGGACGATGACCTCCGAGGCGCCGGCGTCCCCGCCCACCCGGATCTGGGCGTCCAGACGGTCCGGGCCTTCCACCCCGGCGTCGGCCAGGACAATGATCCGGCAGGGGTGTTCCCGGCTGGCTTCATTGGCTGCTTCGATGGCTTCTTCTTCCTGCCCGGACTTCGTCACCACCACCAGAGTCAACACACGCCCCAGCGCGATCACACCGCCTTGCTCACGCAGGGACATGATCTTCTTGGAGATCTTGGAAGTAGTGGTATCGGGAAGATCTACGATCATGGCCTTCTCCAGGTTCGTCCGTCACGGGCCAGCAAGGCATCGGCCGAAGCCGGCCCCCGACTGCCCGGGGATGCGGGGGTTGCGAGTTAATCGGAGGGTCACGAGCGGAGCTGTTCGCGGGTCTCCCCAAACGGAACAGAGTCACTCAAGCTGAGCGTGTACCGGCCAGGCTCATGCCGGGTCATCAAAATGCCTGCAACCCGCTGCGACGTTTGCCGAAGCATTGCCTCAGCTTCATCCAGTAACTCATCTATACGGTGTGGTTCTGTCACCGTGACTTCCACGTTCTCACCTGCCAGACAAAGCACTGCGACCAGCCTTTCCCAGATTTTCACGGTTCGAAAAGATGGCGCCCCGCGGGCGTTGCCTGCGGGACGCCACGGTCTGTGGAAAGAACTAGACGATGGCGTTGCGGAGGGCCTTCGCTGCCAGCGCAGGATCCTCAGCACCATAAATAGCGCCACCAGCAACAGCCACATCAGCACCAGCGTTCTGAACATCACCAATCGTGGCAAGCTTCACACCACCGGCAACAGAGAACGGAACACGAGCCTCAGCACCGGCACGAAGCAAACCATTCAGATCAAAGCCCGGCTTCGCCTGCTCATCCAAACCAGCGTGCATCTCCACGAACTTCGCACCCAGGGCACGAACCTCCTTGGCCCGGGAAACCTTATCCGCAACACCAATCAGATCAACCACAACACCCTTGTTATGAGCCTTCGCAGCCTTCACCGCACCAGCAATGGTCGAATCATCAGCAGCACCAAGCACAGTCACCAAGTCAGCACCGGCCTTGAACGCAATATCAGCCTCAAGCTCCCCGGCATCCATGGTCTTCAAATCAGCAAAAACAATCTTGTCCGGGTGAGCATCCTTCACCGCAGTAATCACCGAAAGACCCTCAGCCTTGATCAACGGAGTACCCAACTCAATGATGTCAACATACTCAGCAACCTGACCCGCCAACTCAAGAGCAGCCTCGGTAGTGAGCAAATCAATAGCAACCTGAAGTTTCATGATTTTTTTCCTTCTGTTATTTACTTCAATGGGGTGTAAAAATCTGGGTTTGGTACTTAGAGGACGGCGTGTTTACTCAAGATTGGCGTGGCGCAGCCAAAGCTTTTCCGCCGGCTGCGCATCGCTTTCCCAAAGGGACTGGAAGATGGCCTCGGTGGCAAGGAACAGTGCTTGCTCAAAAAGCGATCCCGCGTACTGCTTGGAGACGGCCGAACCATGGTCGGTCTTCTGTGCAGCCGGAATGATGACCAGAGCGTCGGCGAGCCCGGCAAGTGGCGAATCAGCGTTGGTGGTGAATACCGCGATGCGGGCACCGGCCTTGGCTGCTGTCTCTGCTGACTTGACGACGCCAGATGTGGTTCCGGAGCCCGAAGCCACCAGGAGCAGATCGCCCGATGCGATCGCAGGCGTGGTGGTATCACCCGCGATGTGGACTGTGAGACCCAAGTGCATCAATCGCATGCCGGCCATGCGCAGGACCAAACCGCTTCGACCCGCACCCGCAACAAAAATGCGGCCCGGGTGGCTGATATGACTCGCGAGGCGGGCCATCTGCTGTTCATCAAGCTTCGCTGCGGTGCCCGTGATCTCGTCCCTAACGAGGGACAGATTGCGGACAATATCAGATGCTTTGGTGTACGCGGCAGTCGTCGCGCTTGCTGTCGTATTCACGATTTGTCCCCTTCGGTTTCAGTCCTCGTCCTGCAGTGGTCGAGGAGGTCTTTCGCTTGAGAACCATGTTTCCGAATCAAAAGGGGTGGGGTAACACTGTTTTCTGACGGTTCTTCCTACACTTAAGGAGTGGTCCGCACCTCCCGTCGGTAGTATTGAAGCCACTTCCAGTCCAACTTTCGGAGCGCAGACTCGTGGCATCGCCGTCCCCTTTTCAGTCGCAGATTTACCGCTCTTTGCCGGAAATTGAGCGCGCCGAGGCAATTGTCGACAGAATCTCCACCGCGATCTCCCTCGGCCTGCTGAAGGTGGGCGAACGCCTGCCTGCTGAAGCGGCACTCTCGGAAATGTTCGGAGTTGGTGGCGCTACTCTTCGCGAAGCCTTGACGGAGCTGCGGGACCGGGGCATCGTGGAGACGCGCAGGGGCCGGAGCGGCGGTTCTTTCGTCGTCAAGCAGCCGCAAACGCAAGCGGACGCCATGCGGGATTGGTTCCTTTCGACGTCGATCTCCGAGATCCGAGACATCGGAGACGAACACGCAGCCATAGCCGCCGCAACCATCCGGCTGGCTTGCGAGCGCGCAGATGCCCACGACTTCGAGCGCCTCCAGGATCTGGCACGTTCCTTGGTGCTCGCGCACTCCCCTGAGCACCGTGCATCAGCCGACAGCCGTTTCCACGTCGAGCTGGCTATGGCAGCACAATCTCCCAGACTCGCCAATGCCGAGATCAGGCTGCAGCAGGAGACGGTCCAGCAGTTGTGGACGCCCCTTGCTGTGGCATTTGACCCCGAAACAGCAACCGCTGAACACTTGGAGCTGGTTCAGGCGGTTGCTCAAGATCAACCCGAGAAGGCCCAGGCGTTGGTGCTTGGACACATCAGGCGGAACATTTTCCACCTGATTGATACGAAGCTGACGGTCGGGTACGCCTTATCAAAGCAGGATGCCTCATGAAGCACGACTACGAAGTGGTACACGCTGCAGAAAGTGGACGAGTCATCACAGCTGTGACTTAGCCGGCCGCAGTGAAGGATAGAGCCACGGTGAAGCTGACCTCGGGGGCGGCAGAAGGGGTGACCTCGGGGTGCATTGCCCACCAGGCGGCACACGCTGCCCGCCAGCTATCGAGGTGGTCCTCGCGTCCGCTGACCGTCACCGTGGTGACGGTGGCGGTGGCGACGGCCTCACCGCACGAGTAGGAGACGCCGTCGGGTCTTATGGTGGGGTACTCCTGGTACAGCTCCGCGAGCGAGCCAATCAGAAAGTCCGGCCTCTGGTCAACGTGCGCCGCCAGGGCAGAATGCACGGAGTCCACGCCTGTCAGGACGAGCGCGGTATCCATATTTGCCCGGTTTCCGCCGAGAATGTCCGTGTCCAGCCGGTCACCCACCACAAGGGGTCGGACAAGCCCTGAATGGCGGGCCGCAGTTCCAAAAAGGGCGGGCCCGGGCTTTCCTGCAACTGATGGCGTCTTCGAGGTGGCTGCTGCCACCGCGGCTACGAAAGTTCCGTTCCCTGGCGCGAAACCGCGCTCTTGGGGAAGTGACATGTCGGTGTTCGTGGCAACCCATACTGCGCCCGCAGCCACGGCGTAGGCGGCTTCTGCCAGGTCATACCACCCCAGTTCGGGCGAGAAACCTTGGATGACGGCGTCTATGACGGCATCCGGTTGGTGGTGGGCCGAGCGGTACACCACCAGCCCCTGTGCCCTCACGGCGTCCGCAAGGGAATCGCTCCCCACCACCAGCACTGCTGAGCCTTCAGCAACCTGACCGGCCAGGAGTTCCGCACCGGCCAGCGCTGAACTGAACACCTGTTCCGCAGTGGCTGGTGCGCCCAACTCACGTAGGTGGGCAGCAACTTGTTCGGATGAACGGGACGCATTGTTGGTCACGTATGCCAAACGCTTGCCTTCCTTGCCAAGCCTCTCCAACGCTTCTGTGGCCCCGTCGATGGCCCGTGGTCCGGTATAAACCACACCGTCAAGGTCCGCGAGGACGCCGTCGTATCCGTCAATCAGCTGCTTAGTCATGGTCGGCACCCTGTTTCGTTGTAGTCATGATGCTTCCTCCCGCAAAGTTCGTGTAGTGAGCGTCGGGGTCTGCCCCCGACAAAAAAGGCTGCGGGCCCTGAGATTCCAGGGCCCGCAGCCGTTGTTGTGACGTCCCGCAACCCCTGTAGATGGCGGGACGCCACGGTCTGTGGAAAGAACTAGACGATGGCGTTGCGGAGGGCCTTCGCTGCCAGCGCAGGATCCTCAGCACCATAAATAGCGCCACCAGCAACAGCCACATCAGCACCAGCGTTCTGAACATCACCAATCGTGGCAAGCTTCACACCACCGGCAACAGAGAACGGAACACGAGCCTCAGCACCGGCACGAAGCAAACCATTCAGATCAAAGCCCGGCTTCGCCTGCTCATCCAAACCAGCATGCATCTCCACGAACTTCGCACCCAGGGCACGAACCTCCTTGGCCCGGGAAACCTTATCCGCAACACCAATCAGATCAACCACAACACCCTTGTTATGAGCCTTCGCAGCCTTCACCGCACCAGCAATGGTCGAATCATCAGCAGCACCAAGCACAGTCACCAGATCAGCACCGGCCTTGAACGCAATATCAGCCTCAAGCTCCCCGGCATCCATGGTCTTCAAATCAGCAAAAACAATCTTGTCCGGGTGAGCATCCTTCACCGCAGTAATCACCGAAAGACCCTCAGCCTTGATCAACGGAGTACCCAACTCAATGATGTCAACATACTCAGCAACCTGACCCGCCAACTCAAGAGCAGCCTCGGTAGTGAGCAAATCAATAGCAACCTGAAGTTTCATGATGGTGTGGCCTTTCGGTAAGTAGTGGGGTTCCTCCTCAATCGTCCCTAAGCGGGCGGGCAGGGGTAACGCTGTTTTTGGATGGTTGGAACTATCCTTTCGGACTGCTAAGCGTGCGGGGTTGAAGGCCGGTTCCCGGGATGTCCACCAGCCCACCCGAAAGAGTGGTGATAACCATCCTGAATTAGCGTTTCGCATCCTTGGCCAAGGAACGACGATGGATGAGTGGCGTCTGGATCATCCCGGAAGGCCGCCGCTGAACAGACCCGCCCCTCCACTGGAAAGGTAGCTCCATGCAAACCTCAGATCCGTATCTTGCTGAGTGGATGGGCCGGGAGGCCCTGGCCGAAGCCATGATTCCGGTAATCGGCCGGCTCTATCGCGAAAACAACGTGGTGACCAGCATCCATGGGCGCAGCCTGGTCAACAAGTCCACCATGAGCATCCTTAAGGCCCACCGCTTCGCCCGCCGGATCAGCAAGGAAGAATTGCTGTTGGACGAGACGGCGCCCCTCCTGGAGACCTTGACCAAGCTCCAGCTCGGTTCAGCCGTGATAGACATCGCCCGGTTGAACCAGAAATTCAAGGAAGAGGGCAACGGAGCCGGCCTTGAGGAATTCCTTCGCTCTGAACTGGCCGGAGTGGTAGGCAAGAGCGTGAGCGGTGACGGAGGGAGCACCGACGTCGTGCTTTATGGCTTTGGCCGAATCGGCCGCCTGCTGACCCGTATTCTCGTGGAACAAGCAGGTGGCGGCCACGGGCTGCGGCTTCGCGCAATCGTGGTCCGCAAGGGTGCGGAGCACGATCTCACCAAACGCGCCAGCCTGCTGCGGCGCGACTCGGTCCATGGGTCCTTTGAAGGGTCCATCAAGGTGGACGCTGCGGCCAACACGATCACTGCCAACGGTGTACGGATCCAGGTGATCTACTCGGACAACCCCGCCACGATCGACTACACCGCTTACGGAATCAAGGACGCCCTGATTGTTGACAACACAGGCCGCTGGCGGGACTCCGAAGGGCTGTCCCAACATCTCCTGAGCAAGGGTGCGGCCCGTGTTTTGCTGACTGCGCCCGGCAAGGGCGACTTGAAGAACATCGTGCATGGCATCAACCACAGCAGCATCAACGACGCCGACAAGATAGTGACCGCTGCTTCCTGCACAACGAACGCGATCTCACCTGTCCTCCAAGCCATCAACGACAAGTACGGCATTATTCACGGCCACGTGGAGACGGTGCACTCGTTCACGAACGACCAGAACCTGATCGACAACTTCCATAAGGGTGACCGCCGGGGCAGGTCCGCTGCCCTGAACATGGTGATCACGGAGACCGGCGCCGCCAAGGCCGTAGCCAAAGCATTGCCTGAGTTGGAGGGAAAGCTCACCGGCAGCTCCATCCGTGTGCCCACCCCGGACGTTTCGATGGCCATCCTGAACCTGAACTTGAAGAACGACACCACCAAGGATGAGGTCAATACTTACCTGCGGGAGATGGCGCTGCACTCGGTCCTGCGGCAGCAGATCGATTACATGGATTCGCCCGAGGTGGTTTCCACCGATTTTGTGGGCTCCCGGCACACCGGAATCGTTGACGGCCTTGCCACTATTTCCAACGGCAAGAACCTGGTGCTGTACGTCTGGTACGACAACGAGTTCGGCTACAGCTGCCAGGTGGTCCGCGTGATGGAGGAGATGGCCGGCGTGAACCGTCCGTCGTTCCCGGCAGCAAATGTGGTTGAGGAAGCCATGTCGGTGCTTGCTGCCGTGGGTTCCTGACCTCCACTTCCAGGCCTAACAAAGCGAGCTGAAGCATGAAAATTGGGATCCTTACCAGTGGTGGAGATTGCCCCGGTCTGAACGCCGTAATCCGCGGCGCGGTTCTGAAGGGCATCGCCATCAAAGGCCATGAATTCGTCGGATTCCGCGACGGTTGGCGCGGGGTTGTCCAGGGTGACGTCATGGATATACCGCGGACCTTGGTGCGCGGTATTGCCAAGCAGGGCGGCACCATTTTGGGCACCTCTCGCACCAACCCTTTTGAGAATGGTGGCGGCCCGGACGTCATCAAGGACAACCTGGATCGTCTGGGGATTGATGCGATCATCGCAATCGGCGGCGAAGGCACCCTTGCGGCCGCTAAGCGCCTCACTGATGCCGGGCTCAAAATTGTGGGCGTGACCAAGACAGTGGATAACGACCTCGACGCTACGGACTACAGTTTCGGCTTCGACACTGCTGTCCACATCGCGACCGAGGCCATCGACCGCCTCAGGACCACCGGCGAATCCCATCACCGCTGCATGATTGCAGAGGTGATGGGACGGCACGTCGGATGGATCGCCTTGCATGCTGGCATGGCCGCCGGGGCCCACGCCATCCTGATTCCCGAGCAGAAGGTCAGCATTGAGCAGGTCGCCCAATGGGTGAAGGAGGCTCACGCCCGCGGGCGGGCACCGCTTGTTGTGGTGGCCGAGGGCTTCGTTCCGGAGCACATGGACTCCCCGCACTCGGAGCGTGGCCTTGACACCTTTGGCCGGCCGCGGATGGGTGGCATCGCAGACCAGCTGGCACCCGAATTGGAAGCCCGGACCGGCATCGAAACCCGGACCACGATCCTCGGCCATGTGCAGCGCGGGGGTGTGCCCACTGCCTACGACCGGGTTCTTGCAACCCGCCTGGGCATGGCCGCTGTCCACTCCGTGGCGGAGGGCCGCTGGGGCACCATGGTGGGGCTGAAGGGAACGGATATTGAGCAGGTGGACTTCCAGGAGGCCCTCGGGAAACTCAAAGTGGTCCCCCAGCGCCGGTATGACGAAGCCGCCGTCCTGTTCGGGTGAGCTGATCTGACGCGGATTCAGCGAGGCCACCCATGGCGCAGAGAGTCTCATAAGCGCACTATGGGGAGATGAACGCCCACTCAGCGGATGGCTCAGCGCGGGACGGTTCGGGTCGCTTCGGGGCTGGCCTGCACCCGTGGAGCCGTTATGTGGCCTTGGGCGATTCGTTCACGGAGGGTTTGGGTGATCCCGAACCGCGGAGCCCAGGCGGCCTCCGAGGCTGGGCGGACCGGGTAGCGGAAGAATTGAGCACCGGCCACGAAGATTTTGCCTACGCCAATCTGGCCATCAGTGGCAAGCTGCTCCACCAAATACTCGACGAGCAGGTGGGCCCGGCAATCGAGCTGCGCCCTGATCTGATCACCCTCAACGCCGGCGGAAACGACATCCTCTTCCACAGGAGCGATCCGGACAAGCTCGCCCTCGAGCTGGACGCGGGTGTGGAGAGGCTGGCCGCTACCGGTGCAACCATCCTGCTCTTTGCCGGGCCGGACTTTGGCGCTACCCCCGTGCTGGGGCTGGCCCGCGGCAAGGTGGCCATCTTCAACGAAAACATACGCGTCATTGCGGCCCGGCATGATGCCCTGATCGCCGATCTCTGGGCATTGCGCCAACTCACGGACCCCCGTATGTGGAATGCGGACCGGCTGCATTTTTCTCCGCTTGGCCAGCACACCATTGCCATCATGGTGCTCGATGCACTCAACGTCCCACATTCGCTGGAACCGTTGACCCCCAAAGCCCTGCCCGAGCGGAACTGGCGTGAGGCACGCGCGGGCGACATGATCTGGGCCCGGGAACATCTTTTTCCGTGGGTGGTGCGCCGCTTGACGCAGCGAAACGCCGACGACGGGCGGCACGCCAAGCGGCCGGAGCCCGGCCCCGTGTTCGGCGCTAGTATGCCCCCAGGGGCATATGTTGGCCGGGACCCTGGGGGCATCCCGAATCCGTCATGAACTCCGGGGAATATCGCGCGGCATAACGATGCATGGTTATGGAGTCCGTCACCCTTTGCCGCGCCTGTGGTGGTGTTGGCTGGATCGACGCTAAAATTTCACTTGCCGCAAGTACAAGCTCTTCGGCTTCAATCCGCGTTTCATTTCTTGGAAGCGCCATACCGTGAGTGGGGGAACCGACCAGTCATGACGGCAGGCAGTACCCCCAGTCCACTTCCAGAGACCTCAGCAGCAGCAAGCCCGTCTTCCTCCACTTCTACCAAGTCCCCGAAACCAACAACACCAGCAACAAAGCCCGTTGCTTATCCCGCTATTTTGCAGGGGTTCCTTGGCTCCTTGTTCATGTTTGCCGGATCTATTGGCATCGGCTGGATCGCCAACGGATCCCCCATGATCCGCCATCCCATAGTCATTGCCCTGCGCACTGAAGGCTGGGGCGTGACGGTCTCTGCTGTCCTCTTGACCGTGGGTGCCATGTTGCTGGTGCGTTCCTGGCTGCGTTTGGGCCAACGGATGGGCAGCTGGGAGGGGAACTCTCTCAAGCCGATCGTCGCTGCGATCGGAGCCTGGTCTCTGCCCCTGCTGTTCGCTGTGCCCGTCTATTCGCGTGACGTCTATGCCTATATAGGCCAGGGCCGGCTGATGATGGAAGGCCAAGACCCTTACGACGTCGGCATCTCGGCTTTGAACAATTGGTTCGCCTTGGGCGCGGACCCGGCATGGGCGGAAGCCCGCACTCCGTACGGCCCCTACTTCTTGTGGATGGCCCACGCCGTGGTTGCCATCACGGGCGCCCAGCCGGACGTATCAGTACTGCTGTTCCGGGTACTGGCCGCAGGCGGGGTGCTGTTGTGCGTTATTTACGTACCCAAGCTCGCGGAGCTGCACGGCATCAACGGTGCCCGGGCGCTCTGGATCGCGGTGGCCAATCCACTCTTCCTCATCAGCTTCGTAGCCAGCGCCCACAACGACGCCATCATGGTGGGCTTCGCCGTTGCGGGAACCTACTTCGCGGCCACCAAGCGGCCTCTCCTGGGCATCCTGCTGGTGACGCTGTCCATCGGGATCAAACCGGCCACCGTGTTGTTGCTGCCCTTCATAGGTCTGATGTGGGCAGGCGCAGGGGCCTCCTGGCCGCGTAAGTTCGGAATCTGGGCAGCAACGGCAAGCATCAGCTTCGCCATCCTGGTGGTCAGCGGTATCCCTTACGGCCTGGGACTGGGCTGGGCGTGGGCCATCACGGATCCCACTCCCGGTTTCACGGGCTACTCCCCGTCGGGCTTCATTGGCCAGCAGATTGAGTTCCTGGGCAACGCCTTGGGGCTGCCCGGCAATGCCATGGCTGACATCCTGCGGGCGGCCATGAAGTGGGGCGCCGTGGCCTTGGTCCTGGTGCTGATGTTCCGCGGAGACCATTCGCGGGTGGTGCGGCGAATGGCCCTTGCCTTCGCGGCGATCGTGCTGCTCTCCCCCATCATTCAGCCTTGGTACATCCTGTGGTTCGTGCCGTTCCTTGCCGTAACGGGGATCAGGGACGACTGGCAGATGCGGTGCCTCTACGTGGGCGTGACCTTCTTTGTGGTCTTCGGCGCGCAGGACCAACTATCGGTGTGGTCCTTCGTGGAGGTCTCTGTGGACCTGTCCTCGTTGGCTTTCGCCATTGCGCTGCTGTTCGCGTTCTACTTGGTGTTTTTGGACATTCATACACGCAGGCTGCTGGTCCAGGGGAAGTTATCGCGCTGGGTGGGGCAGACTGACCGCCGCCTGCTCCACCGCCCTCCGACTATCCGTTAGAGAAACCTGGTCCGCTAGAGCGGCCTGGTCCGTTAGAGCGCTTTCGGGACCACCGGGGCGTCGTCGAGGTCCGGGCCGTCGCGGTTCACGCGCCGCCCCAGTTCGACGGTCCGCTGCACCGACCACCACAGCAGTACCACCAGCAGGACGTTCCGGGTGGTCAGCACCGCTGCCATGGCCGGGTGGGCGTGAATGAGCGGGGTGTAGAACAGCGGATAAATCACGAACGTCGTCATGGCAATGGCCATCAGCAAGGCCGCCGGCACTTTCCAACGGTTCCAATCGTGAGTCAGTCCGGCAATGATCACGGGGGCCAGCCAGATGATGAACTGCGGCGAGCCCACCTTGTTGAACACGATGAACGCGGTAGTCATCATCAGGGCGCCCTCGAGGAACAGTTCCTCGCGCTCCGCTCCGCGCCGCAGTGCACGGATCAGGAGGAGGGCGGCCGCGATAGCGGCAACTATCAGCAATGGCTGCATCAGGAACGCAGCAACCTCGGCACCGGGCCCATAAACCTCGGTGGAGTTGATGGCCGTATTGTCCGCCATTTTGGATCCGGCAATGTTGAAGACACTGAGCCACACCCAGGGTGTGGAGAAAGTGGCTTCCAGTTGCATGCCTCGCTCACCCTGGTTGATCAGGAAGTCCAGGATGTGGCTGAAGCCACCGGCGAGGTACGTTCCAAGGCCTACGACGGCGGTGACGCCCACCCCGGCAGCGACCATCTGGAGCCGGTTCTTCGAAGCGATGATCATGGGTGCCAGCACTGCTGCCGGCCACACTTTGATCCACGTGGCGATGCTCAGCAGAACTGAGGCAACAACGGGCCTTTGGGCTGCGCAGATCAACGCAATCAACACGATGGGGGCTGTGATGCCCTCAACCCGGGCAAAGCTGAGATACCCCATGAACACGGTGAAGAACAGCCACCACCACGCGGGCGCGATCCCGATAACACGCCGTGGGCCGCGCGTCAGGTACCAGAGGCCCAGGGCGTTGAGGGCCGTGATCCCCAGGTACCACATCAACAAGTAAAGATCCGGACCGGCAATGCCTGCCAGGAAGATGGGAATCTGGGCCAGTACGGGGTAGACCCACGGACTGATTTTTCCGCTGAGGTTCTCCGGGTTGTAGCCATCCATCGCCCACTGACGGTATTGCTCAGTGTCGCTGAAGGTGTTGCCGTTGAGGAAGAAGGACGCCATCCAGCACAGGAAGTAAAAGTGGACCACGGCGAATCCCCACCACACGCTGGAGGGGCGGGCGAACCACGCCACGATGGCAGGGGGCAGGACCCGGCTGCGGATTTGGACCAGCCGGTCGAAGAACGTCGCTGAAATCTTAGTGCTCCTTGCCTGCAGGTGCCGTGACCACGGATGGCTTACGGCCCAGTGAATACAAGCGACGCGCTGACCAGAAGAAGAGGACCACCAGCAGGACGTTACGGATAGTAAGGACCAGGGCCATCCAAGGATTGTTGTGGCTCAACGCATCATAGAAGAGCGGGTAAATGAAGTAGGTGGCAACGGCGATCACTATGAGCATGGTGGCCGGCACGCGCCACTCTTTCCAGTTGTGCGCAAGCCCCACGGCCACGGCCGGAGCCAGCCACACCATGAACTGCGGTGAACCCACCTTGTTGAAAACGATGAAGGCGGTCACCAGGGTGAGGGCTCCCGAAAGGAGGAGTTCCGTGCGGTCCACGCCTCCGTTGAGCTTTCCTTTGTGCAATGCCCAGAAGGTCAAGCCGGCGACGGCGGCCGCGGCCAAGAGCAGCAGCGGCTGCATCAGCACAGACATGAATGCCGTACCGGGTCCGTCAACCTGCATGGAGTTGATGTCGGTGTTCATGTACATGCGGGAATCCCCGACGCCGAGGACTGACAACCACAACCATGGAGTGGTGAAGGTTGCTTCGAGTTGCATGCCACGGTCTCCCTGTTGTGTCAGGAAGTTCAGCAACTTGGGCACGGCGCCAACTGCCGCGGCCAGCCCAACCACCACCGCCGTCGTCGCAATTCCTGCCGCCACAACGTGCAGGCGTTTCCTGACCACCGCGAACAGGGCCAACATGACAGCTGCGGGCCAGACCTTCACCCAGGTGGCGACGCTCAGGAGGATGGACGCGACGAAGGGCCGTGTGGCGCCGTAAACAAGGGCCACCAGGACAATGGGGGCCGTCAACCCGTCAACGCGGGCGAAGCCCAGCCAGCCCATGAGGAAGACGAAGACCAGCCACCACCAGGCAGCGGGAATTGCTTCCTGCCGACGGCCGCGGTCAGTGAGCTTGAGGACCGCCCAACCGTTCAACAGCGTGGTGAGCAGGACCCACAGGAAAAAGAAAGGGCCAGGGCCGGCAACTGCTGCCAGGCCCATGGGAATCAGCGCCAGGATGGGGTACACCCAGGGGCTGGGCCCGCCGGTCAAGTTGGCATCGTTGAATCCTGCAAGCGCCCATTCACGGTAGATAAAGGTGTCGCTGAAGGCCTCCCCGCGCAACGACAGCACGGCGGCGAAGACCAGAAACACCAGGTGAATCACCACGAAGCCCCACAAAAGGCCCCGCGGAGAGTTCATGCGTGCCGCCAACCTCGATGGGATTGTTTTATCGCGAAGATCCGCGAGCATACTGAAAAAACTGTCCATCAACGAAGAACTTCCTGGCTAGGTGGGTCCCTGCCTGAGCAGTCCCCGATTTTCTTGGGACCGAAAAACCCCCGCATGCCACTTTACGCGAGTCACCCAAAAGCCGGGCAGTTGGTTAGCCTGCGGGCTGCGCTTCCGTCTGCGCACGGATGCTCCACGCGGACCAATCCAAGGGGTGAACGGAGGGGCGGCCCAAGAGGTACCCCTGCGCTGCCGTGACCTTCAGCGCAGTGACTTCATCAAGTTCAGCGGCTGTTTCTATGCCTTCCGCGATGATGTCCGCACCGATCTCCCGCGCGAGCTCCACGATGGCCCTGGCCCGGGTCTTTTGGCCGTCGTTGCTTTCAATACCTTCAATCAAGTGTCGATCCAGCTTGATGATGTCCGGGCGCAGCTGTTCAATCCGTTCCATGGAAACCAGGGCGGCTCCGGACGCGCTGATGGCCAGGCGCAAACCCAGGGCGCGCAGAGGGCCCAGGCCGTCGGTGCCGGTTTGCCCTCCCACCACGTCCAGACTGCCCGTCAGTTCAACAATGATCCTGTCCGGGGCGAGTGCCGCAGCGGCCAACAGGTTCCGCACGCGGGGGTCGCTGGACGTCGCAGGGGTGAGGTTCAGCGCAACGGACATGTTTTCCGGGACATCGTGTGCAGCCGTCAGGGCGCAATGCAAGGCAGCAATTTCGAGTTCCGTGCCCAACCCCGCTGCCGCGGCCTCGTTGAACCACACATCGGCTCCGGCCCCATCCTCGCCGACGAATCTGGTCAAGGCCTCCACGCCCACCACGTCTCCGCCGGGCAACGCATGGACAGGCTGGAAGGCGGTCAGCAAGAGCTTGTCCGCAAGGATCGATTGGATGCTTTCGCGGACTTCATGGCTGACGGGGACGGACACGGTCCGGGCTGTGTCCGATGACTCCAGGTGCAGGCTGGTTCCTTGACGTTGTACCGGGACCTTGGCTGGTGAACCCGGCGTCTTGCGGGTCTCCAGCAAGTGCTCCAGCAAAACGCGCTCGGGGTCGTCAGGGCGCGCGTCAAGCAACGCGCGAAGATTGTTCCTGACGCCTTCGCTCCGGGCATCGCTATCGGCAAGGATGGATTCGATGATGTCCAGCACTTGTTCGCGCATGGTCATTTCTTCGCTGGCCGGAGATGCCGCAGCATCGTCCTTCGGTGAGTTTCCGCTTTCCGGTATTGAAGAGCCCGCGTCTTGAGCCATAAATTATTCCTTTTGTGTGTCCCCCCACTGGCAAAGCCAGCCATGACCGGCCCCACGAGAACATGTGGGCCCTGTCACGAATCTTACAGACGAATCGCTGCACCTGAGACACCTGGATGACTCCTGACGAGGGAAAACGTGTTGCAGGACGGGAAGCCCTGACATGCTGGAGGGGTGACACGCATGTCAACGGAGTTACCCCGGACCGCAATGACGTGGAAGCTGCTGCCGGCGGCACTGCTTTCCATGTCCGGTGTGCCCCTCTTTGCGTGGGGAAACGGGATGCTCGGCTACGGCCTGCTGGTGGCGAGCGTGGTGACGGCAGCGTTCATCGACCACCAACTGATGCGGCACCTCACCTTGATCGCAGCAGGCATGACCATCTTCAGCCTGGTGCCCCTCAACGCTGACCTCAGCACCGAGCACATGGCCCTCATGGGCGGAGCCCTCGCGTTGGCTGTGCTGGTGCCATGGCTGGTGTCGCGGTTCCTCTACCGGGAAGACATCATCAGATTCCCGGTAAATACGGGCCGTAAGTGGCCGCTGGCCGCGAAGCTCTACCTCATAGGCGTGGTTGCCCTCGGCTACTTCATCCTGCCGGTGTACCTGATCAGGACGGGCGTCTACCAAAACTGGCCGGACGCTTCCGATCCCCAGATCTTCTGGCGGCTCTTCCTGGGCGTTAACGCCGTGGGAATCTGGGATGAACTGTTCTTCATCTGCACCACGTTCACCCTGCTGCGCCAACATTTTCCGGACTGGCTGGCCAACCTTCTGCAAGCCGTGGTGTTCTCGTCATTCCTGTGGGAGATCGGCTACCAGTCGTGGGGTCCGCTGCTGACGTTCCCGTTCGCGCTCTTGCAGGGCTACACGTTCAAGCTCACCAAATCCTTCACCTACGTGGTGTCCGTGCACCTGCTCTTCGACTTGGTGCTGTTCCTCGCGCTGGTTCATGCGCACAACAGGGACTGGCTGCCGATCTTCCTGTACTAGATTTCAGCGGTATTAGGAATTCAGCGGAACTAGGGTTCAGCGCTCGTCGCACAGCAAATGGAACCAGGCATCCGCCAGGACTTCCAAGGCATGTTCACGGTTCGGTTCGAGCTTCCGGCGCGTCCAAAGGGTGGCTACGTAGTCCAGCTGGGTAAAGGCAAGCGTCCCCCGGATATGCCGCGTTTCCTCAGCGAACCGGCCTGCCAGTTGCATGCCACGAACAAGGTCTGAAATGACTTCCTCGTGCCACCCCTCCACCAGTGTCCGCACTTCACGGTCAACCGCCGCGGCTTCGTCCAGGACGTCGAGGTAGGGGCGGAAGACGGGCCACAACGCAGCACGGGATTCCAACCAGGCCAGGATTCCGGGCAGCTCGCCCGAGCGGACCACGTCCACCAGGTCAGGAGCGGTGGACGCGCTGTCAGGGCCGTTGGCTCGGTCCAAAACATTGTTCACGCGCGCCATGAAGTCCTTCATCAAATCACTGCGCGAGGGATAGTACGCGTAGAAGGTCACGCGTGTTGTGCCGGCGGCGGCAGCAATCTCATCGATGGTGGTGGCGGCATAACCCTTGTGGGTGAAGAGCTCCAGCGCACGGTCGATAATGGTGTCGCGGGTCAGCTGCTTCTGGGCTTCGCGCAGTGAGGACATGGCCCAATCCTATCGGGGCAAGGCCGCCTCTCCCGGCCGGAGGACTCCCGGTCCTTTGTTCGCCAATGCGCGGAGTTTCGGGATGGGTATCCGGTAATTGATGGCCGCCGCGGTGCCCGGATTGCCCGCCCCGCCCTGACCGCCGTTGCCGTACCAGCTCATGAGCAACGACTCCGGGTCACCGCCTGGGTCGCAAAAGTCCGGGGCACCCTCCACCGGCGTGAAGCCCACCGCCTTGAGCGACAAACCGAAGCCCTCAGTCCAGAAATAGGGCTGAAGGTCACCCTCCGGCGCGGCATCACCTCGAAGAAGTCCGACGGCGGCGACCTTGGCTTGGTCAATGGCGCTCGTCCACAGCGGGACCCGCCGTAGCCCGAGCCGTGTTGGGAAGTACGCGACGTCGCCCGCTGCGACAATGTCCGGCCGGAGGCGGCCCCGGGAGTCCACGCGCAAAGCCCCTCCCTCCAGGAGACCCGAGCCGGTCAGCCAGCCGACATTGGGCTCATCACCGATGGCGGCCACCACAATGTCAGCCCCCAGTTCGGTGCCATCCGCCAGAGCAACCCGGGCACCGGCGTCGTGCGGTGAGTGTTCGTTTGTTCCCACCAGGCGTGCCGTGCCGCTGGTGACCAGCCTCAACCCGCGCCGCTGGGCTGCTGCGACGAAGATGCCGGACAGGTGCCCGCCGAGATGACGGGCCAGCGGCGTGCTGCTTGCGACCATCGTGACCTGGCAACCGGCGTCAAGGCAGCCGGAGGCGATTTCCATCCCGAGCGGCCCGCCTCCTACCACGATCACGGAAGGGCGGCCGGTGATGCGCTCTTTCAGGGTGATGGCGTCCTCGATGGTGCGGAGAGTAAAGATCCCTGTGCCGTGTCCTCCGGGATCTCCCACCAGGCGTTTCGCCCGGGCCCCGGACGCGATGACCAGGCCGTCGTACGGAAGCTGCCCGCCGTCGTCGAGTTTTAGCAGCTTGGCATCCCGGTCCATACCCGTGACGCCGACACCGAGCAGCTCGATGGCCTGGTGGCCGGGCGCGGGGAGATGATGCGCTGTGACACTGTCCTCGCCGCCGTGCAGCAGCGCTTTCGACAACGCCGGGCGGCTGTACGGCTGATGCTGTTCGGCGCCCACGACCGTGAGTTCGCCGTCGAAGCCTGCCGCCCGGAGTGAGTCGCAGGCAGTGAGCCCTGCGATGCCATTTCCCACCACCACGATCCTTCGCATGGGGGCTGCCTTGCCAGTGGTCACGCCGCCTCCAATCTGAGCGCTGCCACCGGGCAGACGCGGACGGCAGCTTGAGCGGCGTCGAGATCGGCCCCGTCAACATCCGTGGTGTCGATCAGGAGTTCGCCGTCATCGTCCAAGTGCATGAGGGTGGGCGCGGCTTCCTCGCAGAGCCCGTGGCCCTCGCAGCGCGGACGGTCCAGGTGGATCCTCATGCGGCCACCACCTTCAGCACCTGGAGCCGCTCGTGGCTCCGGGTGATGTTGCTGGGTTCCCGGACTTCGTGGCCCAGCTCCAGGATTGTTACGCGGCGGGCAAGGGCATCGATGATCGCGTGGGCCTCAAGCTTCGCCAAGCCCTGGCCGGCACAACCGTGTGGTCCGTAGCCGAAGGAGAGGTGATCCACGGGGTTGCGTGCGATGTCGAAGGTGTCGGGGTTCTCGTAATGCCTCGGATCACGGTTGCCGGCCCCCAGGAGGAGCCCCAATTGGGCTCCAGCAGGAATTGTCACTCCATCGATCTCGACCTCGCGGGTGGTGGTGCGGCCCCAGATATGGATGGGCGCCCAGAACCGAAGTACCTCCGCAAAGGCCGCCGGGACAAGTTCGGGCTTCGCTCGGAGCAGTTCGAGCTGCTCGGGATGGCGTCCGAACAGTGCCACGATGTTGCCGATGGAAGCTATGGTGGTGTCCACGCCTGCGCCGAGATACTGGTGGATGATGTGTCCCGCAGCGCCTTGTGGAATGTCTCCACGGGCTTCGGCGTCGAAGATCCCGCGGCCGATGGAGCCGGGAGTCAGGTCCTCTGCGGTGACAGAGGAACACCATCCGTAGAGTTCGCCCGCAATGGGGAAGTTCTCCTGAGTACGCTGGTTCATGGGTCCGATGACCTGCATGGCAGCTTGCCCCCAGCGCAGCATGTTGCCTTTAACATGCCCGTTGAAACCGATGAGGTCCGCCACGATCTCCAGGGGGAAGGCGCGCGCCAGCGAGTCAATGGCCTCGAAACTGCCGGTGGCAACAAGCTCCGCCACGAGCTTGTCCGCTTTCTGGTCGATTACCACCTTCAGCCCGCGGAGCGCACGTGGCGTCAGGTTCTCCGACAAAGTGGCCCTCAGCTGGGTGTGGGTGGGTGGATCGGAGGCCAGGGAGGTGCCTTGGAGAGCCTCGTTCACCATGGGATTGAATCCGGGGGTTGTGGACGAGAAAGTGGCGGGATCGCCGAGGACTTCGCGGATGGCGTCATAGCGGGTGATGACGTAGAGGTTGTTCTTGGGCAGGTGGACTACGCCGCCCTGTTCGCGCAGTTTCGCGTAAGCGGGGTAGGGATCAATCAGGAGCTGATCGTCCCAGATGTCCAGGTCTGATTCAGTGGGAGCAGTCATGGTGTTGGCCCTTTCAGATCGCGGGTTCGGAGGTGGTTGTCTCGGCCGGGGCGGCGGCAGAGGCCGGCGCTGCGGCAGAGGCTGGAGCAGCGGCTGGAGCGGGTGCCGGCGCTGCCGAGCGCGAGGATATGAAAAGCGTGAGGAGGGCCGAGATGGCGGCGGCGATCGCGGCCACCAAGTAGACCAGTTGGAAGCCTTCGCCGAGTGCGGTCCCGGCCACGCCTTGGATCTGCTGTTGGGCTGCCGTGAGCGCCTGCGTCATTCCCTCCACGGCCTGGCGGGAAGCGCCTGCAGCTGCCGCTTCACCGGATACCTGGCCCACCACGCCGTCCCACCCTGAGAGATACGCAAGTGGCGGCACATGGCCCAGACCGGCAACGGCGTTTGCGGGGAGTCCTGCACCGCCGAGGATGCCGGAGAGAGGAGCGGCGAAGGCTGAGGCTCCCACCCCGAAGGCAATGGCCGAACCGACCACCGGCCCCAAGGCGAAACCAAGATCGCGGAGGAGGTTGGTGGTGGCTGAGGCCATGCCGATGTGTTGCGGCGGCACGGTGTTAATTGCGACGGCGGTGACGGAACCGACCGTCAGGGCGAAGCCGATTCCGAGAATGAGGAGCGGCGGAATAAACGCCGTCCAGGCTGTGCCGCCGAAGGCTTCGGGCGTGCCGAGGGAGAAGGTGGACAGCCAGAAGCCGGAGACAGCCATGAGGGTAAACCCACCGGTGAGCGCCCACCGCGGAGCTACGTGGTGGATGAGCCATCCAACCACAGGAATGAGGACGAACGCCGGGCCTTGGATAAAGACGAACAGCACACCGACTTTCCACGCCTCGGCCAGGGCCAGCCCACCGACGGCAACGCTGGTGCTGTAGCAGATGGCGAGGAACGCAAACATGCCGGTGACTGCAACGATGCCCGTGATGGAGTAGGCGCTGTTCTTGAACAGCGAGAGATGGATGAGGGGTTGCTCTGTGCGCATCTCGATGATGACGAAGGCGATGAGGAGGATGCCGCCCGCAACGTAGCTGGCCACCACCTCTACTGCACCGAATCCGGCGTCAACTGCTTGGACGGTGGCGAACAGCACGGCAATAAGGCCCAGCGCCAAGGTGGCCTGGCCGGGCAGGTCCAGCTTGCGTCCCTTGGCGGCCGCGGAATCCTTGGCTCGGAGGGAAACGAGGAAGACGATGACGGCGATGGCTGCCGCTACCAGGTAGGCCACGCGCCACCCGCTGAAGGCATTGGGTTGGCTCGCGCTGGCGCCGGGCACGGTGAAGAACTGCGCCGTGAGCCCGGCCAGCAATGGCGAGATGACCGCGCCGAGGGAAAGGAACCCTGCCCACGTGGCAATGGCTTTGGCCCTGGCCTGGTGATCGGGAGTGATGGCGGCCAGCATGGACAGCGAGATGGGGAACAGGATGCCCGCCCCGATACCGCCGATGGCCTGTGCCGCAATCATCATCCCGGTACTGGTGGCCATGGCGGCGACGAGTGAACCCAGAACGCTGAGCCCGGCTCCGGCGTACAGCAATTTCTTCCGGCCGAACAGGTCGCCCAGGAGTCCCCAGCTGAGCTCGAAGACAACTATTCCCATCATGAACATGCCGGCGATCCAAGTGAGTCCTGCACCGGATGTTTGGAACTCGACGGCGAACGTTCCGTTCAGCGCGCCTGGTAGGGCGTTGGTGATTTGGGCGAGGGTGACTGCGCTATAGGCGGCCACAAAGGTGGCTGGCACGGAGCCGCGGCTCGACACCGCAATGGTCTGGCTCATCGATGAAACTCCCTTGTTTCGGGTCGATTGTGGAATGGAGTGCTTTCGCTCACAGTCTGGATGCAAACTTTACGCAATGTCAATAGAAATACGCACGGATTATTTCTTTGACACCGTGTAAAGCTTTGTGTGATGCTGACTGCACACCAGCACCCGGACTTCAAAGGAGAAGCCATGATTTATCCCTTGGACATCGCGACCCCGGCCGTGGGCCGCGACCCAGCTGCCGGCACCGAAGGCAGCGGCGGAAACGTCAACACGGTCCTCGGCCCCGTTCCATCCCAGGAACTCGGCATCACAGCCGTCCACGAAGCCCTGCTTTCCGTGGTCCCCGGAGCCCAGTTCGCGCCGGATATCTCCATTGACCGGGCGGAAATCTTCGAGGTCCTGGCTGCCAAGCTCCGGGATTTCCGCGAACACGGCGGCCGGACCATCGTGGACAGCACCGGCATGTTCCACGGCCGTGACGTGAAACTTTACGAGGCACTCTCCCGCGCAACCGGCGTGCACATCGTGGCATCCACCGGCATGGGCCCCGAGGAGATGCTGGGCGGTTACTTCCTGACACCACAGACCAACCCGCCCACGCCATGGCCCGCAGAAAGGTTCGCTGAGCTCTTCAGCAAGGAAATCACCGCGGGCATGGTGGTCCCTCGCGTGGAGCGCCGGGGACCCGCCGGGCTCGTGACCACAACGGCAGACCGCAGCGGCATGACGCCTACTGAGGAAAGCTTGTTCAGGGGCGCAGCGAGGGCTGCACTGAACACCGGGGCGCCGCTGTCCATTCGCTATGGGGCCGATGCCCTGCATGACCTGGGCATCGTCCTGGAAGAGGGGTTGCGTGCCGGGCGCGTGCTGGTGGGTGACTTGGACCGTGCGGATGCCGATGGTGCCGCGTTGGAAGCAGCCAAGCGGGGAGCGTTCGTCGGCGTGGACCACGTGGGCCTCAATGACCACCCCAACTACGTGAACGATGCCCAACGGGCGAGCTTGGTCATGGAACTCGTCAACGCAGGCCAAAGCCACCGGATCATCCTCTCCAGCAATGCCATCGGCGTGGCCAAGGGGCTGCCGGAGTACCACCTCCCGTTCAGCCACGTCCTGTCAACGTTCGTGCCCTTCCTCAAACAACAGGGCCTCAGCGACGAGGATGCCCACCGGATTCTGGTGGACAACCCCCGCGAACTCCTCACACATTCCTGAAGGGGAAATAAACGTGTCAAAGGTAAACACAGTGCTGGGAACCATCCCGGCTGAAGAACTGGGGCTCGTGGCCATCCATGAGCACATCGGATACGGCATGCCCGGCAGCGAGCTGGACACCACCTGGTGGAAGACCCCGGAGGAACGGTATGCAGAGACGGTACCCAAGCTCCGCGCCTTCCATGAGTACGGTGGCGGCACTTTCGTGGATGCCACCGGCATCTGCAACGGCCGCGACGTTGACTACTACAAGTCGCTGTCCGCGAAGACCGGAGTCCACATCGTTGCCTGCACTGGCTTCGTCGGCGGAGACACCGCCCTGCCTCATTTTGCCCGCGCTTCGGTTGACTACCTGGCCAAGGTATTCATTCACGAGATCAGTGTGGGCATCGGCACCACGGGCAGCCGCGCCGGCGTCATCAAGGTGGGCGTCAGCCGCGGTGGTCGCATGACGGACCTGGACAAGAGGATCTACCGGGCGGCCGCACGCGCAGCCATACAGACCGGAGCCCCTGTTCTGACGCATCTGGCCATAGATGCCGAGAATGCCATTGCCATTTTCCAGGAGGAAGGACTGCCGCTGGACCGCGTCCTCTTCGGACACGTCGACGACGGTGTGAACGCCGAAAACACGCGGGACACCTGGATCGCGGAGCAAGGAGGCCGGGTGGGGTTCGACACCTTCGGTTACGAGACCGAGCTGGAAGACCCTCCCTTCTGGGCCCGCCCCAGGCAGGAACGCCTGGACCACTTCCTCCGCTTCCTCAATGCAGGCCATCTGGACAAGGCGCTCGCAGGTGCCGACGCCAACTGCAGCCCGCTCGGGTGGGCCGGCGTGAAGGGCCACACCGTGAACTACATCTTCGAGGATCTCATCCCGGACCTCCGCAAAGCCGGCTTGGAAGAAGACGCCATCAGGACGATCTTCGTGAACAACCCGGCCACCTTCCTCACCCTCAGCGCCTGACCCAGAAAGCACAGAATCCCATGAAGACTTCAGAGATCAAGAACCTCAAGATCGCCATCATCGGCGGCGGCTACGGCGGAGCCTCGGTGGCCAAAGCCCTGCAGAATATCGGCGCGGACAACGTCCACGTTTACGAGCAAGCGCCAGCGTTGGCCCAGGTGGGTGCGGGCATCGGTCTTCGCCCGCCGTCGGTGGAACTGTTCCGCAGGTGGGGCATCTTTGACCGTATCGCCGCCGTGAGCTCGCCCAGCGACCATCTCGAAATCCTCACGGCTGACGGTAGCCACATCCTCGCGAAGGAGGAATGGCCGTTCCTGCGCGCCTACCAGCAGGTCAATCACAACCGAATGATCCACCGCGGAGACTTCATCGACGCCCTGCTCGGCGCCCTCCCCGAGGGCATGGTGCATCTGGGCTACAAGCTGGACACCATCCAGGACCACGGCAACCACGCTACTCTCACCTTCCAGAATGGCGAGGTTGTCACAGCTGACCTTGTGATCGGCGCCGATGGCATTCGTTCCACAGTTCGCCATCAGCTCTTCTCGCAGAAGGAACCTGTATTCTCCGGCGAGCATGCCTACCGTGCGGTCATTTCGATCGAGAACGCCCACGGCTTGGTGACGGACGACAATCCACGCTTCTACATGGGCAGCAACGGCACCATCGCCTACAACCTGCCCTTGCGGCACCGCGGCGAGCTCTCGTACGACATCACGGCCGCTTCCGACGACGCCTCTTGGGCACCGGAGATCACCAATGACTACCTGGTGAAGCTACTGGAAGGTTTCGACGAGCGGATCGTCCAGGTTGCCCGGGAACTGGACCTGAGCACGGTGACCAGCCGCTCAGTATTCGACATCGATCCCATCGATTCCTGGCACACCGGCTCCGTGGCGTTGCTGGGCGATGCCGCCCACGCGATGCTGCACCACCAGGGCCAAGGCGCCAATTCGGCCATCCTGGACGCCGGCGGTTTCGCTGACGCGATGATCCAGGGCGACTCCGTGCAGGATGCCCTGTCCATCTACCAGGCCACCCGAAAGCCGGTGACTGATGAACTGCAGCGCGTATCCCGTCAGGGTTGGCACGCCGATGCGGTGGACTCCGCCTTCCCGGCCAACGCCTAAGGACGGGCCCGGCATGCCAATCCATCCACAGATCGCCAAAATCCTCGCCACTCTCCCTGCTCCCGACGGTTCACCGTTGGACCCCGCCGCACTGCGCGCTGACGAAGCAGCCCGGCTCCTGCCGGCCGGTGAGCGGCTGCCGCTTCACGCCGTCGTCGATGCCACAGCGGCGACCTCCTCCGGTGAGGTTCCGGTTCGCATTTATACGCCCACCGACGCGGCGGAACACAGCATTATTGTGTATTTCCACGGCGGCGCCTTCTTCCTGGGCAGCCTGGACACCCACGATCACGTTGCCAGGGCACTGGCGTCGGAAACCGGGCATAAAGTCATCTCGGTCGGTTATCGACTGGCTCCCGAAGCAGCCTTCCCCGCGGGGCTGGAGGACTGCTACGCTGTGGTCCGCTGGGCTGCATCCACCGGAGGGAGCCTCGGCTGGGACGGCCGGAATCTTGCGATTGCCGGAGACAGTTCGGGCGGAAACTTCGTGGCAGCGGTCGCCGCGAAAGCGCACGATGACGGCTTCCACCACATCTCCCAGCAGATTCTGTATTACCCGTCGCTGGACCTGGATTTCGATGCCAACCGATATCCATCCCTGCGCGAGAACGCTGAGGGCTACGGCTTGGAGACGGCCGGTCTGAAGCCCTTCAATGATTTCTATATCGACGGCGGTGCGGAGCCGGGCGACCCGCTCGTCTCCCCTATCAAGCGGGCGGACCTCACCGGGCTGCCACCTGCGCTGATCGTCACCGCCGAGTTCGATCCCCTGCGGGATGAAGGCGAACTGTACGGACGGCGATTGGACGAGGCGGGCGTGGACACCACAGTCAGCCGGTACAGCGGCGCCAACCACGGCTTCGTCCAGAACTTCTCCTGGATCCCGGAGTTCCACCGCGTGTTCGCGGAGACCTCGGAATTCCTGAACCGGAGTCCCGGGAAATGACGCAGCCAGTCCGCGTTCATCCGATCGTCTCTCCGTGGGGCCGTTTTGGCCTGTACAGCTTCTACATCGACGCTCCGGAGCCCGCCATTGTGGACACCGGAATCGCGTCCTCACCCGCGGAGGGCATGATCCCCGCACTGGAAGCGATCGGCCGACGCATAGAGGATGTCCGCTGGATTTTGCTGACCCACGGGCACATCGACCACATCGGCGGAGCCCATGCCCTATGGGAGCTCACGGGACGGCGGGCCAAGGTGGTCATCCATCAAGCTGACGCATCGATGCTCCGCTCCCGCAGCGCCCATGCGGACGAATACCTGGCTGGCCGCGGGCAGTACTTAACGGACCCCGACGGCGCGTCCAAGGTTACTGCCGCGGCGGACGCCGTCATCTCCGGGGAAATGGAGCCTGACGTGCTCGTCCTGGGCGGGGAAACCATTTCGCTGGGCGGTGACGTGAAGGTTTCCGTTCACTCGATCCCGGGACACACGCCGGGCTCGGTGGCCTATGTCATCGACGGCCAGAACGACGTCTTCGTGGGCGATGCCGTGCAGGTTCATGGCGCGGCCAACGGATTCCCGGGATTTGTGGATCCGGCGGCGTACCGCACCAGCCTGGAGTACCTTCGCGACGAAATCCGTCCACAGCACCTGTATCTGGGTCATCCTTACCGGGGCGCTGATGGTGAGCCGCTCGGCGTCGAGCTTGATGAAACACAGGCGCGCCGCGCACTCCAGGAAAGCATCGACGTCGAAAGCCGCGTCAGCGACGCCGCCTGCCGCTGCCTTGAGGCAGGGCTGGAAGGCACGACGTCGGCCTACTCGCCTTTCGCCGCAGTGGCAGAGGACCTTGGCTACACGGGCGATCCCACCCTGGAGCCCTCGCCATTCTTCACAACGCTCCACGGCTACCGCACACACTTTTTGAACCACTTTGAGGAGAAGGCCAACCATGGATGACATCCAGCTATTAGACGCCGGCGGCGAAAAAATCGCGGTCCGGAAGGACCTGCGCGTCCCCATGCGGGACGGCATCGAACTCGCGGCGGACGCCTACCAGGGTGCCGAGGACAAGCCGCGACCCGCGTTGGTGGCATTAAGTCCTTACGGCAAGGAGCTGCAGGCACTCGCTCTCACTACGCCACCACAGCGGCGGCCGAGCCCGATGTGGGACGGCTGCATTGAGGCCGGAGACATCGCCCGGATCGTGCAGGAGGATTACGTCCATGTGATCGGCGACCTCCGCGGTTCCGGCCATTCCGGCGGTGAGCACATCGGCAATTACAACGCCGGCGGGGTCTCCCTGGGCCAGGATGCCTACGACTTCATCGAATGGGTAGCCGCGCAGCCTTGGTGCGATGGCAACGTGGGCATGGTGGGCATCTCCTACTTCGGCTCCATGCAGGTCCTTGCTGCGGCCGAACGCCCACCGAGCCTGAAGGCGATCTTCGTTTCCGGTGGCCACTACGACTTCTACGAGACCACTTACCACGGCGGCATCATGTGGTTCATGCCGCGCGCCGCCCGGGAAGGCCGCGGTGGGGACTCGGGCTGGGCGTTCACGGACAATGTGAAGTCGCGCATGATGGAGAAGTACTCCCCCGACGAACTGAAAGACCTCGTCCAGCAGCGCCTGCAGGACCCGGACGTGGCCGCCTGGCCCAATCTGGTCCATGTGCTGAACTACCCCAAGAACCATGAGGCCTGGTTCGACATCGTCATGAATGAGCTCGATGGCGAATGGTACGAGGAACGGAATCCCATCACCCTCGCGCCAAATATCGACATTCCGGTGTGGCTGCAGATCGACCAGGGCCGGGGCTGGACAATGGATGGCACCATCGAATTGTTCGACTCGCTGAAAGGCCCCCGAAAACTCGATATCGGACCCTATCCGCCCATGCAGTCCCGGCCGTTCATCGAAGAACACGAAAAGATGTTCGTGTGGTATGACTACTGGATCAAGGGCATCGATAACGGCATCATGGACGAGCCGGCTGTCAGTGTCTTCGTGGAGGGTTCACGCGAGGTGGTCACAGCTGATCAATGGCCACCGAAGGATGTCGAGTACACCTCGCTCTACCTGCGCCCGCGCGGCAAGCTTTCCGGTGAACCCGAGCTCATGGGGTCTGAGTACGCCGCTCCGGACGGCTTCTACCAAGCTCCCCTCACCGTGACGGACAAGGTGGAAATCCTCAGCTGGAGCACGCCGCCGTTTGAACAAGATACGGAGATGATCGGGGCCGGCGCCGCGCATATCTTCGCCGAAATCGACCAGCCGGACACCAACTTCATCCTCCGGCTGTGGGACTACGCCCCCAACGGCAAACGCCAACTCATCACCAGCGGATACCTCAAGGCATCACACCGCGAGCTGGACGAACGGACCACCGAGGGCAACCCGTATCACCCGCATACCCGGACATCGCCGGTGGAACCAGGACAGATCGAAGAGTACGTTCTTCGCCTTTACCCATTCGCCAATACCTTCAAACCGGGCCATCACCTGACAGTGGAGCTATCCAACAGCGAACCCTTGGCCGACGAGCACAATGCGCTGCTGCCCCCGGACGCTTTCCATCTGCCGGTAGGCCGGCCGGTGACCCACAAGATCTACCGGGACGCCGCGCACCCGTCGCGGATTCTTCTGCCCACTACGAGGACTTAGCAGCCCACGCCTCACCGGAAACTTCGATCTCCTGCGCCATGTCGTCCAAAAAGCGCTTGACCGTTTCCCGTTCAGCGGGAGAGAGGCGTGCTGCCGCCAGGAACCGTTTGGCCTGCTGCCGGCCAACGGTCTCCATGGCGGCTTCGTGCGTTTCGGGAGTGATGGCGATTGCAAGAGCGCGGCGGTCGGACGGGTGGGCATGTCGCGTGACGTGTCCCGCGCGTTCCAGCCGGTCGAGCAGCTTGGTGGTTGACGCCGTCGAGATGTGGAGCCGGGACGCTATGGCGCCGGGGGTGGCAATGACGCCGTGGTTGGCGCAGATAATCAGATAGTGCAGGGCGCGCATGTCCGATTGGTTGAGCTTCATATATCTCAGTGAGGCGTCCGAGAGGCGTTCCTCTGCCTCGCGCAGCCTTCCCAGCGCTGCCATGAGTTCGCTTATTTGCTCGATGTCCGCCCCGGAAAGGCCGGAGCGATCCACCAGTTCCTGATGGGGATCGTTGGCGTCCAGATGGTAGATGCCGGCGGAAACCGGGGTGCCGGCTTCTTCGGGTATCTCTTCGAATCTGGACATAATGGGTATGTTACACCTAACTTCCTACATGGTAGCCTTTCTTCTAGCTTGTCTAGCAATATGGTGGTTCGGCCAGAAACGGTTCAGCCGGAAGCGGCAAAGCCTGAAACAAGGTGTGGAGGAAGGCGCAACATGAACGCGACAGAGATGGTGGTCCTCCTTGACGACGCCGGAGCACCCATTGGGCAGGCTCCCAAAGCAGGGGTGCACACGCTGGACACTCCCCTCCACCTCGCATTTTCCTGCTACCTTCTCAACGACGCCGGGGAAGTTCTCCTCACCCGCCGTTCACCCGAGAAGAAGACGTGGCCCGGCGTGTGGACCAACAGCTTCTGCGGCCACCCTGGCCCCGGCGAAGAATTCGAGGATGCCGTTCAACGGCGGGCCCAGTTCGAACTCGGAGTCGACGCCACCAGGATCGAACTGGCCCTCCCCCACTTCCGCTACAGGGCGGTGGACCCCACCGGGATCGTCGAGAATGAAGTTTGCCCCGTCTACGTAGCCCGGATCACCGGCGTCCTGAACCCCAACCCCGCAGAGGTTGCGGACTGGGCCTGGATCTCGCCCGCGCTGCTCGCTGATGCTCTGGACCACACACCGTCCGCCTTCAGCCCCTGGCTCGGGCTGCAATTCCCACAGCTACTTGAGGCCGGCGCTTTGCCGCTCCAAGCGGGGGCCGAAGCATGACCATCACCTCAAGCACCGTCCGGAGCCGGACCGATCTCTGCACCGCGATTGAAAACGAACTCAGCGGGCTGATCGGCAAGAGGGCCAGCGCAGCGACGGCCTACGGCCCGGACTTCGCCAGGCTCTGGGCGCTCGCCGGCCAGAACGTCCTGGGCGGCAAGTTCGTTCGGCCGCTACTGCTCATGGAGACCTACGACGCCCTGCACCAAGGTCAGGAATCACGCCACCGCGAAACCGCCATCAGCATCGCCGCCGCCATCGAGCTCCTGCACTACGCCTTCCTCCTGCACGACGACGTGATCGACGGCGACCTCGTCCGCCGCGGGCATGCCAACCTGATCGGTTCCCTCCTGGCGGAAGCCGGCGAAACCATCCGTGATGAAACAGCCGGCGCAGACGGCACCCGCGCTGGGAGCGCCCTCCACTGGGCCCAGACCGGCGGAATCCTGATGGGCGACATGCTCCTCGCAGCCACACACCAGTCCTTCGCCCGGGCCGATCTCCCCCACGAGCTTCGCCTGCGGCTCTTGGACCTCCTGGAACACACCATTAACGAGACCGTGGCGGGCGAGCAACTGGACGTCGGGCTTGGCGACGGCGTCATCGCCCCGGACCTCCAGACCATCCTGGTGATGTGCGGCTACAAAACGGCGACGTACACCTTCGAACTCCCCCTGCGTGCCGCCGCCACGCTGGCAGGTGCCGACTTCGCCGTCGAAAATGCGCTCGCAACAGCCGGCAGGCACCTTGGCCTCGCCTTCCAACTCCAGGACGATCTCCTGTCCACCTTCGGGGATCCTCGCCGCCACGGCAAGGATCCCTTTTCCGATCTCCGCGAGGGGAAGGAGACGGCCATCATCGCCCATGCCCGAACCACCACGGCCTGGCCGGACATTGAGCCCTTCTTTGGCAGGTCCGAGCTCAGCGTCGGAGACGGCGAGCATGTCCGCCGGCATCTCACCCGTTGCGGGGCCGAGGCTTTTGTCCAGGGCCTCATCGAGGAACAAATGCAGGCATTCAACCATCAACTGACCAGCACCATCCCGGTAAGCGTGCGCAACGTGTTGCTCGACCTCGCAGGGCAGCTGGAGGGACGGCAATCATGAGCGTCGCAACGGACACCTCGTTCACACATTTCACGCGAACGGCCGAGCGTGCCGCCAACCAGGTCATCTCCGCGTACTCCACCTCGTTCGGCTTGGCCTGCAGATTGCTGGGATCCAGGCACCGCCAGCACGTCCGCAACATCTACGCCTTGGTACGGGTGGCCGACGAACTCGTTGACGGCGTGACGGCCGAGGCGGGCCTGAGCTACCAGGAGCAGTGCGACGCCCTGACCCACTTCATTGACGAGACACACAGGGCCGTCCAGCTCGGCTACAGCAGCGACCTCATCATCCACGCGTTCGCCCAGACAGCCCGCACCGCAAGGATTGATCATTCGCTCATCGATCCGTTCTTTGACTCCATGCGCATGGACCTTGGCGAGCACACTGACGTTGGCGGACGGGCGGCTCCCGCTGCCGGTCAACAGCCGGCGCCGCTGCGTTTCGACGCCGATGCCCACGACGGTTACGTCCACGGTTCCGCCGAGGTAGTGGGGCTGATGTGCCTGCGGGTCTTCATGCGGGACGAGAAAATCGACGACGGCGACGCCGCGGCTTTGGAGTACGGCGCCAGCCGGTTGGGCGCTGCTTTCCAGAACATCAACTTCCTCAGGGATCTCGCCGACGACACCACCCGCCTGGGCCGCAGCTACCTCGGCACCTCGGACCATCTCGAGGACCACCAGCGCATGGAGTGGGTCAGCACCATCCGGGCGCAGCTGGCCGATGCCAACGCCGTCATTCCCATGCTGCCCCGCGATGCCCGGGCCGCTGTTCGCAGTGCGTCTGCCCTATTCCAAGCGCTGACGGACAGAATTGAACAAACCACCGTGGACGAGCTCTACCGCTCCCGGGTCCGTGTACCGGATGCCGTGAAGGCCGGACTCGCCGCCCGCGCGGTCGCCTCGACCTGGATGGAGCTGCACCGATGACCCGGACAGTAGTGATCGGCGGTGGCATCGCTGGGCTTGCCACCGCCGCGCTTCTCGCCCACGAAGGACACGAGGTCCAGCTCCTTGAGCAACGCGACCGGGTGGGCGGCCGTGCAGGCAGCCTCGAACGGGACGGCTTCCGTTGGGACACCGGCCCCTCCTGGTACCTCATGCCTGGCGTCTTTGATCATTTCTTCAACTTGCTCGGCACCAGCACCGCCGAACAGCTGGATCTGCGCACCCTCAGTCCTGCGTACCGCATCTTCAGCGAACCAAACCACGACGGCGTGCGGCCGGACCCGCTGACAATCCCCCTTGGCAGCGAGCAGGTTTTGGACACCTTCGAAAGCGTTGAGCCCGGCAGCGCCAAAGAACTCCGAACCTACCTCGCTTCGGCGCAGCACACCACGGAGATGGCTGAACGGTTCTTCCTCTATAACCCGTTCACCAAACTGCAGGCGCTGCTTCATCCGGAGGTTGTGCGCAGCCTCCCCAAGCTCGCCCAGTTGCTCCTGACACCGCTGGACAAATACGTTTCCCAGCGGTTCCAGCATCCGGTGCTCCGGCAGGTGCTGGGATATCCGGCTGTTTTTCTGGGCACCAGTCCTTCCGCTGCCCCGGCCATGTATCACCTGATGAGTGCCTTGGACCTGGGCGATGGCGTGCAGTACCCGATGGGCGGTTTTTGGGCCTTGGTTGAACGTCTGGAGGCCTTGGCCCTGAACGCCGGGGTCAGGATCCACACGGGAGCTGAAGCACTCAAGATCACCACCCGCGAGGCGGCACACCCCAAGAAACTGGGGCGCTTTGACGGCTTGGACCTTCCGGCGTGGTTTACAGGAAAGGACAGCCGGGAAGTCACCGGCGTCAAGTGGCGCGACAACGCCGGGGTTGAGCATTACAGCGTTGCCGATCAGGTGGTCTCCGGGGCTGACCTGCATCACACCGAAACCCGGCTGCTCGGCGTCCGTGACAGGAGCTACAACAAGAAGTACTGGCAGAGCCGCACCAGCGGACCCGGCGCAGTGCTGGTGATGCTGGGGGTGAAGGGTTCCTTGCCGGACCTTCCCCACCACTCCTTGTTCTTCACCCGCGATTGGAAGGCCAACTTCGCCTCAATTTACGGTGACCATCCAAGCATTCCGGATCCCGCCTCCATCTACGTCTGCAAACCCAGCGCCACTGACCCCGACGTCGCACCGCCGGATCACGAGAATCTGTTTGTCCTGATTCCCATCCCCGCCGACCCCTCCCTAGGAGCAGGTGGACCCGACGGCAGCGGGGATGAGCTGATCGAACGCACAGCCGACGCCGCGCTGGACCAGATTGCCCAGTGGGCCAACATCCCGGACCTCCGCGCACGCGTGGTGGTCAGGCACACCATAGGGCCGGCCGACTTCGCACGCGACTACAACTCCTGGCGCGGCGGCATGCTGGGACCGGCACACACCCTGAGGCAAAGCGCCATGTTCCGGGCCCAGAACGCCTCCAAGCGTGTTCGCGGCCTGTACTACGCAGGCGCCACCACCGCCCCAGGCGTTGGCGTGCCCATGTGCCTCATCAGCGCCGAACTTGTTCTGAAACGGATCCGCGGCGATCACAGCACCGGACCTACCACTGTGAGGCCTGTAGCTAGCAGGATTGGCTAATGGGTGTTCTCTACTTGGCCTCGTTGCTGCTGGGCATCACCTGCATGCTCCTGCTCGATCACCGTTTTCGCCTGTTCTTCTGGCGGGACGCAAAAGCGGCGGCAATCGTGACCGCCGTCGGGGTCTTGTTCCTCCTCGGCTGGGACCTGGCCGGAATCGGGCTGGGGATCTTCCTGCGCGGCGAAGGAACCATCGCCACGGGATTGCTGCTCGCACCGGAACTGCCCATCGAGGAACCCGTGTTCCTGCTTTTCCTGGTGCTCTGCACCATGGTCCTGTACACGGGCGCGCGTCGGCTGCTTGACCTGATCCCTGCTAAGCGCCATGAGAAAGAGCGGGAGCACGTATGACCTACTTGTGGCTCGCGCTCGCTTTCATCGCAGCAGCTGTGGTCGCGGGCGTGATCTTTGCCCGCCAGGGTGTTCGGTCAGGAGAGGCGCGGTCCGGTGAGGCGCGGTCCGGTGAAGCCGGCAAACACTGGAAAGCAGTCGGCCTCGCGTTCGCTGCCCTTGCTGTCCTCACGGCAGTGTTCGACTCCGTCATGATCGGCATGGAACTCTTCCACTACGACGCCTCACACATTCTTGGCCTCAAGATAGGCTTGGCACCCATCGAGGACTTTGCCTACCCTCTGGCGGGCGTCGTGGCACTGCCAGGCCTGTGGATGTGGCTGACGCGCAAACGCAACGGTTCCAGTTCCAGTTCTAGTTCCCCCCGCGACGAATCGAACCTCAAGGGCCTCGTCCCCCAGGCCCTCCTCGCATCACGCCCGGTCAGCTGGATCAACACCGCCTACCCCTTCGCCGCGGCCATGCTCCTCACCACACGAGAAATCGACTGGGTGCTGATCGTGGGCACCTTCTACTTCCTGATCCCCTACAACCTGGCCATGTACGGCATCAACGACGTCTTCGACTACGAGTCGGACCTCAAAAATCCGCGCAAGGGCGGCATCGAAGGTGCGCTCCTCCACCCGCACCTTCACCGGCCCATGCTCTGGCTCGCGGCGATCACCAACATTCCGTTCCTGCTGGTGTTGGCATTCGCGGGCGGGCCTGCCGCATGGATCAGCCTGGCCGTCAGCGCATTCGCCGTGGTGGCCTACTCCGTCGTGGGACTTCGCTTCAAGGAACGACCCGTCTTGGACTCGCTGACGTCCAGTACGCACTTCGTGAGTCCCGCCGTCGTGGGTTTGGCGCTGGCCGGCGCCGACGTGACGCCCGGACTGCTAATCCTCCTGGCCGCGTTCTTCCTCTGGGGCATGGCCGCTCATGCTTTCGGCGCCGTCCAGGACATCGAACCCGACCGTCAGGCCGGCATCGGCTCCATAGCAACAGTCATCGGTGCCCGCCGGACGGTGCGGCTCGCCGTCGGACTCTGGCTTGTTGCGGGCCTGGCGATGCTGGCCACGCCGTGGCCCGGGCCGCTCGCGGCGATCATCGCCGTCCCCTACATCGTCAACTGCGCCCCGTATTGGAACGTGACGGATACGACGGCGGCGCGCACCAACGTGGCATGGCGGCGGTTCATCTGGCTCAACTACGGTTCAGGATTCCTGGTGACGCTCATTTTCATCCTGCAGTGGAGCCTGACGTCATGAGGCCGCGGGTTTCCCAGGGTTCTCGGGGTTCTCAGTGTTCTGGGGGTTCTCAGGGTCCACTGGCTCTTCGTCGATGGTGTCCAGGGCTTCGCTCATGTGCTGCAGGAAGTTCACCACGATCTGCGACTCATCCGGGTTCAAGGCACAGGCCGCGTCCAGCATCCGGCGGTGCATTCCACCCAAGGTGTGACGCACTTCCTGGTCCGAACCCGGTGTTGCCTTCAAGATCAGCGCGCGACGATCGGTGGGATGGGGTTCGCGGCGGATATGGCCGGACTCCACCAAACGGTCTATCAGTGTGGTCATGGACGCCGACGTTATCCCGAGCTTGTCGCCTAGGTCCTTCGGCTTCATCACTCTTCCGTCGGCCTCAGCCTCGAACAGGTAGCGCAGGGCCAACAGGTCCTTCTCACCCATCCCCATGGACGACCGGGTGCGGCGACGCATCGCTTGCTCGGAGGCACGGTAATCCCGCAAGGCGTTCAGCACGTCAATGGCGATGGCCTTCTGACCTGGGTCTTTCCCATACCAATAGCCCTTTGCATGGCCGTGCGTGTCCATCCGTTGTTCCTTCGATAAGCGTAAAGCTCGTTTCACTAGCAATTTGATAGTAAGTCACGTACCCCCTGAATGCATGACCCCGCACATCCCATCCGCACATCCCATCAGGAAAGAGGCTCAGCACATGAAAACTCAAAGTCCGGATCTTATGCGGCAGATCGCAGTCACCGTGAGCCTGGTGGTCTGCATTGTTGGTTCCATGATCGGCGTCGGAGTCTTCGGCGGGACACCCATTGCGCAGGCAGCCGGCGGTGCCCTGGCCGCCGACTCAACACTATTGGCCCCCGCCACGCCAGCCTTCTCCATATGGTCGGTGGTTTACGCCGGACTGTTGGCTTATACGGTGTGGCAGTGGTTGCCTTCGCAGCGGACCAACCCCAGGCAACGCTCGCTCGGATGGATCGTTGCTGTGTCCATGGTCCTCAACGCGGCGTGGATCCTGTCCGTTCAGGCAGGCTTGCTTCTTGTCAGCGTGCTGGTGATTCTGGCGTTGCTTGTAACCCTGGTTCTGGCCTTCCTCCGCTACAGCAAGAGCGGCGCCGGTTCCTGGGTTGAAGCCGTAGTTGTTGATGGGACATTGGGGTTGTACCTGGGCTGGACCAGCGTGGCCGTGTGCGCAAACATCGCGGCCGCGTTGAAAGCTGCCGGTTTTGGGGGCTTTGGGTTGCGGCCCGAAGTCTGGTCCGTGGCTGTACTGGTGGTGGTGGCCGTCGTCGGAATCGCCTTGGCAATCAAGGGTCACGGCCGGCTCGCCTTGGCGGCTGCTATCGCGTGGGGCCTCGCGTGGATCACCGTCGGCCGCAGCGCCGACGCACCTGAGTCATTCCCGACGGCGGTCGCCGCGGCTGTTGCTGCTGCCCTGGTTCTCGGTGCGGCCATCACCGTAAGGGCCCGGAGTGTGATGGCCGGGGCCGGTGCAGGGGTTTCCGCTGGGCGGTGACGCGCTGAGGTTGGCCGTCTTGACCACGGTTTCCGCCCCACCGGTGACGAGCCGGGTTGACCGGGTTAACCGCGGTTTCCGCCCCACCGGTGACGAGCCGGGTTGGCCGCGGTTTCCGCCCCACCGGTGACGAGCCCGGGTTGACCGGTTGGCCGTCACACACACCACGGAGGGCAGGCCCCCGCTTCGACGCGCTGTAGGCGCGAAGCTGGGCACTTTTCCACATAGGCCGGTTGGGGTCTTATAGCCTCAACTGCTTGCTGGAAGAGTTGAGGCATGGAGAAGATTCGGGCCACGCAGACGCCGTCAGGCGATGTGCCCGATCGAGCCGCGAAACCTCTGCCGAGCGACTCCACTCCCTCTTTCTCAGGGCCTCTGCCGGGCGACTCCACGCCCCCAGCCTCAGCGCCTCTGTCTGGCTCTTCAGCGCCCCGGGTTTCTGACCTGATCGCACTCCTTGGGTCGGTCCATCTTGGTAGCTCCAGCCGCGAGCTGATCGAACAGATCCGCGGGCTGGAGAACATGAAGTCGGCCATCACCGGGCTGCAGGCACGAATAGCTGTGGCCTTTGATCTTGCCCAACGCCAGGAACAGGCCGCTGCTGGTGTTCCGGCTTCGGAGCAGGGTCAGGGTGTGGGTGCTCAGGTGGCGTTGGCTCGGCGGGAGTCCCCAAACCGGGGATCCCGGTTGTTGGGCTTCGCGAAGGCTGTGGTGACCGAGATGCCCCGCACGCTGGCCGCCTTGGAATCCGGACAGCTCAATGAATGGCGGGCCACGCTGCTGGTGAAGGAAACAGCGTGCCTTTCGGTTGAGGACCGGTGTGCGGTGGATGAGGAACTCGCCCCCGATGCCGGGACCTTCGAAGGGAAAGGCGACCGGGCAATTATCGCTGCTGCGAAGGCTGCCGCGTACCGTCGTGATCCCCGCTCGGTGGCTCGTCGTGCCAGTCACGCAGCCACCGAACGAACAGTGAGCCTGCGACCCGCTCCGGACACCATGACTTACCTCACGGCATTGCTTCCGGTGGCTCAGGGTGTGGCTGCGTATGCCGCGTTGACCCGGGCCGCGGACTCAGCCCGTTCCAGCGGCGATTCCCGTCCCCGCGGCCAGGTCATGGCCGACACCTTGGTGGAGCGGGTCACCGGAACCCCGGGTGGGTTCTCCGGGATCAACCTGGACCTTGTGATGACGGACCGCACCCTGTTTCAAGGCGACAGCGAGCCAGCCCGGCTCAAGGGGTACGGAATCGTCCCGGCACAGTGGGCCAGAACCCTGCTCGAGGAACGTCAGGCACGCAAAGAGGGAGAGCTGGCGACCGCGCAGAAAGTCGCACCAGAGCCGGACCATGAGCTCACTGTGTGGCTGCGGCGGCTCTACACGGCACCCGGAACGGGCGAGCTCCTCAGCATGGACTCCAAAGCAAGGATTTTCCCGCCACGACTACGGCGCTTCATTGAAGCCCGGGACGATACCTGCCGCACCCCATACTGCGACGCGCCCATCCGGCACATCGACCATGTGGTTCCGTGGCGCTCCGGAGGCAGCACCACCCTGCGCAACGGCGCAGGACTCTGCGAAGCCTGCAACCACACCAAAGAAAATCCCGGCTGGACCACCAAACCGCTCTCAGGAGAGGCCCACACCATGGAGCTCAGCACACCAACCGGGCATACTTACCAATCCACTGCGCCACCATTACCGGGGTATGATCGTGCCTTAGGAGGCGAAAGCGACTCCACCTCATCGGGTGACGCATCATCATCGGATGGCGAAGCATCATCGGGTACCCAGAGGCCAACGCCTGCAAGACAGGAACCGCCTCATCGTGCCCGCCGACATCTCGTCCGCACCTAGATGCCAATCAAGGGGATACCGGCAGCTCCAGGCATCAACCAGCGGCCACCGCATCAGCCAGCAACTACTACGGTGCGCAGGCGTCCTTCAGTGCCTGGACTGACTCAGCCGGCACTTCGTCTCCTGCTTCCGCGATCTGGTTCAACGGCGTCGTAATCTCTGCGGGAACGCCGGCGGCGCCGGCGGCGGAGACCAAACCGGCGAGTACCTGCTTGTCCTGGACGCTGACCAAGCCGTCCTGGACTACGGCGCAGACCTGCTTGGTCACTTCATCGGCGGCAGCCGTAGCCACCTTGGAGGCCGCCTCGCTGGCTGCGTTGCCAGCTGCTTCCTCCACGGCTCCGCAGCCCACGAGCAGCAGCAAAAGGGGGACGGCGGACAGTGCTGCGAGTCGACGGGTCATGACTCCAGACTAGCAATCGCCTGCTGGCAGAATGGCACCCTGGCTGAGGGGTGGTTGCGTTGATACGCTCACCGCATGCGGATCCGCCCGATCGACATCGTGGATATCTTCGTCTACCTCGTTGTGCTGGGGGTGTTCATCCAGCTCTTCCCGGCCGTCATCTCCGAATCGTTCCTGCTGGCATTGCTCACTGCGATCCTGCTCAAGATCGTCCTTGAGGTAGTGCTGTGGTTTAAGAAGAAGATCGTGAGCCGTATTCGGGGTGGAAAGACGGCGGTGGTGCGTGTCATCAGCGTGATCGCGTTGCTCCTGGTCATGCCGGGAAGCAAGTTCGTGGTCCTGGAGCTGGTGGCTTTCGTCTTCGGTGACGCCGTCCAACTCGGCGGATTCTTCGCAGTAACAGGACTCATCATCGTGCTGATGCTGGCTCGCGGCGGCATGAGGCGCCTGTTCGTGAACACGGAGAGTCCGGCTGCCGGTTAGTCGAAAACCCCGGCTGCGAAGCACAGCTGTGCCGGCAGTGCATGGGCAACCACCGGCACAGCAAGGGAGGATCTAGCCGGCGATGAGCTCCTTGACCGGGCCTTCGTGCAGAGCCAGATACACATGGTCCCGGATCTGGTTGGCCTGCTGATCCGTCATGGTCCGCGTGAGGGGACGCATCACTACCCGGAGCAGGGCATTGGACTGCCCTTCGCGGATGCGGAGCCGTTCCTGCGCTGCCGGGGGAAGCGACCCACAGGGAGTCAGTGCCAGCAGTTCCACGCTTTCAAGATCCTCGGCCAGGTCTCCCTGGGCAGTCCGGACCCTGTCGCCGAGCACTTCAGCATCCAGGTCTTCCCCCACCACAATCGAAACATCCCGGCTGATCGAGGGCAGGTGGGAGACGGGCTTCCAGGGTTCCAGGTCCATCATCTGCTGTTGAATTCGTGGCTCCGCGGACCTCAGCAACCTGATGTCAGGGATGCCCTTGCGTAGCATCAACGCGCGGTCCAGCCCCATCCCGAGTGCCAGCCCTGACCAATTCCCGGGATCCAAACCAGCGTCCAGGAAAAGTTGTGGCGACATCAGCCCACACTCCGCGAGTTCCAACCATTCGCCATCCATACGGACATCGATCTGCAGGCCGTGGAGCGTGTAGGGATGGACGGCCGGAACTGCCCTCCATTCCGCGCCCGGAAGTACAGCCGCCACAAGGGATTCGACCATGCCCTGCAAGTGGCGCGGGCTCAGGGCCGTGCGGGAACTGACCCTCCACAGGTCCACTTGATGGGGCGTCCCTACGTGGGTGCGGTCAATGGAATCACGCCTGTAGACCAACCCCGGGATGGCCCAGAGCTCGTCGATGGAGTCGTCGGGATCCAGACCACGCAACAGGGACGGGATGGATGCAGAGGTGTGGCTGCGCAGCATGACGGTGGGGCTGATGTACCGGGAGTACCTTTGATCGCGTGTAACGTCTGCCGGGCTGAACCCCAGACGATCGTAGTTGTCCGCAACGCTGACCAAGGGACTGTGGCGGATGGTCCGTTGCGTTACATCCCACTTGTCGCGCAGGGCACGCAATACGTCCCGCAACAGTATCTGCATGGCGTGTGGGCGGTAGTCAGGATGGGAGAGGTCCCTGACATTCAGGGCGTTGTGAAGCTCGTCCGGGCTTAAATATGTAGGCATAGCTGGTCCTTACTGTGTGGAATGAGTGGGTTTCCTCCCCCGACTCACTCCGCGCCAGGACCTAGGCGCGCGCCAATAAGCCCTCGCGACCGGAGACCGGTCGGGGGCAAGTAAATCTGCGCATGGAGAGCATGGGCCGACTATACCCCTCTGCGGGGCTCCGGCACAGGGACCGGCACAGGCACGTGCGAACTTCGCGTTGCCTGCTAACCACGGGTTGCTTGGTCACTACGGATTGCCCGGAAGCCGGACAGTGTCCGCCCCGCATCGTAAAGCCAGGCCTGAAGAGTCGGAGGAGAGAGCACAGTCTCCCCCAATCGCCGCACCCAGGTCAGTGATCTCCGGTTGGCGTTGCCACTCGTAAAAGGGGCCCTGATAAGGCGTGAAGATGTCCGACCCATAGGTCTGGGTAGCCACCAGCACATGTTGTCCATCTGGAGCTGTGTATGCGGAATAGTTCCAGACCGAGGCCAAGAGAGACAACAAGAAAATGCCGACTAACCAGCACAGTGTCGCACCAGCCAGCAACAGGCCGAGCAGTATTTTCAGGCCCCGCCTCACCCAAATCACCGCAAGTTTGTTCACTGGTGTCGGCACCAAGCAAAAACCAGCAGCAAACACCAAGAGACCACCGAGCCCGAACAGGAAGAGCGACCACCAGTCCTCGTCAACAAGCACGTAGAACAGGAGCGGCTCTCCCTGCGGCCCCTTGAAAGGGTGGGCCGCCAGCACGGCGTACGCAGCCAAACAAAGAACCGCGAGGATCAAGGCCGCCAGACCCCACTTCTTCCTCAATCCGGGCTACCTGTTGATCGGCTTGTTCAGGGCGAGGCTGATGGTCTGGCCAGCCGCCAGCTCCCCGGTGGAAATGTCAGAGAATTCGTACCACGTCGCGCCAGTCCCCGTGAGCGGCCGGTTCGCCGAACGAATGTCAACAACGCTGAAACGGAAGGAGACCTGCCCCTCCGTGTCTCCCGCCGCCGTCGTGTAGGTCATGGGGATGCCATCAGCGTCGGAGGTGAAGGTGCCCCGGGCGCCGTCGATGGGGAGGTCCCCTGGAATCAGCCGCACTTTGGTGCCTGCAGGGATGGGCTTGTCCGCCAGCAGAGTGGGGTTGTACATCAGCAGCTGCTCAGTGGTGGACCTGAAGGTGTAGCCGAGGCTGTCGAAGGAATCACCGTCAACACTGGTGTAGAAGATGGTCTGGCCGAAGGAGTTATTGATCGTCTCACCGGTACCGGACCTGCTGTCCACCGGCCTTTTCTGCAACTGGATGAGGTGCCCTTCACGGATGAAGTACGTGTTGCCCTGCTCATGCACAAACGGGACCTTGTTCGCTTCGGCCAGCTGCTTGCTGCTGATTCCGAACCGGTAAACGATCCCATCCAGCGTGTCGCCGGCTTCGATCATGTAGGTCAGCGGGATGCCCTGTGCGTCCTCAGTTGCCGCTCCCTTGGCGCCCGTGATGGGACCCGGCGCAGGAATCAGCTGCAGTTTGGTGCCCGGCGCCAGAGTCGCCCCGGCCGGCATGCCGTTGAATTGCGCGAGCTTCGCTGCGGAGAGCTTGAAGGAGTCAGCCACGCTCGCAAGGGTGTCGCCGTCGACCGTTGTGTAGAAGTCCACGTTTCCGAACGAATCGGTGACCGTGGTCCCTTTGAGGGAGGCATCGTCGACGGCGGCAGTAGCGCCGGGCGCGCTGCTCGCCGAAGATGCGGAGTTGGTTGGTGCAGGGTCGGGTGATGATGCAGAGTCTGGTGATGCAGACCCGGGTGATGCGTCTGCGTAGGTACAGGCGGCCAGCCCTGAGGTCAGCGCTATCGCGAGCAGGACAGATCGAGCCGCAAACTTCATATTTCCCCCAAAGCACCCGGCGTTACCGCGGGCAAACACCCCAATAAACAGTCATTAAGACCCTAGCGTTCAATGAGCCTATAGACGGACACGTGGCTCCGGGACTCAGCCGTGAATTCGCTGCGATCCCAGTCCGCCCACCTGGACTCCAGCTCGAACCCGGCTATCCGCGCCATAAGATCGAGTTCGCTGGGCCAGATGTAACGGTGGGGTGTCCGCCCAATCCGCGCGTCGCGCCCGTCCGCAAGGTCCGGGCCGAACCGAACGTGATGTGAGATGACATGTTGGCGCAGCACATCGTAGGTGTCCACCAGCAGATAGCCGGGCTGACTCACCTCCACCGTTCCGCCGTGGCCAGGCGGCAGCGAGCGCATTTGTGGCACCCAGAGCTCAATGACGAACCGGCCGCCGGGCGCAAGGTGACGGGCAGCATTCTCGAAGCACCGGATTTGCTCGTCCTGCGTCAAGAGATTGGCGATGGTGTTGAACACCAGGAAAGCCAGTGAGAACGTTCCAGTGACCCGCGCTTGGGTCATGTCACCTTGAACCACGGGAAGGTGGTCCTCACCCACCTTTTCGCGAAGCCGGGCGATCATCGCGTGTGACAGTTCGATGCCGCTGAGAGGGACACCGGCCTCCGAGAGGGGAATGGCCACCCGACCAGTGCCGATGGCAAATTCGACGGCGGGACCGTTGCCGGCGAGTTCGGACAAGACTTCCACCGTGGGGCCGAGAACCTCGGGAGAGAACATCCCCTCACCGGGAGTGTCGTACTGACCGGCGGCTTCCTCGTCCCAGAGCTGTTGCTGGTTGATCATCCGTCCACTATTGCAGCTGGGCACCGGCGGCTTGGCGAGGCGCCCCCACCTATGCTTGACGGATGGGAGAAAAGCCAGTGGATCATGTGGCGTTGGCCGTCTGCATGATTGATATCTCGTCCGATATTCGGCGTAAGTCGCTCAACGAGACGGGCCTCCGCCCCATTTCGAACGGCGTCCTGGAGATTCTCCGTGTGGTTGAAAGCCATCCAGGGGTGACGGTCGCGGAGGTGGCAGCCCGACTGGGACGGCAGCTCAGCAACGTGAGCGTCCAGTTACGTGAGCTGGTGGCGGCGGGCCTGGTGACCAGGATCAAGGACGCCTCGGACAAGCGCTACGTCTCCCTCCACCCCACGGACGAGTCCAAGCGCATCAAGTCGCTCCTCGAAGGCGCATGGGCCGAGGCGCTCACGAAAGCCAGCGAACGGCTGCTCCCCGAGGAGCGGGAGCAGATAGCGGCGAGTCTTCCCGCGCTGGAGCGGCTGGCCTCGTTCCTTGCGGAGCCTGAAAAGGCCCCGGAACTGCATCACTAGGACGTAAGTCACTGCCTCTCGGCTTACACGAGTCACCAAAAGTACTTATACTTTCATAAGTATTACTACTTGCAAGATTGGGTGACGCGTGGCATCACAACTACTCGAATCGGCGGGCGTCCAGGCCCAACCGGGCAAGAACAACAAGAAGAGCATCGGCTGGCGGGCCCTGCCCTTCCTGGCGCTCGCCCAGTTCATGGTGGTCCTGGACGGCACCATCGTGAACCTGGCACTCCCGCGCCTCCAACTGGAGATGGGCATCAGCGATTCCACCCGCTCATGGGTAGTCACCGCCTACGCCCTTGTCTTTGGCGCCTTCCTGCTGCTGGGCGGCCGCATTGCGGACTTCTGGGGCAGGAAGCGAACCTTCCTCACCGCCTCGGCCGGCTTCGCCATCGCCTCCCTCATCGGCGGCCTCGCGCAACAGCCATGGGAACTGATTGGGGCACGTGCACTGCAGGGAGTGTTTGCAGCTCTTCTTGCCCCGGCCGCCTTGGCCCTGTTGACGGTCGCCTTCCCGGGCGGCAAGGATCGCGGCACCGCGTTCGCCATCTTCGGCTCCATCAGCGGCGTGGGCGCGGCGGTGGGCGTGCTGCTGGGCGGCTTCCTCACCCAGTACGTTTCATGGCGCTGGTGCTTCTTCGTCAACGTCCCCATCGCAATCATCGCGCTCATCGGCGTGTGGACGTTGGTGAGCGAAAGCAAAGCCGGAGGCTCCACCAAGTACGACTGGCCCGGCGTCGTGCTTGCCGCCCTGGGACTCGGATCCTTGGTTTACGGCTTCGCGAACGCTGAACACGGCTGGGGTGCCATCGAATCCTGGGGCTTCATAGCCGCAGGCATGGTGCTGCTGGTCCTGTTCGTCGCCGTCGAGCGCAAGGTCAAGAACCCGCTACTGCCGCTTCGAGTGGCAACGGAACGCAACAGGGGCGCGGCGTTCCTGGCATCATTCCTGGCCGGGGCCGTGTTGATAGGCGGCATCCTCTTCATCAACTTCTACCTCCAAATAGTCCTGGGCTTCGCGCCATTCGCGGCCGGCATCGCATCCTTGCCCATGACCGTGGTGCTGATCGCGACCGCGGCCCTGGTTGCGAAGAACCTGCCCAGGCTGGGAGCAAGAATTCCCAGCGCACTCGGCCCCCTTTTCATGGCGGCCGCCATGCTGTGGCTCACCCGGGTCACTCCCGAGGGCACGTACCCGGTCACCATGCTGCCGGCCCTCATCCTCATGGGCATCGGGCTCGGCATGGTTTTCGTCCCCATGCAAAACCTGGCCCTCTTCGGTGTGGATAAGGACGACGCCGGCGTGGCCAGCGCGCTGGTCAACGCATCACAGCAGATCGGCGGCTCACTGGGCATCGCACTCTTCAGCGCCTTGGCCGCGGCAGCCACCGCCGCCGCTGGCGGCTCGTCACTGGCCGCCCTGACGTCCGGCTATTCGCTGGTGTTCCTGTGGGCCGCAGGAGTGGCGTTGCTGATTGTCCCCGTGGCGCTGCTCCTCATCAGGATCGACCGCAGGACGTTCAGCGGAACGGACGACACCCCGCACATCCATCTGGGGTAGAAACTACAAAGGCGCCGCCACCCAACCGGGTGACGGCGCCTTTGCGCTGCGTTCCTCCTGCACCGAATTCCCTCTGGTGCCGTGCTGACCGAGCGATGTACGACGGCGATCGCCTCACGTAAACATTGGCGTGACATAACTCACATTCTGTAAGCTGGATTCAAAGTCACGCATTCGGCTTTCACCGCCCTACTCCCGGGAGGTCCCTTTGGCCCCCAACTCGCTCAAGGCCGAGATTCTCCTGGCCCATGGCGTCGGCCCTTCGGCTGCCAGTGTTGCTCGACGAAGAGCAGCCGAAAGCCACGGCCACCATCGCGTTGCCACCAACAAACCTGACGCCCTGCTGGGTGCCATCGCCGTCCGTCAGCTGTTCCATCGCTGGCCCCTGGTACCGTCCCGGGAACTGGAACGGATCCGTCACGTCCTGATCCACTGCGATCAACTCGGCTCTCCGGACACACACCACTTGTCCGAGCCGGCCCAAGCGCTACTGGACCTGATCAACGGTGAGTTGGACCGGCGTCGTGCCTTAGCCAAAACCCAGCAGGAAACCGCGAGCAGCAACTAACTGGCCTCGGGCGCGGGGATAGCAGCAACCACGTCGATCTCCACCAGGAAGTCGCCCAGGAACGAACCCACGGTGGTGCGCGCCGGATACGGGGCCACAACGTACTTTTCGTAGATGGTGTTGAAACCATCAAAGTCGCGCCCCGGGTGGTGCAGGTGAACGGTGGCCTTGACCACGTGGGAGAAGTCCAGGCCGTGGGCACCAAGGACCTCACCAAGGTTCTTCATGGCCTGGATGGTTTGTTCCTCAATGGTGATCCCTACCCGCTCGTCGCTGATGGGGTCGTGTGGCGTCTGGCCCGCGGTGAAGAGGAATCCGTTGGCCACAATGGCTTGGGAGTAGGGGCCGGCCGGGCTGGGAGCGAGGCTGGTGACGACTTGCTGGCGGGACATGAATTGCCTTTCGTTGCTATTGAAAAGAGTTGCTAAAGGACCTTCGAGAGGAACGCCCTGGTGCGTTCCTGCTGCGGGTTGTCCAGGACTTCCTCGGGTGGCCCGCTTTCCACCACCACGCCGCCGTCCATGAAGACCACCTGATCGGCCACCTGCCGGGCGAAGCCAAGCTCGTGGGTCACCACCACCATGGTCATTCCGGCCTCAGCCAAGGACTTCATCACGTCAAGGACTTCGCCCACCAGCTCGGGATCGAGCGCGGAGGTGGGCTCATCAAAGAGCATCAGTTTCGGCTTCATGGCCAGTGCCCTGGCGATCGCGATGCGTTGCTGCTGACCGCCGGAGAGTTCCTGGGGGTAGGAGTGTCCACGGTTGCCCAGGCCCACCCGGTCAAGCAGGGCCTGCGCTTCCACCACTACCTCGCGCCGCGGCCGGCCAAGCACATGCACCGGCGCTTCGATGATGTTTTCCATCACGGTCATGTGCGGGAACAGGTTGAAGCGCTGGAACACCATGCCGGCGTTGAGCCGCGAGCGGGCCGTCTGGCGTTCCTTCATCTCGTAGAGCTTCCCGTTGCGCTCCGCGTAGCCCACCAGGTGCTCATCAACGTAGAGGCGACCCGCGTCCACCTTCTCCAGGTGGTTGATGCAGCGAAGGAACGTGGTCTTGCCGGAACCGGATGGCCCGATCAGGCAGGTCACCGATCCCTTTTCAACCCTCAGGTCTATGCCTTTCAGGATTTCGATAACGCCGAAGTTCTTCCGGACTCCCCGGGCTTCCACCATGGCGGTAGTCATCATGCTGTCCTTGTCTTTGGCTTGCGGATCCGTCGCGGCGCTGAGTCGAAACCGCGGCCGTACCGGCGTTCAAGTTTGTTTTGGAAGAAGCTCAGGATGGTGGTCATAAGCAGGTACCAGAGACTGGCCACGATCAGCAGCGGAATGGTCTGGTAGTTGTTCGCGTAGATGATCTGGGCCGAGTAGAGCAGGTCTGAGATCGCCAGGACGCTCACCAGCGAGGTGCCTTTCAGCATGGAGATGACCTGGTTGCCCGTGGGCGGCAGCACCACTCGCATGGCTTGGGGCAGGATCACCCTGTTCATGAGCTTGCCTCCGCTCATCCCCAAGGCCCGGGCGGCGTCGTACTGTCCCTTGTCCACCGATCCGATGCCGCCGCGGATGATCTCGGCCATGTACGCGGCCTCGTTCAGGGACAAGCCCAGGAGCGCGGCACCCAGCGGAGAGATCAGGACGTTGGCGGAGCCCAGGACAACGGACGGGCCACCGAACGGAAGCCCGAACGCGATCACCGGGTAGAGCGCCGCGATGTTGTACCAAAAGATCAGCTGAACCAAGAGCGGTGTTCCGCGGAAGAACCAGATATAGCCGCGGCTGATGGTGCTCAGAATCGGATTGTCGGAGAGCCGCATGATCGCCAACAGCGTGCCCAGCGCGATGCCCACGGTCATGGACACTACGGTCAGCAGAAGCGTCAGCCCTGCACCGGCGAGGATCTGTGGGGCGAACAGGTAGGACACCACAACGTCCCAGCGGTACCGTTCGTTCACGGCCACATCCCAGGCAGCGCCGAGGGCGACCAGGATGAGGACGACGGCGAGGGCCAAGCGGACCGGGTGCTTCAACGGCACTACGGGGATGGAGTCACCTGCCACTGATGTGGCGGGCTCCTTGGCGTTGGGGGCCAGGGGTTGCTTTTGCATGGTGGTCACCTTCGTATCGGGTGCATTCATTACTGGGCGAAGTTGACGCGGGCGTCGGTGATGGCGCTGGTCTCGAGTCCGTACTTCCCAAGGACCTTGGTGTAGGACTCGCTCTTGATCACGGCGTCCAATGCTGCGGAGACGGACTTCACCAGCCCGGATTCCTTCGGCATGCCCACGCCCACCGGCGCGAACTCGTACGTCCGGGCAACCTCGATCTGCGGGTTCTGGGTGGCAGCGAAGTTCAGGATGGGCGAGTCAGCCAGCACGGTGTCGAGGCGTCCGCTGGTGAGGGCGGAAATGGCCTGCCGGGTGTCCTGGAACTCGCTCTTCTGGATGCCGTCCTTGCCGGCAGCAGCGCAGGCTTGGTCATAGGAAGGGACGTTCACGGTCAGCTGGTACGAGCCCGTGAGGAGCCCTACTTTCTTGCCGCAGAGTGCGTTCTCATCCTTGATGCCACCGGGATTGCCTTTAGGAACGGCAATGGCGTTACCGATCTGCATGTAGTCCACGAAGTCCAGGACTTCCATGCGCTTTTCCGTGGGGGTCATGGACGAGACGGTCATGTCGTAGCGATTAGCCGCAAGGCCGGGAATGATGGAGTCGAAGTTGGCCACTTGGATGTCCACTTTGACACCCAACGCCTCGCCGATGAGACGGGCCACGTCCGGGTTGGTTCCGGTCATCTCCTGGGTACCTTCGCGGTAAAACTGCGTTGGCGGTTCGTTGGTGGGGATGGCCACGCGCAGCACCTTGGAAGCCTTGACGGACTCGGGCAGAAGATCGACGGCGGCCTGGTTGACTTCCAGCGCGGGAACGCCGGTGCCCGCTCCGGCAGCGTCGCCGGACGGGTTCGACGCCGATGCGTTGCCGGCGGGGCTGCATGCCGTCACTGCCAGCAGGAGCGCTGCCGTAACGGCAGCAATGGGTAAGCCCGACTTGGTTCGTTGGGTAGATGACAGCGGTTTCATTGGGGAGTCCTCATTTTTGCAAGGCCAAGGTGGCCTCAGGGATACGGGTGGGTTGGGTGCGGGCGAAGGCTTCGTTGCGGTGCCGGATCAATTCCCGGCCTTCCGTCCGCAGTTCCTCGATGGTGGACACTCCGAGGAGCATCATGGTGCGGGTCATTTCGGCCCTGATCATTTTCAGGACGTGTTCCACGCCCGCCTGGCTGGCGGCGGCCAAGCCATACAAGTACGGGCGCCCGATGGAGCAGGCGTCCGCACCGAGAGCCAAGGCCTTGACCACGTCGGATCCCCGGCGGATGCCGCCGTCGACGATGATTTCCATCCGTCCGGCAGTTTTCTCCACAATGTCCGGGAGGACATCCAGCGGAGCCGCCATGTGGTCCAGCTGCCGTCCGCCGTGGTTGCTGACCTGGATGGCGTCGATTCCCATCGAAGCCGCCAGCGCGGCGTCGTTCGCGTTCACTACGCCCTTCAGGACGATGGGACCGTTCCAGCGTTCCCGCAGGTCCCGGATGTCGTCCCAATCGGTGGGCTCGTAGGAACCGGCAAGCAGCGTGCGCCACATGTCCGGCGAGCTGGCTAGTGGACCCTCGGGGACCTCGGCGTCCAGGTTGGGGAAAGCGATGGCGTCGTTAGCCAGGAATCCCAGCGCCCACGCGGGGTGCAACATTCCCTCCACAACGGTTTTCGGCTTGATGGACGGCGGGGCGGTAAAGCCGTTGCGGTAATCACGTTCGCGGTGCCCGATGGCCCTGCAATCGACGTTGACCAGCAGGGCCTCGTAACCGGCATTGGACACGCGATCCAGGACGGCCTGCAGGAGACCCTTGTCCGAGGTGGGTTCCAGGTTGAACCAGCGGCGAAGTCCCGGCGCCGCGGCACTGACGTCTTCCAAGGTGGTGGTGCTCAGGTGCGCCAAGCCGTACGGGATGCCGGCGGCGAGCGCTGCGCGGGCAACGGCGGACTCTCCCTCGGGGTGGAAGAGCCGGGTGCCGCCTGTGGGCGAGAGGGTCACCGGCATGGAGACGGGCCCGCCGAGGAGGGTCGAGCCAAGGTCCAGATTGTCCACCGATCCCCACTTGGGGAGGAAGGACCAATCGTCGAACGAGGACCGGTTGCGGCGGAGCGAGACCTCGTCCTCCCCGCCGCCCTCGATGTACTCGAAGATGCTCTTGGGCAGGCGCTTGGCCGCCATTTTCCGCATGTCCTCCACGCTATAGCACTTGCGTGACAGGCGCTCCGAGACGGATCGGGCCGGTCCCTGCACCGAGGCGAGCGCCTTGATGTCCTTGAGTTTCATGGTGTGTCCTCTGCGTTCCTGCTGGGGTTACCCGCCCAGCTCCTTTCCCAATAGTGACGCAGATCTCTCCCGCTCTATATGTGAATACCTCCACAAGATGGGGATGGTGCTTGTGATAACGTCCAGCTATGGACACAGCAATGGCGCTTCCAGAGCCCCAACCCGCCGAGCTCTCCCAGGCCGGGACGCAGCAGTCCGGCATGCAGCAAACCACTGTCCGGTTATCCGATTGCATCCAGCTCATGCAGGCAGATCTGGTGCACGCCAACCCCACGCCGGAGAACCTCGGGCACCCCGTTTCCGATGTGCTGATGTACGACCCCCTGGACCACTGGTCAAGCGTGGACGATCGCATCATCCTGGCCGTGGGGTGCACCTACGGTTCCCCTGATTTCGATCAACTCCTCCACCGGGCCGCGAACAGCAATGCGGCGGCAGTGGTGGTCAAGGCGCACGGTGCCCGGATGGAGGAGTTGCGCGCAGCGGCCGTCCGGCACAGCCTCTCCGTGCTGGTGGCACCGGACAATGCCGACTGGACGCGGCTGGTGGCGCTGGCCCGGGCATCAGTGATGGGCGCTGCCGCGGACTCGGTTTCCGGGGTCAGGCTGGGAGATCTCTATGCTTTCGCCAATGCCGCGGCGTCCATCACCAACGGCGCGGCGAGCATCGTGGATCCGCTGGGCCGGATTCTGGGCTATTCCACCCTGCCAGGGCAGCCCATCGATGAACTCCGCCGCATCACCACGCTGACACTGCAGGAAACCACCCAGCCGGCTTTCGACCAGGATTTCAAGATCGTTTATGCCGCCCCGGGAGCGGTGTTGGTGCCAGCGCCCGACGACGGCATGGCCCGCCTTGCGCTGGCCGTGCGGGCCGGCGGTGAACTGCTTGGGTCCATCTGGATCATCGACCCCGGGGAAGAGAAGCGAGCCACGGCTTTGAACGCGCTGGATCGGATGGCACCCTTGGCCGGGCTCCATATGCTGCACGCCCGATCGGCCTCGGACTTCGGCGAACGGCGCAATGCCGACCTCATCCGGACGCTCATGGACGATACTCCCCATGCCTCGTTCGCCGCGGCGCAGCTGGGGCTCGATACCGCCAACGGGCTCGCCGTGGCAGCATTTTCCATCGTCCGGCCGGAGACGGGAAGCTTGGAGTCCGTCCGGGAAATCCACCGGCTGCTGCACTTGGTGACCACGGTATGCAACGTGCAGTTCGGCACCAGCCACAGTGCCTTGATCGGGTCAGTGGTCTATGCGCTGCTGCCCTGCAACGGAGCCTCCCCTCGGGCCCTGCACGGCAGGATCATCCAGGAAATCGAGGCGTATTCGCACACCATCAGCTCGTTCCCCGTCATCGCCACTGTGGGCGGCATCGCCGTCAACGTGGAGGAGTTACCCCGATCCAGGGGCGAGGCAATGCAGACCCTGCACTACCTGCTGAATCAGCAGGCCCGTGGAGATGGGGCGCCCAGCGTTGCACTCTTCGAAGATTTCCAGATTCCGCTGAACCTGCTCAAGATCGGGGCGTTCATTGAGGACAACGGGCTGGCTGGCGCGGATGAGATCGCCAGGATCCAAGCCCACGACGCCGCGCAGCAAACAGATTACCTGGACACACTCCGCGCCTATTTGGCCTTCAACGGAAACATCTCCGCCATGGCCGCCGAACTCCACGTGCACAACAACACCGTCCGGTACCGCGTGGCCCGCCTGGCCGAGGACTTCACCCTGGACCTGGCGGACCCGCAGAAACGGTTATGGCTGTGGTTGCGCGTGACCACCATGGACCTCGCCGCGAAGTAGCCCCGCGAAAGCCGGCTCTACCGGATGATGGGGAGTCCCGCCGTCGGGAAGACGCTGGGGAAGATCGACGGCGGCGGGACCGGCACGGTTTCCAGCGGCACCGTCACGGTGTCGGTACCCACCGTGACGTGGTGGTCCCGAACGTCCAAGCGCAGCGGTTCCTCGCTGTAGTCCTGACCGGATACGAGCGTCAGGGCGATGGAGCCTTGCGAGAGGTCGACGGCCAGCAAACGTCCATGCACCTTGAGCCTGAAGGACAGCCCCTCCCACTCCCCCGGCAGGCGCGGATCGAAGCGTAGTACCTCGCCTTGGTCCCGCATGCCCGCGAAACCACAAACCAAGGAGCTCCAGATCCCGCCGGTTGAAGCGATGTGGACGCCGTCGATGGTGTTTCCGTGCGAGTTATCGAGGTCGATGAACAGTGCCTCGGTGAAGTGCTGCAGCGCGACGTCCCCGTAGCCGACTTCGGCCGCCATGATGCCCTGCACACAGGCGGACAGGGTGGAGTCGCCGGTGGTGATGGGATCGTAGAAATCGAAGGCGCGCTGCTTCTCCTCCGCCGTGAAGTCCTGCCACTGCAGGAACATCGCCAGCACAGTATCGGCCTGCTTGAGGACCTGGTGGCGGTAGATCACCAAGGGGTGGAAGTTCAGCAGGAGCGGGTACTTGGACTTGGGCGTGTTCCAGTCCCAGGGCTCCAGGGTCATGAAGTCGTTGTCCTGGCTGAACACCTGCAGGTGCGGATCGTACGGAAGGGACATGCGCTCGGCCGCCTGGCGCCACACCATGCGCTCGGTATCGGCGATGCCGTCGTGCTCCAGTGCTGCAGCGGCACGCAGGTTAAAGCGCGCCATGACGTTGGTGTACAGGTTGTCATTGACCACGGCCGTGTACTCATCCGGGCCGGTGACGCCGTGGATGTGGAACATGCCGTCCTTGCCGAAGAACCCCAGCGAAGCCCACATGCGGGCCGTCTCAATGAGCAGATCGGCACCCAACTCACCACGGAAGGTGGAGTCGCCGCTGGCCCATTCGTAGCGGTTGGCCGCGAAAGCGATGGCCGCGGCGATGTGGAACTGGGCGGTTCCTGCCGCATAGTAGGCGCTGGCTTCCAGGCCATTGATGGTCCGCCACGGGAACAGCGCACCATCAACACTGAGCTCCTTGGCACGCACCCGGGCGTCCGGCAGCATGGCGTGCCGTGATTCGAGCACCTTCCGGGCGCCGCACGGGTTGGTGTAGGTCAGGTACGGCAGGAGGTAGACCTCCTGGTCCCAGAAGTAGTGGCCCTCGTAACCGGAACCGCTCACACCCTTGGCCGGGATGCCCGCCACGCCCGCGCGGGCAGTGGCTTGAGCCAGTTGGAACAAACCCCACCGCACGGCCTGCTGCATTTCGGGCTGGCCGCCGATTGAGATGTCCGCGGTGGTCCAATATTCGGCGTAGTGCGCCTTGCTCTGGTCCAGGATCTCAGCGAAGGACACCAGGTTGGCTTCGGCGTCCGTCGCGAGGCTTTCGCCGCGGTCTTCTGCGTCGCTGGAGCCGGCCACCACGTAACTGACGGTCTTCTCCACACGGAAAGTGTCGCCGTCGTGAATGGCCAAAACGTAACGGACGGACGAGTCGTCCTCCGCCACCAGCGTCTCAAACGGCTGGCCCTCGGCGGAGATCCAGTGATCCACGGCCATGGCCACGCGCTGGCGCGATTCGGAGGTCTCCCACGCGAGACGGAGGGAGCCGTCCGCACCCTGGAGGTGCAGCGGCAACAGGACACGGCCGGCGTGGCGGCCGGAGCGGCGCGGGTCATGGACCGAGTGGTCCTCCACAGGCTGGTCCTGGCGGTTTACGACGCCGGAAGTGATGTCCGCGGACACGTCCCGATCAGCTGTCAACGACAATTCCAAGCCAAGACATCCGCGGGCATCGAAGCCCACGGCGCGTCGCTCAGCCGTGGTGACGGTAGCGCCGGAGCGGCACGCCCACGTAATGGTTTCCTCGTAGATGCCCGTGGCAAAATCCACGCTGCGGCGGTAGTCCAGAACGGTGGATTCGGCCAGGCTCAGAGCTTCACCGTCAATGGAGACGGTGAAATTGTTGGCGTCCGGCACGTAGACGATCCTCTGGCCCGTGCGCGCAAAACCGTAGGCATTCTCGGCGTGCTTGATGTCCCAGATCTCATGGAAACCGTTGATGAACGTGCCGGGAAGCTCGCCGTCGCCCGCCGTGGAATGCGAGCCACGGATGCCGAGGTGTCCGTTGCCAAGCGCGAACAGCGTTTCCAGCGTTCCCTCGTCACCAGGGACGTGGATGTTTTCCACGAGCTTCCAGGGCTCGCAGGGGAAGCGCAGCCGATCGGAGCTGATGAGTGCCATGGGCTGATGAAATCCTTTGAAAAAGTAGGGTTAGAGAAGATCGTTGAGGTCGTCGACCACCAGCGTGGCGCCGGCGTCCAGCAGGGTTTGGCGGCCTGCTCCGCGGTCCACGCCGATCACGGCGTAAAAGTTGGCACCCGCCCCGGCCTGGACGCCGGACACTGCATCTTCAACCACGATGCATTCCTCCACAGGCACCTCCAACAGCCCCGCTGCGTATACATACGTGGCCGGGTCCGGCTTACCGGGAAGCCCGACGCCGGCAGCCACCTGGCCATCGACCACCACCTCGAAGTGGTGGTCAAGTCCGGCCGCTTTCAGTACCGCGGGTGCGTTGCGGGATGAGGACACCACCGCCACTTTCAATCCCCGCTCTACGGCCGCATTGATGAACTTGACCGAGCCCTCGTACGGCTCAACACCACGGGAGTTCACAATCTCATTGAAGATGGCGTTTTTCCGGTTGCCCAACCCTTGCACGGTCTGGTTGTCCGGGTGGTCATGGACCGGGCCCTCGGGCAGGGTGATGCCGCGCGAAGCCAGGAAATCACGGACGCCATCGAAGCGCGGCTTCCCGTCGATGTGATCGAAGTAGTCGCTCTCCTGGTAGCCCTGGGAGTGGCCGGCCTCGGACAGGTAGCCATCGAACAGTTCCTGCCACGCATGCTCATGCACCACGGCTGTGGGCGTCAGCACGCCGTCGAGGTCGAACAACAGCGCCGAAGCGCCAGTCCAGGCAGTACGAAGATCAGTCATGTGCATAGTTCCGTTCAGCGCTTGTGGCGCGTGGTTTTGCGTTCGATGAGCTTGGTATCGAGCAGGTGGTTGGAGGGTTGATGGGGGGATTCAGTATTCAGCAGTCGTTCACACAGCAGGTTCGCTGCAAAGGCACCTTGGTCGGCAACGGGTTGCGCCACGGTGCTCAGGCCAAGGAACCAGCTCATGGGGTGATCGTCCATACCGATCACGGACACGTTCTTGGGCGCGGAAAGGCCATGTTCACGCAGCGCCATCAGGGCACCGAACGCGGCCTCGTCACAGTGGGCGAACACTGCCGTGGGCTTCCCGCCGCGGGTCATGAGTTCGGTCATTGCCCGCTTGCCGTCGTCAATGCCTGGCCCGGCTCCCACCACAAGGTCCGGGTGGACGGTGAGGTGATGGTCATCCAGCGCACGCTTGAAGCCACGGAACCGTGGAGTCTCAGTCACAACGGAGTGTTCATTGCTCGAAAGAACGGCCAAGTTCCAATGGCCCAGCCCCAGCAGGTGTTGGGTGGCCTGCCAGGCCGCGTGTTCGTCATCGATACCTACATTGTCCCACGGAACATTTCGCATGCCCACGCTGGCCACAGCCAAGCCGCAGGCGTCCAACGCTTCCACTTCCTGGGGTGTGAGGTCAATGTTGAGAATGAGCAGCCCGTCCACTCTTTGGGTCAGGTTTTCGAGGTCTGCAAAGAACCGCTGCCGCACGCTGGTCTTGTTTCGCAGGCTGATCAGGACTGTGTCGTAGCCGCTGTCACCGAAGACTTCCTCCGCTGCTTCCACGGCTTGGGCGAAGAACCAAGCCGTGGCCGTGGGCGCGACGATAGCCACCGATCCTGTGCTGCCGCCGGCCAGCCTGGATGCTGCGGCGGAGGCTTTGTAACCGAGTTTGCTGGCGGCTTCGGCCACCTGTCGCTGTGCTTTTTCAGAAACATTGGGGAGGTTCCTGAGCGCCCGCGACACCGTGCAAATGGACAATCCGGAGAGAACGGCTACGTCCTGGATTGTCACTCTGTGAGTCCTAACCATGCAACACGGCCTCAACCCTTTCCATCCTCGCCTGACGCCTTGGCGTGGGTCCCGGGTGGGGACACCAGCCAAAAGTGTAAGCGCTTACAATTTCGTCATTCAATAGAGTGTCGTCGAATGCGATTTTGTGACGCGAATCTCACCAAGGGGTTGCTTCCGGCGCCTGGATGCCTTCTAATCCGGGGCTAGGCCCGTTGTTTAGGAGCCGAGGACGTAGTACTTCAGGAAGGCACTGACGTCCACCAGCTCGGGCGGCTCAATCCGGTGACCCATCCCCGGATATGTCCGCGCCGTCAGGGCGACGTTGGCGTTCAACCATTCTTCGGTGTGGGCAATGGCGTCTTCGTTGATCACGGGATCGGCCTTGTCCCGCCCCCAGAAGAAAGGCGGCGGAGCGTCAAATGACTCGCTCAGGGCAAGGAGATCGTTGTCCAGCACGAATCCGGACAAGCCCACGGTTGCCTTGAACGCGTGAGGCCGCAAACGGAGCAGAGTGCTGGCCATGGCCATGCCCTGCGAATAGCCCAGCAAGCTGACGCTGCTGTGGTTGTCCTTGACGGAGTTGATCCAGTTGAACACCGAGTTGGTGGAAGCAATGACATCCGCGAAGTCGTTGGTCAGGAAGTAGTCCAACAGAAACCAGCCGTAATCGTCGCCGATGACTTTGGGGCCGCGCAGTGCGGCGCAGCTGAACTCACCGGGAAGGTGCGGGAAGAGATTCACCATGCGTTGCTCGCTGGTGCCATAACCGTGCATCATCACCAGCAACGGTGTGCCCTTGCGCTGGTTTTCGGGCTTTGACCACACCACTGATTCCATGGGGACGAGCCTAGTAGACGGTGCTGTCCCTAGTAGACGGTGCTGTCCCTAGTAGACTGTGCCCATGACTCCGCAGGAACTGGCCAATCTGGCCCATCTGCGGCGCGCCCGCGACTTCATCGATCGCGAGTATGCGCGTCCCTTGGATGTTCCCACCATGGCCGCAGGCGCACTGATGTCCCCGGCGCATTTTTCCCGGCAATTCAAGGCAGCCTACGGAGAATCACCCTACAACTACCTCATGACCCGGCGGATCGAACGGGCCATGGCCCTGCTCCGGGCGGGTACCAGCGTGACGGACGCCTGCATGGAGGTGGGCTGTACATCACTGGGCTCGTTCAGTGCGCGCTTCACGGAAATCGTGGGCATCAACCCCAGCGAATACCGCGCGCGGGAGCACCACGCCGTCAAGGCCATGCCCAGCTGCATCGCGAAGCAGCACACCCGGCCGGAAAGAAACGGCAACAACAACCTGAGCAGGATTGAAGAAGCGCCCAACGCACAGCTGCAATAGCGTGTGATTCATGAACATTTCACTGAAATACGCACACGTCACTGTCAACGATGTCGACGAGTCACTGGCCTTCTACCGGGACGCCCTGGGGTTTGAGGTCCGGAACGATGTCGGCTCCGACGGCCAGCGCTGGGTCACCATCGGAAGCGGTGCACAGCCCGATCTTGAACTGGTCCTGTCCCCTCCGCATGCCGGCCGCTCCCAGGCCGACGGCGACGCCATCCAGGAACTCCTGACCAAGGGCGTCATGCCCATGCTCGTGTTCACCACGGACGATCTGGACGCCACCTTCGAGAAGCTCCGCGCGTCAGGTGCCGAAGTGCTCCAGGAGCCTATCGACCAGCCGTGGGGCCCCCGCGACTGCGCTTTCCGTGACCCCTCCGGCAACATGATCCGCATCAACCAAGGCTGACAAGGCACCTCACCGCGCCGAACGTCTGCTTTCAAAGCACGACGCCGGAAGGTCGCCTTTCACTCCCAAGGTGACCCTCCGGCGTCGTACTTCTGTTCCAGTTGATGGGGCGTCAGAGACGCCATGGTGTCAGAGAGCAATAAGGTCAGTGTTTGAGAGCTCGCCGTCCTGATGCGTGGAGGTGATGGCTGTTGTCACGACGTCGGACAACCGGAGCCTTCGTCCATACGCTAGTCGTTGCAGCCGCTCGCCTGTTCCCCGTCGCAGGATATTGGCCACGCCGGTCCGTGCGAGCGCGAGATCCCCGGAGTCCGTGAGGGCCCGGCGGACGTGCCGAAGCAAGGCACCCGCCACATCAGCAGCAATGTAGGGTGCCTGCTCCACTGGGTGGAGGAGTTGGTTGTTCACGCCGAAACGGCTGGCCTTCCAGTTGGCCATGCGGATGATCGGGGTCAAAGTGCTCGACGGCGGTTCACCCTTGCGCCATTCGCGCGCCGACGTTTCCACCAGCGCCCGGGCGATGACCGCTATGGTGAGGGCGTCCTCTGCGTAGAGGCAGACGTCGGCAATACGCAGTTCCACGGTGGGGTGGCCCCTGGATAGCCGCGCATCGAAGTAGATCATGCCCTCATCCAGTGGAACGCCGGTTCCCAACAGCTCCTCCAACACTGCCCGGTAGCCGTCCTCCGAGCCGAAGACGTCCATGGGACCCGCCGTGGGCCATCTGTTCCAGATTTGGGTCCGGTAACTGGCGAACCCGGTATCGGCGCCCATCCAGAACGGAGAGTTGGCACTCAACGCCAGGAGGACCGGCAGCCAGTGGCGCATCCGATCCAGGACTGCGACGCCTTCCTCGGGCGAATCGATGGAAACGTGGACATGGAAGCCGCACGTGAGCTGTTCCCGGGAAATCAGGCCGAATTCCTGGCCCATGGCGGCATAGCGTTGATTGCCCGCGGTGGGCGTGGCGTGGAAGACCGGCGGAGTAGCCAGGGCTGCCACCCGCGCTCCTACAGTCCGGGCCGCGGAATCGGCCAACGCCCGACCGGCGCGGATCTCGGCCCTCAGCTCTTGCGCAGTCCGGCACGGCTGCGAGTTGACCTCGATCTGCTCCTGCTTGAACTCCGACTTCAATGACGGTTCAGTCGGGTTGGAGTCCTGCCCTTCGGGAAAGGCCACATCCAGGATGTCGGCTGCCAATGCCAAAGGCATGCCGTCCACCGGATCGGCAATCAGCAATTCCTCCTCGACGCCAATCGTGCGCATAGCCACCCTCCCACCGATGAGTTATTTAGAAACGGCGGTCATCAAACGTGGCGGGGAACCTCCATTTGGAAACCGCAGCGGCAGTGGAGCACCTGCGTCTGCAGGTACACCTCAAGGAGGCTGGGACTATCCGGATCATCAGTGGTCCGGGGTGCCTCGATGACACGTTCCGTGGGGCGCCCCAAGGTCATGGGATCGCCACAGTGGGTGCAGCTGAACCAAAGTCCGGCCGCGGAAGTGGAAAGAAATTCGCTCTGGATGGCCGGTACCAAGGCCTCCAAGCGGACTGCGTGGGCGTAAAACGTATCGCATTCGCTACAGGTGTAGCTGACATCAACGATCTCCGACTGATGCGGCGCTGCTTCAACAACCGTCTCGACAAAAATGTAGGAATCAGTATTGCAAACGGTGCACCAAGGGCGTTCTCCGGTATCCACTGTTGCAGGTGCCCGCACGTTTGCAGGCTCCGGGGCGGGAATCGGGGATCCAAGCGTCATTGCCATTCTCCTTTTGCTCCTTCAAGGAGCCTGCATGGAGGCACGCTGCGAGCCGGCCGAAAGGGGCCACGGCTAAAAAGGTGCAGTCCTTGGACCATCTCGGATGGCTCCAACTCATGAGGCTCCAAGGGCTATCTGCTTAACCCAAGTATGAATGTAGTTCACTAGTGGCAGCCGTCACAAGTGATGGGATTGCTGCCGCTCCTCACGAGCGCGTGCCTTAGGCGTCGAAGTGTGCCACGGGAGCTTGCTTCGCCACGCTCTTGACCAAGGACTCCGCGACGTCCCGCAACTTCTGGTTCCGGGTGCTCGATGCCTTCTTGAGGATCTGGAATGCTTCCTCCTGGGTACAGCGGTTTTGGCCCATGATGATTCCGCTGGCCAAGTCGATCACCGTGCGTGTCTGCATGGCCTCCTGAAGATCCTCTGCATGCTGCTGCTTCACTCCGATGCGCACAGCCAGGCGCAGCGAGCGCTCGGCCTGGCTGGCGTAGAGCTCGCAATTCCGAATGGTCGCTTCGTCAAAAGCGTGGGCTTGCGGGGCGAAGAAGTTCAGGGCCGCAGTGGCTCCTTCGTCCAATTCCAAGGGCACACAAAGCGCTGAAAGGTGTCCCCTCTCGGCAATAACGGTGCAGTACTCGGACCACCGTTCTTCCACGGACGTGTCAGGAACATGCTGGGTCCCATGGCTGCGCATGGCCTCCAGGCACGGACCATCCCCGTACGCCTGCTGGACCTCATCGATCAGCCTGGCCTCGTGCGTGCTTCCCGCCACCGTGGCGGTGCGCCGGCGACGACTAAGAGTGATGCCGCAGAGCACATCCATGCCAACGGCCTGCGACACTGCGGAAGCCGAAAAAACCGCGAGCTCATGCAGGAAACCGCCCACATCGTCGCTATCTATCACCAGGTCCTGCAGCTGCTCAGGCACCGAAACATCGTCGGGCGCAGAGACAGCATCAGGCGCCGCAAAATCAACGTTCATTTCGTCCATGCCTCATTTTACGGTCGCCCGGCCCCAACTCGTCACCCGATCGGCAACGGAAACAGAATCCTTGCATATGGCGTGCACCTATGTGCACAATCGACTCAGAGTCCACCCCAACAGGACCCAGGCTTTCCAGCTCATGCAGACGGGCGTCCCGCATTTTTTGATGCAGAGGTACAGACCCATGCCGGCCCAGCCAGCGTCCAGAGTCCCGGACGAAGCACATCAACCACCTGATGAACCGCTGTGGTGCTCACAATGCAATACGGACCAACACCTCCTGGTGAACTCCATTCAGTCGCATTACCCGCCTGCACCCAACATGGTGGAAGTTACCTACGAGTGCCACGTTTGCAGGTACTCCTACGAACACGTCACCTCCGTGCGACGAGTGGCCGCGGTCCTGAACCGCCCGGGCGCTCCTCAAGGCGTGCTGCAGTTTGGCGGACAGTACTTGCATTGCGGTGAACCGATGAAGACTAAAAGCTGCGAACTCCGCAGGATCCAGGCGCCCTTGGTACTGACCCCCGGAGCCCAGCGGCGCCTGTACGAAGTACTGATCAACACGCGCATTCTCGGGTGCCATTGTGGCTTCCGCATGGAAATCCCCGATTGAGGTTGGGGCCACCATGAGAAACGAGCTCACCAACAATTCTGGAGTTACCGGGAGGGACAGCATGCACACAGAATCACCAAGAAAAGAGCCGTCGACCACGGACGGAAAACCGGGGCAAGCGCGCAAGCGCATCCTTCCCGATCCCCCGGACCCGGACAATCTACCCATCGACTATCCGGGCTCGGGGTGGGATTCCAGCAGGTTCTCCGCCACTAGTCCCGGAAGTCCCCGGCCGCAACATCCTACTCAGCGGCGGAGGGCCTGATCATGAGCGAATTTCCACCGGACCGCTCTCATCCCGACCCCACCCGCGAACCGGGTCCCACACCGGAGCCAGTTCCCTTGCCCGAGCCAGGTCCCCCGCCCATTCCGGAGCCGACCCCAACCCGGCCGACACCAGGGCCTGGACCCGGAGAGCCGCCAGCGCCTCTGACGTAGTCGTCAGGGTCCGAACGAGGGCGTGCCGCGCTACAGGGAGCGTGGCACGCCCCTTTTTTGTGCGCTTGGGACCGCGCCTCCACATTGAATCTGTGTTTATGTTGTTTTCTCTTGACTAACCAACATAAACACAGATAGAGTCAAGCAATTCCACATCGTTGTGACAGCAGTCACTGATGTGGCTGCACCGCTAAGCAGCTTGACCAATGGAGGGTAAGTGTTCGCCGAAGAGCGCCAGCAACTGATCTCCGCACTCGTCGCAGAGCGCGGACGGGTGAGTGTTACAGACCTCGCCGACCGTTTCAGCATCACCACTGAGACCATCCGCCGCGACCTCGCAGCCCTTGAAGGCTCCGGCAACCTGAGGCGCGTACACGGCGGCGCCGTTCCCTCGGACCGCTTCAGCACCCGCGAAGAGAGCATCCTCGAACGCGCCATCCAGCGTCAGGTGGAAAAACACCGCATCGCCAAGGCAGCACTCGCCCTGATCCCCCAACTCACCACCGGGAGCATTCTCCTGGACGCTGGATCCACCACGGAAACCCTCGCGGACCTGCTGGCCCAGCAGACGCCCTCGGCCACTGGAAATGATGAACTCGTGGTCATCACGCACGCCATTCCCATCGCCGGCAAGCTGTCCTCCACGCAAGGGATAGCACTCCAGATCCTTGGCGGCCGCGTCCGCGGACTGACCCAGGCCGCCGTCGGGCAGTCCACCGTGGAGGCGGCGTACAAACTTCGCCCGGACATCGCCTTCGTCGGAGCCAACGGCATCCACGCAACGTTCGGGCTCAGCACCCCAGATCCAGAGGAAGCCGCGGTCAAAGCGGCCTTCGTCACCTCAGCCCGCCGCGTAGTGGCCCTTGCCGACTCTTCCAAGCTGGACGCCGAAACCCTGGTCCAGTTCGCCAACCTGAAGGATGTTGACACCTTGATCACAGACGGCGAACCGTCCGCGGAACTCGCAGCAGCCTTGGCCGAGGCCGGCGTCGACGTGGTGATCGCATGATCGTCACCTTGACCGCCAACCCCAGCCTGGACCGCACCGTTGAGCTTTCCGCTGCTTTGGCCCGCGGTGAAGTGCAGCGCGCCGTGGCTGTCCACCAGGAATCCGGCGGAAAGGGCGTCAATGTTTCCCGGGCACTCGTGGCCTCCGGCCTCGACACCCTGGCCGTCCTTCCGGGCGCCGACTCGGCCCCTGTCCTTTCAGGACTGCACGACGGCGGTGTACCGTTCGCGGCTCTGCCAATCGGTCAGGCGCTGCGCAGCAACGTCACGCTCACCGAACCCGATGGCGTCACCACCAAGATCAACGAACCCGGCCCGGAGCTGAGCGGTGAACAGCAGGAAGCCCTGATCGGGCTGCTGCTGGAACGCTCCCGTGGCGCCAGCTGGGTGGTTCTCGCCGGATCGCTCCCACCAGGAGTGCCCGCGGATTTCTACGCCACCATCGCTCGTCGACTCCGGTCGAGCGCGAACGGAACGGCCACCCCAAGCATCGCCATTGACTCCTCCGGGGCGCCGCTCGCGGCCGCTTTGGTGGGCGATGCCGCAGGGAAGCCGGACCTCCTCAAGCCGAACGCGGAAGAACTCGCAGAACTTGCTGCCGCCGCCGGTTTCACCAACGTCTCCACTGCTGACGAACTGGAAGCGGATCCGGCCAAAGCCGCTGAAGCCGCAGCCGCCGTCGTCGCCAGCGGTGTAGGCGCCGTTCTAGCAACACTCGGGTCCAAAGGAGCAGTCCTGGTGACGGCGGACGGAGCATGGCTTGCCACGCATCCGCCCATCAAAGCCGTCAGCACGGTGGGCGCCGGGGACTCTTCACTGGCCGGATACTTGCTGGCCGCAACCCAAGGTGGCTCCGCGCAGGACTGCCTTCGTCAAGCCGTGGCACATGGTGCCGCTGCTGCTTCGCTGCCGGGCTCCACTGTCCCGGCAGTCCACCAGACAACCCCCGATGCCGTAACCATCACGGCCCTCCAGAAGGACTCACAGTGACCCAGCTGATCACAACCCAATTGGTCACCCTCGACCAAAACCTGGGCGACTCCCCTGCCGACGTCATCCGCGTCCTGGCCGGCAAAGTTGCCGCCTCCGGCCGTGCTTCCGAGATTGAAGGGCTCTTTACCGACGCCTTCGCCCGTGAGCAGAAGACCGCAACCGGCGTCCCCGGTGGCATCGCCATCCCGCACTGCCGCTCCGCTGCAGTCCAGGAACCTGCCCTCGCCATGGCCCGGCTGTCCCACAAGGTGGACTTCGGAGCCAAGGACGGTCCCGCTGACCTCATCTTCTTCATCGCAGCCCCGGACGGAGCGGACCAGGAACACCTGAAGCTGCTCTCCAAGCTGGCCCGTTCGCTGATCAAAAAGGACTTCACGGCAGCACTGCGTGCGGCGTCTTCCCCTGAAGAGATCGTTGAACTGGTTGATGGCGCCTTGGCCGACAAACCGGCCGCTGCTCCCGCTTCTGCTGCGGCCCACGCAGCAGGCACGACGACGACTGCCGCACCAAAGCGCATCGTCGCTGTGACCGCTTGCCCCACCGGCATTGCGCACACGTACATGGCTGCCGACTCGCTGGTGGCCGCCGCCAAGGAAATGGGTGTTGACCTCCAGGTGGAGACCCAAGGTTCCTCCGGCGCAAAGCCTCTGGACCCCGCGGTGATCGCAGCCGCGGACGCCGTGATCTTCGCAGTCGACGTCGATGTCCGTGGCAAGGAGCGCTTCGCCGGCAAGCCGGTCATCAACGCACCGGTCAAGCGTGGCATCGACGAGCCGGAGAAAATGGTCCGGGAAGCCCTTGCGGCTGCCGAGGACCCGCACGCACGCCGTGTGCCGCACTCCGGCGCTGAAGAGCAGGCCGAGCGCGCGGAAGAGGAGAAGGGCGAGCACATCGGCCAGAAGCTGAAGCGTGCCCTCCTCACCGGCGTCTCCTACATGATCCCGTTCGTGGCTGGCGGCGGTCTGCTGATTGCCCTTGGATTCCTGCTGGGCGGCTACGAAATCACTGAGGTTGCGGACAAGGTGGTGTTGGAGAACAACTTCGGCAACTTGCCTGAAGGCGGGCTCGCCATTTACCTCGGTGCGGTCCTGTTCAAGATCGGCGCCCTGTCCATGGGCTTCCTCGTTCCGGCACTTGCCGGCTACATCGCCTACGCCATCGCCGACCGGCCGGGCATTGCCCCCGGCTTCGTTGCCGGTGCAGTATCAGGCTTCATGGGTGCCGGGTTCCTCGGCGGCATTGTTGGCGGTCTTCTGGCCGGCTACATCGCGCATCTGATCGGGACGTGGCAGGTACCCCGCTGGCTCCGCGGCTTGATGCCGGTTGTGATCATCCCGCTGCTGGCCTCCATCGTCGCTTCGGGCCTGATGTTCCTGGTCCTGGGCGGTCCCATCGCCGGCCTCACCGTGGCTCTGAACAACTGGCTCACGGGCATGAGCGGTGCCTCCGCCGTAGTCCTCGGCATCATTCTTGGCCTCATGATGTGCTTCGACCTCGGCGGCCCGGTCAACAAGGTTGCCTACGCCTTCGCTGTGGCTGGCCTGAGCGCCGGCAGCGCTGACAACCAGGCACCGTGGCTCATCATGGGCACCGTCATGGCCGCGGGCATGGTTCCGCCGCTGGCCATGGCCCTCGCAACGGTCCTGAACAAGAAGCTCTTCAGCCTCGCAGAGCGCGAAAACGGCAAGGCCGCCTGGTTGCTGGGCGCCTCCTTCATCTCAGAAGGCGCCATCCCCTTCGCCGCAGCCGACCCGCTGCGCGTCATCCCGGCCAGCATGGTGGGCGGCGCACTGACAGGCGCCCTCTGCATGGCTACCGGGGTCACCTCCCAGGCTCCCCACGGCGGTCTCTTCGTCTTCTTCGCCATTGGCAACCTGCCAATGTTCATCATCGCCATCGTCGCCGGAATGGTGGTCAGCGCGCTGGCCGTCATCGCCCTGAAGCGCTTTGCAGTCAAGAAGCCGGTCGAAGCCGAAGCCACCCCGGCCACCGTCAGCGTCTAGACTTCCCACAAAGCCACCTCACTAACCGCCACCCTTCATAAAAAGGAGCACCAATGCCAGAACGTACAGCAACCATTGCAAGCCGTGTGGGCCTCCACGCCCGCCCGGCCGCCATCTTCGCGGAGGCAGCCGGAGACCTGGACATCGACGTCACCATCGCACGTCAGGGCGAGCCCGCCGACGATGCCATGGACGCCGCCAGCATCCTGTCCCTCATGAGCCTGGGCGCCTCCCACGGCGACGTCGTGGTGCTCCGCGCCGAAGGTGAAGGCGCAGACGCCGCGCTGGACAGCCTGGTAAAGATCCTCGAAACGGACCACGACGCCGAGTAGGAAACCACTCAGCGGACACGGAAAGAGCCTGGCGATACCCGCATGCGGGTATCGCCAGGCTCTTTCTTTAGGGTTCGGCGAGCTCGTCGAGGTGGCGTGCGAGCATGCTGAGCATGGGACCAGCCGCCTTCAGTTCTCCACTCCATAACCCGTTCATCGCGATCCCATCAAGGAGCGCGCGTAGCCGCTGTGCCTCATACTCGGGATCGCGGCCCTGGTGGAACTGACCCGCTTCCGTCAGGATCTGGATAGCGGCTTGGCATGCGCGGGCGACGCCGTCGCTCAGCCGGACCGCAGCAGGACGCAGCTCGCTGTCGGTGAGGGAAAGCACGCCGAGCTGGACTTGCGCCACCAGTTCCAGGCGCCGTTCTTTGTCGAGAGGTAGCAACTGCAACAGCAACTCATCAACCAGAGCTCGCCCGGTGACCTCGAGTGCCGTCACCCTGGCGATGACGCGATTCTCAATGAGCTGCAGGCAGTACTCCCTGAGGGCATGCTGCGTGGCGAACGCACGCCGCAGCGAGGCCGCGGCGATGCCGGCTTCCGCTGCGACCCCCCGCACGGACAGGCCAGACAATCCATCACGTTCGAGGACTCGTAGGGAAGCTTCAGCAATTGCTGCGGTACGTGCCTCTGCGTCGATTCTGCGTGGCATGGTCTCAGCGTGAAGGAGAAGCAGCCGGCAGTGCCCGGGCGGGCTTCTTCGGCCAGATCGTGTAGCTCACAGCCCACAGGAAATCGATGGCGAAGATGAGGCCCAGAATACGAAAGAACTCGGACAGGGCAGCGGTTCGTTCTGCGTCGTCCACGAGAAGGATGATCGCTCCCAGCGTCGCCGCCGCGATCACCACCGCCAACGCGGTGAGAAGTACATCCCGCCAGCACTTGACCGTGTAACGGGTTCCTGTGAGTCGTTCAGGCGCGGGTCCGCCGGCGAACCTGTGCTGAAAATGCGCGTCGGCCCAGGACACCATGCGTTTTCCGTAAGCGATTGAGACGCCAATGTAGATTGCCGCCAATCCGTGGTGCCACGAGGCCGTACCCCCGCCCAGCAGATCCACAGCGACCAAGGCAAGCAGAACAGCATCGATCACCGGAGCAAGGAGCAGGAGAGCTCCACCAAGGCGGGGGTGCCGCAGCACATACCGAGCTGTGAGGCCAGCGAGAATCGCTACCCAGAACGCAACTTCGCACACCACGATTGCGAACAGAATCATCGAAAGCTCCTCAAGCCGTGTGCCGACGAAGCCACGGCCCGCCGTTTTGTTAGTACGAGTGTACTCAAAAAAACGACAAGATCGCCCGAAGGGCTGGCCTAGACCTTCGGCCCGCCATTCAGGTAAGCCGCAATCGATGCCTCGGTGGGCTTCACGTCCTTGAGCTCTTCTGACAGGTAGCCCTCGATGATCCGGGGGTCCACGTAGGAGGAGCGGGCCACCGAAGGGGTGTTACCCAACAGTTCCGAAGTCTCCTTGATGGCCCGCACAATCGCTTGGCGGGGCGTTCCCTTGTGGCCGGATTTGATCAGGCTGAGCGCCGCCGCGGCCGTCCCCTTCCACGTCCGGAAATCCTTGGACGTGTACGCCTCTCCGGCGATTCCACGCAGGTACTCGTTGATCATGGACGCATCGACGGACACCCATGTTCCGTTGGCTTGGTACGCCAGCAGGCGTTCCTTGCCCGGACGCTCAGCCAACGGTTCCAGGAACGCTGCCAGCGCGGGATCGTGGATGGACATATCCCAGAGCTGGCCGCTCTTGCCGGGGAACTTCAGGAAGACATCCGGCCCGTCCACCCTCGCGTGGCGGCAGCGGAGCGTGGTGAGCCCGTAGGAGCCGTTCTGCTTCATGTAAATCTCCGAGCCAACGCGCAGGGCACCCAGGTCCATGAACCGCACTGCAGCAGCAAGGGTCTGTTGCCGGGGGTCGGCGCCGTCTTGCAGATGGACGGTCACGTTGCGGCGAACCGCTGGCAGGACAGATCCCAATTTGGCAGCGCGGATGAACTTCTCGGTGTCCTTTCGCTCCCGCCAGCCCGGGTGGTAGATGTATTGGCTCCGTCCGGCAGCATCCACACCCGTGGCGAGAATGTGCCCATGCTCGAAGGGGCTGATCCACACATCGGTCCACGCAGGCGGGATCGCCAGCGCATTAATGCGCTGGCGATCCTCTTTGCTGACCAAGCTTCCGTCCGGGTGGCGGTAGCTGAATCCCTTCCCTACCTTGCGTCGGATGATGCCTGGCTTGGAGAGGTCACTCCGTTTCAACCTGGGCACGGTCTATCCGCCCTGTTCGCAAGCAGCCGGGTCCGGGTGCCGTCTAGGCTTCGTCCGGGTCCGTCACGGCAGCGCCGGCGTTCATGATTTCCGCGTTGATCATCCACACCAGCTGCTCCAGGCGGGAGATGAAGGCGTGCAGCAGGTCCGCCGTCGTGGGGTCTTCCTCGTCCACTTCGTCATGAACGTCGCGCATGGTCTGGACGGCGCGTTCCACGCGGTCGGTGACCAGCTTGACGGCGTTCTTGGTGTTCACCAGGCCGGCGGGGAATTCCTCCAGGCGCGTACCCTTGGCGATGGTCGCACTGCGGCCGTCAGGAAGGGCGTGGAGCGCCCGCATACGCTCGGCAGTATCGTCCGCAAACTCGCGTGTGGCCACCACGAGCTCGTCCAACTGCAGGTGAAGGTCCCGGAAGTTCGGTCCCACGATGTTCCAGTGGGCCTGCTTCCCCTGGAGCTGTAGCTCGATAAGGTCTGTCAGGACGATCTGAAGGTTGTCTGCAAGTTGCTGTGACGCTTTCATGTGTTCCTCTCTTGGACATTCATCTGAGCGAAAATCCGTGCCGGCGAAAAAGCTCCGACACCGCCCCATCATCAAATGACGACTTCCATAAGCCTTTCATAAGGGTGCTTAGTAGTACAATGAGGAGTGTTGCTGTTCACGACTGGCGAACTCCCGCCGCCTCGGCGAAGGCCTGTACTTTGCAGCGACAAAGGCACCTGGGGCCATAAAAGGCCCCGAGTACCGGCATAACTAAATCGAAGTAAGTAGGAATGCATAGTTGGGAATCCTCGACAATCGTCAAAGGTGCCCCCGGAAAGGAATGTGCTGACCATGAATACGCTTCTGATCATTGCTGGTGTAGTAGCAATTGTTCTCCTTATTGTGGGTGGCTTCACCCAGGCCCTCAACTGGTTGCTCTGGGTGGGCGTCATCCTGCTCGTTGTCGCAGCCATCGGCTGGTTGCTGAGCTTCATGTCAGGTCGCAGAGGCCACACGGTATAAAGCAGTCGGCCCTGCTCCACCCGGACCCATCGGCAGGCAAAGCACTTACAGGCCGGGAGGGCTGTTCCCGCTATTGAACGTGCGGCGTGAACAGCCCTCCCGCATCATCAGTTGCCGTCCGTGCCCCCTCCTGTGGCCGAGGGTGGTGGGGCCGCATCCGGATTCCGGGGCGTGGGAAACTCGTCAGCCGGGGCTTCAGGTACTCCCTGGGCGTCAGGTATTGCCGGAGCTGGCCGTTCCGGCGTCTCGCGTTCATCACCCTGACCAGGCATTTCCTGTTCTGGCGTGGGCGTTCCGTAACCGCCGGGCTCGTGGTCCGGGTCCACCCGATGTTCGTCCTGGCTCATTTCTTCCTCCTGGAAATCCGTTGAGGCCCCGGTCAGACGCCGGGGAATGCTGACAGTCCGACCGTAGTCCGGCGCAACGCCGGCGTCCACCAAATCCGCGGAGGTGCATGAATGGTAGAGCCGGAGCAGGCCCCCAGATTCGGCAGGAACGAGTCCACCGAGGAACGCATGGACCGTAACTGGATGGAACTGATCCAGGAATTGCGGGTGCTCCAGACCGGCGTCCAGATTCTGGGCGGCTTCCTGCTCACGCTGCCCTTCCATGATCGCTTCGGAGAGTTGGACGACTGGCAACGGAGCCTCTACCTCTTCAACGTGATGGTGGCGGCCCTGACCACCGTCCTGATTGTGCTCCCCGTCAGTGTGCACCGCAGACTCTTCAGACGAGGACTTAAAAATGTGCTCGTCTCCAGCGCAGACACCATCACCAAGTGGGCGTTGGCCGGAGTGACCATCCTGATTACCGGCTCGGCATCGCTGGTCTTCGATGTCACTGCAGGCAGGACCGCCGGATTGGTGGCGGGCGGTTTCATCGTCCTGGTGCTGCTGGTTTTGGTGGTCGGAATGCCGGTCTGGCTGCAGCGGCAAGGAATGCGCAGCAACGGCGATCCCAAGGAAGAATGAGCGATGCTGCGCCCCAACAAAGCCCATGAGGACTCGGTGAAAAGAGGGCCGATGGCTCAGTGGATAAAGAACCACGGGCTGTTGCTGGCGAATTTGGGTTTGTTCGTCATGTTCTTCGGCGGAATGATCATCTCCGGGGCAGCAAGCTACAGCGAGGAGCAGCAAAGCCACGGCGGACCACCCATCGGCATCCCGGAGTACCTCGCCACAGGACATTTCGTGGAAGCCGTCTTCGAGAATTGGGAGTCGGAATTCCTGCAAATGGCCATGTACGTGGTCCTCACGGTTTTCCTGTTCCAAAGGGGTTCATCCGAGTCCAAGACCATGGATAAGGACTCTCCGCAAGATGAAGATCCGCGCGACGCCAAGAAGACCAGCAAGACCCCGTGGCCGGTCAGGCGCGGCGGGTGGGTCCTGAAGGTTTACGAGCACTCACTCTCTGGACTGTTGGGCCTGTTGTTCCTGGCGTCCTTCGCCATGCACGCCATTGGTGGAACGGCCGCCTACAACGAAGAGCAGCTGAGCCATGGCCTTCCCGAGGTCTCCACCTGGGAATACATGGCTTCCAGTCAGTTCTGGTTTGAGTCCTTCCAGAACTGGCAAAGCGAATTCCTGGCCGTAGCCGTCTTGGTAGGAGCTTCTGTATACCTCCGTGAGCGTGGTTCACCGGAGTCCAAACCCGTCGCGGAGCCACACTACGAAACCGGGGCCTAGTAGAGGTAGAGACCCGTCGAAAGAGGGAAAGGAAACACATCATGCCGGGAAAGAAGAATTCCAGTTTGAAGGACCCAAAGCTCTATGAAGAGCTTCGCGATGATGGCGCTTCCAAGGAGAAGGCCGCACGTATCTCCAACGCCGCCGCAGCCAAGGGCCGCAAAGAAGTAGGCAGCAAGGGAGGGAAGTCAGGAGATTACGACGATTGGACCGTGGACAAATTGAAGGCCCGCGCCAAGGAACTAGGGCTCAAAGGCTACTCAGATAAGAAGAAATCCGAACTGATCTCCATGTTGCGGAATCACTAAAACCAAACAAAAGCGGCGGCCGCCCACATGACGGCCGCCGCTTTTATGGAATTACGACGCCGGTTCACGCCTTTTTCTTGGCCCGCGCCTTCGGTTTGCTGGCCGTTTTGCTGGCGGCAGCGTCGTCGTCGTCCGCTTTTTCCTTGCCGCGTTTCTTGTCCAGGCTGCGCTTCAGCGCTTCCATGAGGTCGATGACGTCGCCGCCTTCGCCCTCCCCTTCCACCACACCAAAGGTGGCCTCGGTGTCCAGGGCCTCACCCTTCTCCAGCTTGGCCTCGATCAACGTCTTCAGTTGGGCTTGGTAATCATCGGTGTAGGAATCGGGGTCAAAGTCGTGCGCCATGGACTCCACCAGGGCGGATGACATTTCCAGTTCTTTGTCCGAGATTTTGATATCCGTCTCCAGGGACGGGAACTTGGCCTCGCGGACCTCATCCCCCCACAGGAGCGCCTGGAGCAACAACACGTCCTCACGGACGCGGAGCGCCCCCAGCCGGGTCTTCTGCCGCAGCGCGTACTGGACGATCGCGATCCTGTCCGTGTCCTCAAGCGTCTGCCGCAGCAACATATAGGCCTTGGGCGACTTGGAATCCGGTTCCAGGAAATAGCTGCGCTCGTACATGATGGGGTCCAACTGCTCGGCGGGGATAAACTCCACCACCTCGATTTCGCGGCTGTTCTCCTCAGGCAATGACTTCAATTCAGCCGCAGTAAGGACCACGGTGCGGCCCTCTTCCTCGTAGGCCTTATCAATATCCTCATAAGCCACAACTTCGCTGCAAATTTCGCATTTCCGCTGGTACCGGATTCGGCCGCCGTCCTTATTGTGGACTTGGTGCAGGCCAATATCGTGATCCTCTGTGGCGCTATAGAGCTTCACTGGTACGTTGACCAGACCGAACGCGATGGATCCCTTCCAAATGGCCCTCATGCACCCAGTCAACAGCACAACACAGCAGAGGAGAAGAGGTGGCAGGCAAGCAACAAGAGCGCGTGAACGTGGAAGGCCACGAGCTCACGCTCACCAACCTGGGCAAAATCATCTACCCGGAAACCGGAACCACCAAGGCCGAAGTGCTGGAATACTACGCCGCGGTGGCACCGTTCCTCATCCCCGCCGCTGCCAACCGTCCTGTCACCCGCAAGCGCTGGGTCAACGGAGTGGGCACCGCCGAACACCCCGGGCAGGTCTTCTTCCAGAAAAACCTTGAGGACTCCGCGCCCAAATGGATTCCCCGCGCCGCCATCCAGCATTCGGACCACGCCAATGTGTATCCCATGGTCAACAACCTGGCCACGCTCACCTGGATGGCGCAGATCGCGTCCTTGGAAATCCACGTTCCGCAGTGGCAGGTGGACGCCTCCGGGAAGCCGCTCAGGCCCGATCGGTTTGTGCTGGACCTCGATCCAGGCCCCGGCGCTGGCCTGTCCGAGTGTGTGGAAGTAGCCAAGCTGGCCCGGTCCATCCTTAAGGACATGGGCATGGAGCCGGTCCCTGTCACCAGCGGCAGCAAGGGTATCCACCTCTACACAGGCCTCGACGGAACACTGAAGTCCGAGCAAGTGTCCGCTTTCGCTCACGAGCTCGCGCGTGCCCTGGAATCCGACCACCCTGAGTTGGTGGTCAGTGACATGAAGAAGTCCCTCCGCCACGGCAAGGTGCTGGTTGACTGGAGCCAGAACAGCGGGAACAAGACCACCATCGTCCCGTATTCGCTGCGCGGAAAGGCCCACCCTACGGTCGCCGCGCCCCGCACCTGGCGGGAGCTCTCCTCCCCCTCGTTGGAGCACCTCGACTTTCTTTCCGTGATGAAACGGGTCAAGACAGGCAAAGACCACTTCGCGCCGATTTCCGAACGGCACCTGCCGCCGCACGGGGAGGATGAGAAGGACGACGGCGGTCCTGGCGCGGGCGGTACGGGCACCGGCAGTACGGGCACCGCCCGTGAGCGGGTGGTGACAGTCGAGAACCGTCTCGCCAAGTACGTCGGGATGCGCGATCCGGACAAAACCCCGGAGCCGTTCCCGTCGTCGTCGGCTGTTTCCGGTGGCGCGGCCGACCGCTCGTCCTCAGACCAGCCTCAGCCGGGCGAGCCGCCGCCACCCGGCGGCATTTTCGTCATCCAGGAGCACCACGCCCGCCGCTACCACCTGGACTTCCGGCTGGAGCATGAAGGCGTCCTGGTCTCCTGGGCGCTCCCCCGCGGCGTTCCTGAAACGACGGAGCGGAACAACCTGGCCGTTCACACCGAAGACCACCCCATGGACTACGCCACCTTTGCCGGCGTCATTCCCAAGGGCGAGTACGGCGCAGGGACGGTCAGCATCTGGGACCGCGGCGAATACACCTGCGAGAAATGGCGCGATGGCAAGGAAGTGATCGCGACCCTCACGGGCGAGCCTGGCGGCGGGCTTGGTGGCACCAAACGCTTCGCGCTCATCAACACGGGACAGAACTGGCTGATCCACCTGATGAAGGAACAGCCGGGCGGGCGTCGGGGTGGCCCAGCTGCGGCACCCCAGAATGCGGCACCCACGTCCACACCGGATTCGGCACAGCCGCAGCCCATGCCCAACTACACCCCCATGCTCGCCACCTCCGGCACTACAGCAGAACTCCGCGGCGACGATTGGCTGTTTGAGCTGAAATGGGACGGAATCCGGGCGATCATCACCGGCACGGAGGGCAGGATCCGCCTGATGAGCCGCAACGGGAACGACCTCACGGCCACCTATCCGGAGTTGACCGACCGCGCGCGCTGGCCTGAGGGCGACTTCGTGGCGGATGGCGAAATCGTGGCGCTCGGTAAGGGGTCCAGGCCTGATTTCGGGCGGTTGCAGCTCCGCATGAACCTGGTCAAGACCGCTGACATCGAACGTGCCCGGGCATCGGTTCCGGTGCAGCTCATGGTCTTCGATCTTCTGTACGACGACGGCACGGACCTGAGTGGGCTGCCGTTCCGCGAACGCCGCGAGAGGCTGTCCGGGTTTGCAAGGCGTTGGGGCAAAGACGGACCGGTGCATCTCTCTGCAGTCCTGGACCACGACGTGGAAGACCTCATGACCAGCGCAGCCGAGCTTGGTCTGGAGGGCGTCATGGCCAAGAAGGCAGACAGCCGTTATGTGATCGGCCGTCGCAGCAGGTCCTGGATCAAGCTCAAACTGGAGCAAAGCCAGGAAGTGGTGGTGGGCGGTTGGCGGCCCGGGGCTGGGGCCCGGAGCGGGACTTTCGGTGCGTTGCTGTTGGGCATCCCCGACGGCGACAAGCTGCACTACGTGGGCCGGGTTGGCACCGGCTTCAAGGACTGGCAACTGCGGGACATTATGGAGCATCTTGAGCCACGGGTGGTGGGCGGGTCGCCTTTCGCGGACATTCCCCGGGAGGATGCGGCGGGTGCCACGTGGGTGAGCCCGGACCTGGTGGCCGAGGTGACTTTCGGTGAATGGACAGGCCCGGGGCGGTTACGGCATCCCGTGTGGCGTGGCTGGCGTCCGGACAAGTCCCCTGACGACGTAAGCCAGCCCAACTGAGTAGCAGATCGAGTCGTTCTGAGCGCTCAAAACGACCTGTACTGCTACTCAGTTGGGCTGGCTACGCGGGTTGGTTCTGGCGGGGTTGGTTGAGGTGGCGCTAGGAGGAGTGCGGCATCTGCGGGCGGCTGGTCCTGTGGATCGCCGTCACAGCTGCTCCCTGGCCCATGCGGCCATGGGCTTGATCGCGTTCCTTCGGGTGGCGGCGTTTACCGTTCCCGTCCGGCCATTGCTTGCTCTGATCAGCGCCCAAGGCAACGGCGACAGTGGTTGGTTCGGGCATGGGCGCCATGTCCATGGACTCCACCAAGTGGCTTGCAACCTCAGGATTGATGCGGTCAGACTCGTGATTCGCAGTCATGATTTTCCCTTTCCAGTGTGCCTTTATTTCAGTGTGCCTCTCCGCAGGTTTACCAGCGGACTTTCTTCTCGGTCTTGGCCTGCTTGCCGCTGGCGGAGGTGGGCTTGTGCCCCTTGCCGGTGCTTTGCCAGCCGGCCGGAGCACCGCCCCCGGACTTGCTTGCCAGCATGGCCTTCTGGGCGTCGGTCAACTTGGACTTGATACCACCGGCGGCCGGGGTCTTTTTGTTTTCGGAAGGGTTGGCAGTCATATGTGGACTCCTAAAAGTGTGAGTCCTGAAGAGACACGTATCCCATGTCGTTGCGGTTCGGGAAAAAGGCGTCGAGAACGGGAACGGCACGGAGGCAGGGCCTCAACAGGCGTGGATTTTTGTCAGGTTAAACTCGGCTGTGCCGCGCGGGGCAAAGGCCGGTCTACTCAAAAATCAGTGTTCCCATGACTCATACCCTAGCCAAGTCCCGGCAGATTTGTGAACCCCTCACCTGCAGCATCTTCGAACCCGGATTCCAACCGCACCGGAAGTAGTCCTCGGATAGCATGGCAAACGTGACCCGGAGCGCATCCATCGCCACCACCCTGCGTGCCGCCGGCTGTGTTTTCGCGGAGGACGAAGCCCGGCTCCTCATCGACGCCGCCCGCCATCCGGACGAGCTCCGGCGCATGGTGGACCAACGCCGCCACGGACTTCCCTTGGAGCATATTGTGGGCTGGGCGGATTTCTGCGGGAAGCGCATGACCGTCAGCCCAGGGGTGTTCGTGCCCAGGCGTCGCACGGAGTTCCTGGTCCGCCAAGCGGCGATGATCGCCCAACCCGGAGCCGTCGTCGTGGACCTCTGCTGCGGTTCCGGAGCGATAGGTGCCGCGCTGAGCGATCATTTGGGGAGCTGTGAACTGCACGCCGCGGACATCCACCCCGCCGCAGTTCAGTGCGCGCGACGCAACGTTGAGCCCCGGGGCGGGCGGGTCCACCAAGGCGACCTCTATGACGCACTCCCCCTCGAACTCCGCGGAAGAGTGGACGTCCTGCTGGCAAACGCGCCGTATGTCCCTACGGAGTCCATTGGAATGATGCCGCCGGAGGCACGCCTCCACGAGCCGAAGGTAGCGCTCGACGGCGGTGCTGACGGTTTGGCGGTTCAGCGTCGGGTAGCGCTGGGGGCGGCTCGGTGGTTGGCGCCGGGTGGGTTCCTTATAGTCGAAACTTCGGGGCAACAGGCGCTGGCGACGGCAGGGATCCTGGACGAGGCGGGGCTGTCTGCGCAGGTGGTCTCGGACGAGGGATTGGATGCAACTGCGGTGGTGGCAGCCCGGGAGCCCTTACGGCCCGGGAACCGTTCATCCGTCAGCTTTTAGGCCCGATTCGCCCCTGTTACGTGGGCTCAGCTAAACAATTTGGTAACAACGTGCTTTGGAGGGCAAAAACGGGACCGGATCCGCATGACTGCGGGGCAAGAGCGGGCAATGAGATGCAACACAGCTAGGCAATTTGCACCCTCTTTAGGGCCAAAAATCGGATCTCAACTCGGGTTTTTGGTCCAAAACGCGTAAAATTGAAACCCTGCCCAGAGCGGGGCAGCAGAAGTCGCAAGCAAATGACCTCCCTAGGAGAAGCCCAAATGCCCACAGACCAAAGCAACACCGTCTCTCCGGATGGCGCAAGGAACGCCACCGGGACCCAGGTAATGGCAGGCCCCACCCCGGCCGCCACAAACGCAGCAAACGCAGTAAAGAACGCAACGAAGAAAACGAAGCTTCGCCCGAAGCGCCGGCTCAAAGAGTCCGACGTCAACGTGGTGAATAAGCCGATGCTGCGCAAAGCACTCGGCGGCACCATCGTCGGCAACACCATGGAATGGTACGACGTCGGTGTTTTCGGCTACCTCATCACCACCATGGGCCCTGTCTTCCTGCCGGAAGCAGACAAGTCCGTCCAAACACTCTTCCTTCTGGGCACCTTCGCCGCAACCTTCATCGCACGCCCCCTCGGTGGCGTCGTGTTCGGTTGGCTCGGCGACAAGGTTGGCCGCCAGAAGGTTCTCGCAGCAACACTGATGATCATGGCGGCAAGTACGTTCGCCGTCGGCCTCCTTCCCGGTTACGCGCAGATCGGCATCTGGGCCGCCGCGTTGCTGGTGATCCTGAAGCTCATCCAGGGCTTCTCCACCGGTGGCGAGTACGCCGGTGCCACAACCTTCGTCAGCGAGTACGCCCCGGACAAGCGCCGCGGCTACTTCGCCAGCTTCCTGGATATGGGCAGCTACATCGGCTTCGCCCTCGGCGCCGCCCTGGTTTCGGTCCTGCAGCTCACGCTCGGACAGGCAGCCATGGAGGAATGGGGTTGGAGGATTCCGTTCCTGATCGCTGGTCCGCTGGGCCTCATCGCGGTGTACTTCCGTAGCAAGATTGAGGAATCCCCCCAGTTCCAGGCAACCCTGGACGCCCAGGAAGCCTCTGCCAAGGATGCGGCATCGCAGGATGCTGCAGTGGCGAAGGGCCCGGTGGGCATCATCAAGGCCTACTGGCGCCAGATCGTGCTGGCCATGATCCTGGCAGCAGCTGCGAACACTGTTGGTTACGCCCTGACCTCCTACATGCCCACGTACCTCACGGATTCCAAGGGTTACGACCCCGTCCACGGCACCTTGCTGACCATCCCGGTCCTGGTGATCATGGCCGTATGCATCCCGCTGACGGGCAAGTTGTCCGACCGCATCGGACGCCGTCCGGTGCTGTGGGTTGGCGCAGGCAGCACCATCGTCTTCTCCATCCCGGCGTTCATGCTGATCGGTATCGGCGAGATCTGGTCCACACTGGCAGGCCTCGCATTGATCGCTTTCCCGGTAACGTTCTACATCGCCAACCTTGCCTCGGCCCTGCCGGCCTTGTTCCCGACGTCCAGCCGTTACGGCGGAATGGGCATCGCTTACAACTTCTCGGTGGCGATCTTCGGCGGAACCACGCCGTTCATCGTCCAGGGCCTCATCGAAGGCACGGGCGATGACATGATGCCGGCGTACTACCTGATGGCAACGTCCATTGTGGGCGCAATCGCCATCTACTTCCTGCGTGAATCCGCCCAGCGTCCGCTGCCGGGCTCCATGCCCAGCGTTGACACCCAGGCTGAAGCACGCGAGCTCGTAGCAACGCAGGACACCAACCCGCTCATCAACCTGGACGAGATGCCGTTCGACGGCCAGCCCATTGATGACGCCGTCTTCGGCAAAGGCGACAAGGACCTGACTCCCGCTTAGGAACTCACTGCCTGCAACTTCTGCACAGCGATTCAGTTAGTTCGCGGCAGCTTGCCGCCCACCGTAGCCACCAACCCCAAGGCGCTCTCCTTGGTGTTGGTGGCTACGGCTGTTAAGAGGCGCACGGCTGAAGGGCGTACGACGGCGGGTCCCCGGCTTATGCGGCGGGTCCCGGTCCGTTTGGGCTGGCAAAGTGCAGCCAGGTCCGGAGCAGCCATTCCTCCAGCTGGATCCGGTCCCAGCCGATGGCAGTCCTCATGAGGAGGTAGGCGTCGGCGGACGCCAGCAGCCCGGTGGTGTCTGCCACCCAAGCAACATCGACGTCGGCACTGATCAGCCCGTCGCGGGCAAGGCCCTCCCACATGCGGTGCGAGGCGGCGATGGTATCCCGCCGGGCGGCGTCGAAAGCGGCAGCAATCAGGGGCTCACTGGCCTCAGCTTCACGGGCGACGGCAAACAGCGGCCCGGTGCGGATCATGGTGTCAGCCACTCCTGCAGCGAATGCCCGGAGCCGGGATTCCAGTGACTCTCCAGCGGGCTGTTCGGCCGCTACTTCGCGCTGACCCGTTGATTCATGGTGACCCGCATCTACCGGGCCCCGGAACGTCTGGTCGACGACGCGTTTGAGTAACTCTGCTTTGCTGCTGAATCGCAGGAAGAGGGTCCGCTCGGCGCAGTCGGCTTCCTGTGCGATCTGGCTCATGGTGGTGGCGGCGTAGCCCTGGCGTTCGAAGAGGACCCGGGCTGCCGCGACGACTGCCCGTTCGGTCCTCCGGATTCTCGGGTCCACGCTGGAACTCTTGTCATCAACGCTCATGAAGTGCAGTATAGGTGCATTAATTCAGTCTTGCTGCATAAGGAGTGATTGAGATGACATCTGACATGGTTCCGCCGTCACTGGGGCTCCGCGGGGTGAAGCTCCCCGTGGTTGATCTCGAAGCAACACGGAGCTGGTATTCCTTGATTTTCGGGTGGGAGACCGTCATGGAATTCCCCGATGCCAGTGGTGTGGTCCAAGGGGCCGCGGGCCGCGTGCCCGGCCCAAACCCGGTGGGCTTGTCCTTCCGGGCCAACCCTGAGGCGGTCCCCCAGGAAGGGCTGGAGCTGGCCTTCGACATCGACACCCGCGCAGACCTCGAGGAGTGGTTGGATCACTTGGACCGCCACAACGTGCAGCACTCCCCCATCATTGATGCGACGGTGGCGTGGCTGGTGGTTTTCAAAGATCCCGACGGCCACGAAATCCATCTCATGACCCGCGAGAAGCATGGGATCGATCAAACCGGGCGGCCGGGCTACGGCCGGGTGAACGCTAGCTCTTCACCTGCCGCTGCACTGCCTCGCCAATGATCCGCGCGCCTTCCGGGAAACGGCCCGGGTTGGGGCCGGCGTAGTTGAGCCGGATATATGGTCCTTCCGGCTCCTCGGGGAACCATTCCGCACCCGCGGCGATGAGCACACCGGCCGCCTCGCAATCCTTGGTGAGCTGATCGACGTCGAACCCGTCCGGCATCCGCACCCACAAGTTCAGGCCGCCCTTGGGCAGGTGGCTGAGATGGGCCTGCGGAACGTGTTCGCTGAGGCTGGTGACCAGGAGATCGCGACGGGACTGCAGCTGATGGCTGAGGCCGCGAAGGTGAGTTTGCCACCCAGGCTGCGTGACGACGTCGAGCGCTGCCGCCTGTAGCACGCCGCTGACGTACATCGACTCGGCGGCTTGCGCACCCATAATGCGTTCACGCGCCGGGCCCCGGGCAATGATGGCTGCGATGCGGATGGACGGCGAAACGCTCTTGGTCAGGGAGCGGATGTAGACCACGTGGCCGGAATCGTCCTTGGCGGCCAGTGGCACGGAAGACGCGGTGATGCCGAAGTCGTGCGCCCAGTCGTCCTCCACAAGGAAAGCTCCGTGGCGTTGGACGATCCGCAGCACCTCCTCGCCGCGTTCCGCCGACCATTGCGCTCCCGTGGGATTGGCGAAGTTGGGCTGGGCGTAGAACAACCGAGCACCCGATTCTTCGAAGGCCCTGTCCAGCTCTTCCGGGTCCGGACCCTCCGGGCCGCTGGGGACAGGGATGATCTTCACGCCCGCCTGCCCCGCCGCCAGAAGCGCCCCCCAGTAACTGGGCGACTCCACCAGCAACGGCCGGCCATGGCCTACCAATCCGCGAAAAATCGAGCTGAGTCCGCTTTGGCTACCGGGAAGGACCACGACGTCGCTGGGCTGGGGAGGCGTGACGCCCACCGGCGTGGAGGTACTGAGTTCCTGCGCAAACCAGATCTGGAGCTCAGGAAGTCCCTGCGCGGGAGGCCGGGACAAGGCAGCGTCTCCCCTGGCAGCCCGAGTGAGAGCGGCGCGGACGAGTCGTTCGGGGAGCAGTTCGCGGTCCGGATACCCGGAGTGGAATGCGATGACATCATTGGGCGCGCTCCTCATAGCCCCGGAGTTCAGCGGGCGGGCGGTTTGGGCTGCCCGCAACGCCGCTGTTTGCCAGCCGTAGTCCGAGGGCCTCGCTGTGCGGTAAGCGCGCACAAAGGTCCCCACCCCTGGCCGGCTCTCGATGAGTCCCTGCGCCGTGAGAGTCCTCAAGGCTTTCTGCACTGTGACGGGGCTGGCTTGGTACTCGGCCACGAGTTGGCGGGTCGACGGCAGTTTGGCTCCGGGCGCAGCCCCCACGATCCACTCTTTTACTCGAGAGACGATTCGGGAACTGCTATCCTTATTCATGAATCACAATAGTAGCGCTACTACTCTTTCGCGGCCAGTGATATCCACTCGGACATCGACAGGTGTCTGGTGGGGCCTCCTTGGCGTCGTCGCTTTCTCCTTCACCGTTCCGCTCACACGGGTGGCCGTGGAGGGCATGTCTCCCCTGTTTATCGGAGCGGGCCGGGCCGTGGTGGCCGCCGTTCTTGCAGCATTGGCTCTGGCGTTCACGCGGCAACGATTACCACAGGGCGCTCAGTGGATTCGCCTGGCTGTGGTGGCAGGAGGAATCGTGGCAGGGTTCCCGCTGCTCACCACCTTTGCCCTGACAAGTACGTCAGCGAGCCACGGAGCCGTGGTGATCGCGCTACTGCCCGCAGCCACGGCCACCGCGGCAGTGATCAGGGGACGCGAACGCCCCCGCCCGCTGTTCTGGGTTCTGACGGTAGTGGGAGTGATCGCCGCCGTAGTGTTCGCCTTGGTGCAATCCGGCGGCTTTGGTTCGCTGCACTGGGCCGACCTTATGCTGCTCGGCGCCGTGGTTGCCGCCGCCATTGGTTACGCCGAAGGCGGCTTGCTGGCCCGGGAACTTGGTGCATGGCAAACCATCTCCTGGGCTCTAGTGGTGGCCTCCCCGGCCATGATCCTGCTGACCGTGGTCTCGCTCGGTTCGGGCATTCCTTCGGCTGCACCCCTCCAGTGGCTATCCTTCGCCTACCTGGGCGTGGTGAGTATGTTCCTCGGCTTCTTTGCCTGGTACCGCGGCCTGGCTATCGGACCCATGGCGCAGGTCAGCCAGATCCAACTCGTCCAACCGGTCATGAGCATCGCCTGGGCCGGCCTGCTGTTGGGTGAGTCGATGACATGGACCACCATTGTGGGCGGCCTCGCAGTGATACTGTGCGCCGGTGCGGCTGTCCGTGTCAGGCTCAGGAAGTAGGAATCACGAGCTCAGCGAGCGCAGCCTGCCGGGACCTCGTAAAATCGGCGCATGCGTGAGAGTGCTGCAGAAAATGCCGGCCCAGTGGGTTCCATCCACCATCTTGAGATCTGGGTGCCGTTCCTTGAACGGGCAAGGGAAGAGTGGGGGTGGCTGCTGGGCCAGCTCGGTTATGAGCCCTTCCAGGAGTGGCCCACAGGGTGCAGTTGGAAGCTCGATGGCACGTACGTGGTGGTGGAGCAGACTGATGCCACCACCGCCACAACCCACCGGCGCACTGATCCCGGGGTGAACCATATAGCTTTCCACGCCGGCACCCGGGAGAACGTGGACCGGATCCGGGCTCTTGGCGCGGACGCGGGGTGGTACGAGATGTTCGAGTCCAAATATCCGCATGCGGGCGGTCCAGACCACTACGCGGCGTACCTGCTCAACACGGACAGCTATGAGGTGGAGTTGGTGGCGGGGTAGCTCGGGCGGGCTAGCTTGGGCGGGTTGGCCCAGGCTGTAGCCGTGCCATGGTTGCAAGGTGGTCCGTCCCTGGGGAGGAGATCACGGATGCTCCGGTCATGGTGAACCCGCGGAACAAAATGTGGTCCGGCCTCGTAGCGGGAAGGCCTGCCGGCCAGGTGAATCCGAAACCGGACCGGGCGTCGTCGAGCATTGCCAGCATTGGGGCCAAGGCGCGGTCAGTGGTGGCCGTATTGAAGTCCCCCACCACCAGCATGCGTGGCGAAGGATCCTCTTCCACTATGCGAGTGAGCTTCGCAAGCCCGTTGTTCCTGCTGCTGACGTCACCGGGTCGAACAGAGGGCAAATGGACTGCGTAGAGCTGGACGGGGCCGTCGGGCGAATCCACCTGCACGCTGAGAGCGCGCGGCCAGCCCAACCCCAATGCGAGGGGCTCACCTTGGCTCAGCGGGTACCGGCTCCATACCCCAACGGTTCCTGCAGTTAGCCGATGCCCGTACGTACCGTCCAGCACGGGAGAAATCCTTTCCAGAGCCGGCCCGGTGAGCTCCTGCAGGACCACGACGTCGGCACCTGACTCCACCAGCTTTTCGACGGCCGCGCCGGGGTCAGGATTTCCTGCACGGAGGTTTTGGGTAGCGACGGTCCATCCACCGGCCGTCCCCTCCTCGGTGGTGTCCGCACCCGAAGCGGTGGCATCTCCCGGCACCAGGACCGGCAGGAAAACGATGCACCAGGCAATGAGGGCGGCCGCCGCTGGGATGGCGCCGAACCAGGCTTTGGACAGCAACGCCACCATCAGCAGCGCCGCCGTGATCACCCCGATCCAGGGCAGGAAGCTTTCGATGACCAGCGCCATCCCGTGATCTTCCGGAACCAGTCTGTGGCCGAAAAGCAGCGCTGTGAATGCTCCCGCGAAGGCCCCTGCAACCCAGTCCCTTGCTCGTGGACGCCGCCGCCGGGCCTCAAGCAGCCCCCGTTGGGTGGCCGTTGCATAGGTGGTTCCGGTGTCCTTATCCATAGCCCCATGGTTCAGAAAGGAACTTAAAGGATTCTGAAGCCGTGCGAACTATGCTGGTGGCCATGACGGAGCCCATAACAGTCCTGGTCGTCGACGATGATCCGGAAATCAGGAGCTCCCTGCAGTCCTTGCTTGAAGCTGCCGGCTACGTGGTGGAATCGGCCGCTGACGGCCGGGAGGCGCTCGAACGGGTAGCGGCGACGTCCCCGGACCTGCTGGTGGCGGACGTTCTCATGCCGGTGATGGACGGACTCGTCCTCTGCCGGATGCTCCGGGCCGCCGGTAACGCGGTTCCCATCCTGTTGCTCACGGCCCGCAGTGACGTGGCCGACTGCGTTGCAGGTTTGGACGCAGGAGCGGATGACTATCTTTCCAAACCTTTTGACCCCCATGAGTTGCTGGCGCGGTTGCGGGCCATGGCACGCCGGACGGCCCACCTTCCGCAGCGCCCCACCGGGTATCACGGTTTGGAACTGGTACCGGAGGCTCATGCAGTGAGGCAGAACGGGCGGTGGATTGACTTGAGCAGCACCGAATACGCCCTCCTTTGCGTGCTGGCGGAAAACCCGGAGCAGGCACTCAGCCGCGGCCAGATCAGTGACGCGGTATGGGGATATGCCATGACCCCAGCGTCCAACTCACTGGAGGTTTACGTCAGCTACTTGCGCCGGAAACTCGAAGCTGAGGGTGAACCACGGCTCATCCAGACAGTGCGCGGGGTGGGCTACCGGCTGGCAGCATCGTGACGCTGAGATTGCGAATGACACTGGTGATCGCGGCCGCCATCACCCTCACCGTGATGGTGTTCGCGGTACTGCTTTACGCCCTGGCAGGGCACGAGCTGCGCACCAACGAGGATCTGTCCCTGAGGCGTGAGTCGGATCGCATCATTCAACTGATCCAGACCGACCCGAACTGGCAGGGCTTTTCACAGTGCACGTGGGTCCGGTCGCCGGCATGCGCCCAGACCGTGGCACCAACGCCCGCTGAAGATCCGGACGCAGGCGCCGGGCCGGCTTTGCCCATTACCCCGCAGATGCGCGAGGTGGCCTCAGGAGTGAGTGTTGCCTTCTTCACGGAAGCGACCATCGGCGAAGATCCCATCCGCGTGTATGTCAGGCCGCTGCCGAACCAGAGGGCATTAGTGGTTGGTGTCAGGGACGACAGGGTGCTGGCGTCCTTTGAGCGTCTCGGATGGCTGCTGGCGGCCACCGTCCTGGGCGCCCTGGTAGTTGCAGCAGGCACTGCCTACGTGGCCGCCAGGCGCGGACTCCGACCCGTCGATCGGCTGACCGCCGTAGCAGAGGGTATCGCCCAAACAGGCGACACCCACATCAGGATCCCTCCAAGCAGCACAACCGAGATCAACAGGCTCGGCATCGCCTTCAACACGATGCTCGGTGAACTGGAGCAATCCCGCCGCCAGCAGGAACAACTGATTGCCGATGCTTCCCACGAGCTGCGGACTCCCCTGACATCACTGCGGACCAACGCTGCCATGCTCAAAAATCCCGACCTGGAGCAAAGGAGTAAGGAACGCATCACGGGGGCCTTGGAGCATGAACTGATGGGGATGCAGTCCCTTGTTGAAGACCTGATCGACCTGGCCCGCCATGACCAGGCCCCGTCCTTCGTGGAGGACATGGACCTCAATGAACTTGTTCTCCATTGCATGGAGAACGCCCAACGGCGCTACCCCGGAATCGAGTGGTACTGGGAAGGAACCCGGGACCACATTCTAGTGACGGGGGAACGTGCCAGGCTGGCCCGTGCGATCGCGAACTTACTGGATAACGCCGGCAAATTTACACCCGAGGCTGGCGAATTTACGCCCGAACCCGGCAAATTTACATCCGAACCAGGCCAGGTCAGGCTGGCGCTCACCGTATCCGAAGGCAGCGTCACTCTGGATGTGCGGGATACGGGCCCGGGCATCCCCGCGCAGGATCTGGCCCATGTTTTTGACAGGTTCTACCGTTCAACCAACGCACGGAGTGTGGCCGGGTCAGGCCTGGGGCTCGCAGTGGTGCACAACATCGCCATGGCCCACCACGGCACAGCAAGAGCGCATCCGAGTCCCAACGGGGCGCACCTCAGCTTCACCCTTCCGCTGGCTCACGGTGTCTAAGCCCCGGAGGGCCGTGGGGCTACCTGGCTATGAGGGGTCCGGCGGAACAACGGGGCGCCACATGGCTACGCGCGGCCAGCGCGTCAAGCCCAACTCAGCCTCGTGCTCCATCAGATGGGTTAAACCGGGACCCCAGGATCCGGCGTCGAGCACTTCGAAACCCAGGCGCCGATAATACGGAGCGTTCCACGGCACATCCCTGAAAGTGCTGAGGGTCTGCCGCTGCATGCCATGGCCCCTTACCCACACCCGTGCGGCATGCAACAGTTCCCGGCCCAGGCCCTGATGAGCTTGATCCGGATGGACGCTGACCTGCTCCACGTGGCCGTCCCCGTCAACGATGTCCGCCAACAAATACGCCACCGGGTAGTCGAGCCCGTCCACGGACACCCACGCCCGACCGGCTGCGGCATAGCCGTTCAACTCTTCAACGGAGAGTGGCTCGTCGTCCGCGATGGAATCCATTCCCAAAGCCCTGAAAGCCTCGCCCGCGGCACGCTCGATCTCCTGCAGAACCAGGAGATCGTCCGCATGCGCGAGCCTGATCATCGCCGGGAGTCCGGGCTTGCCGGGGTTTCCGTGGGAGGGGTGGTGGCCACGAGGAACCCGTTGCGCTTCTCAATAAGGTTCTGCAGGTACCGTGCCAGGATCAGCTTCTCCACCAGCCGTCCCAGCGGGCCGAACGGCGCCGCGAATTCGATGGTATCCACCATCAAGGTCCCGCTGCCGTCGGGCCGGAACTCGTGCGTGTGGCGGAGGTACTTGAAAGGGCCCTTCACCTGCTCATCAGAGAACGACGTCGGCGCCTCCATCCGCGTGATGCGGCTGGTCATGCGGAACCGGACTCCGAGGTGCCACGCCTGCCAGGTGACAGTTTCACCTTCGGAGATCAGTCCGGTGGTGACGCCGCCGATCGCTTTCTCGCGGCTCTGCGTCATGGACCCCACGTGGGCATCGATGTTGCGGGAAAGATCGAACAGCTCCTGCGGCGACATGGTGGAGCGGGTGCGGCAAACGAAGGCGACGGGCATACCTAGATCTTCCCAGACCTTCCCTGTTCCGCGCGCCAGAGTCTGCTACGGGTTGTGACCGGGCTTATGGCGGCCCGGGCGGGGATGCTGATAATTTTCAAAGACAACCCTGACTGATTGGTGGTGTTCCCCCGTGCCCGCACTGATGGTCCACGCCCGCGAACTCCACCGGCTGGGCCCTGCGAACAACGATCGCCTCTCTGCAGTGCGCGTAGCCCTGAGCGTTGCAGTACCGGGGCTGTTCCTGATTCTCATCGGCCGCCCGGACCTCATGATGTACGCCGTGTTCGGTGCGCTGACCGGAATGTACGGACGGAACGAAACTCACCAAGTCAGGCTCAAGCACCAGGCCCAGGCTGCCCTGTTCCTGGTGGGTGGGCTGACTATCGGGGTGTTCCTTTCCGTCAACCACATCCACTCATGGTGGTTGGTGCTGGTGGCAACGGTGTTTGCCGGCGTCGGATCCTTGTATGCGGATGCTGTCCGCCTCAAACCCATCGGACCGTTCTTCGGCATTCTCGCCTTGGGCGCCTGCGCCTCCGTGCCCACCAATGTTCCGTTCACGACGGCGGTGCTCATCGGAACCGCGTCCGCCGCCTTTTCCATGCTGGTGGGCTTTTCGGGCTGGCTTCGGCGACGCACCTGGGTGGCTGGTGCGGCGCGCGAGGTTCCTGTGTTGCGCGGCCCGCTTCAACAGTCGGCCTTGGTTCATGCGGCCCGCTACTCGCTCGCCGTGGGTGCCGCCGGGGTCATCGGAGTCCTGAGCGGCAGCGGCCACCCGCACTGGGCCATGGCCGCAGCTGCCGTGCCCCTCGCAGGAGCCGACCTCCCCAGCCGCGTCCACCGCGGTATCCACCGCATTGTGGGGACGTTCCTCGGTTTGGGGATAGTCGCCGTCGTGCTTTTTCCCGGTCCGCTATCGCCGCTTCAGTACTTCCCGGGCCAAACCGCAGTGGTACTCGCTGTGCTGGTGGTGCTGTGCCAGTTCCCCACCGAGCTGTTCATGGCACGGCACTACGGGTGGGCCATGGTGTTCTTCACGCCGGTCATCCTGCTGATCGCGCAACTGGCCGCACCCATGGATCCCGGGGTGCTGGTGATGGAGCGTGCCATTGAGACGTTGGTGGGAGCCGTGGTGGGCATCGCGGTGGCCGTGCTGGTGAGGTCCCCGCGAGGACGGGTCAGTTAGTTACCACCAGAATGTTCGGGTGGATTTTCGTCAAGCCGCTCGACTCCAGCTCCTTGGTGTCATAGCCGTCCGAAACCAGCACCGCAGATTTCTGGTCGGGGCCACCAATCCTCAACAGCTCTCCCTGGATGGAATCGCTACAGCCACTATGCGAGAAATACGCGTCGGCGGATTCTACGATCAGGCATGTCGGCCGGTGTTCCTTGCCTTCTCCCAAGTAGTACTTTTTCCCGTTGGCCTCCGCCACCAGAAGGACCTTTTCCAGCTCAACTTCGCCCGTGGTCAGCCCTTCGGGGGCCTTGTCTGCCTCCGTCGCCTCCCGTTGCAACGCCTCCAAGCCGGAGTAGCCGGTACCCGAGCAGCCGCTCAGCAGCAGTCCCCCCGCCACCATCGCCACCGCGAATGTCAAGGATCCGTTCTTCATAGCACTGCCCCCTCAGGCTCGAATGAAGTGTCATAGTAACCCGGTCCATGGTGTGGGGCGTGGTCAAGTTACGGGCGAGCTACGGGCCAAGCTCCTGGCCATGCCAGGGGAACCTGACACTAGAAGGTGTTGGAGAAGGAAACCTTCTCAATCCCTGTGCCGCTGAATGAATAGTCCAGGGTGGCCGCTTCCGCTTCGTCCTGCTTGGACACGCCGAGCAGGAACGTCAAGCCATCGGGGTCCACAGCGGTGCTGGTGCAGCGGAATTGCGTGGTGACAGCGTCTTCCTTTGAACACGTCCAGCCCGTCGGTTCATCGAGCTTGCCCGGGATCATGTCCGTACCTGCGGAAATCGTGAAGACCACCTCGGCCGAGGCGGGCGCAACCGTCTGGTCCTTGAGGCGGAACGTGACAGTGACGTTGGTATCCGACGCCGTTGTCCCCTCCTCGGCGGTAAACGTTGCCGTCACTGCCGGTGCCGGAGCCGGCGTTTCGCTCGGGTCAGGACTGGGAGCGGGACTCCCAGGAGTGCTTACGGTGGTGCTCGGGGCAGGCGTTGGGGAAAGTGATGGGGTGGGCTGCGGCGCTGGCAGGGGCGGCGGTGCCGAAGGTCCCGTATCTCCCGTAGGTGCAATGGTCGGCAGCGGCTGGGAGGTCGGCGGTAAGGGTTTCCCCGGGTAGGGCAACGGGTTGGGCAAGAGACCCGGTTCAGGTTTCTTGCCCGGCGGGTAGGGGACGAAGACGGGCTTCTCAGGGTTCACCTTGGATGGATCGCTGAGATCCGGAAACAGCGGATACTCCTGTGAAATGTCCTCGGCGACCGGCGGGGTCAACTGCGGCGTGGTGGGCTGCCCCGCGGTTGGTGATCCGCCTGCAGTGGGACCCGAAGTGTCCGATCCCGCAACTCCCAGCGCCATGGCGGCACTCGCTGCGACCGCTGCCACCGCTATGACACCGGCGCCCACTTTCCATCCGAGGGAGACTCCTTTGGGTGCCGTCCCGTGGATAACCGTGTTGCCCGGACCGGCACCTGGACCTGCCCCTGCGCCAGGACCCGCACCGGCACCCGCCCCTGCGCCTGCGAGCGCCGGGAAGGCCGAGCTGAACGCTACCCCAGCCACCAGTGGGAAGACCCATGCACGCATGGCGGATTGAACGTCACTAAGGTCCAGCAGCAGGGCGGTGCATTGAGGGCAGCCCTCCAGGTGTTCCTGCACCCGCCCTTGGCTGCGTCTGCTTAGTCCGCCCCGGGAGTAGGCGCCCAGCTGCGTTGAGTATCCTCCGCAGTCCTTCCCTGCTGACGAACTGATGTGGTTCTGGAGGTACGCCTGGCGGAGGCGCTCCCGCGCCCGGAGGGCGAGGGCGGACACTCCATTGGGCGTCAGACCTAGAAGCGGTGACACTGCGGCGGGCTTCATTTCCTCGATGTCCACGTACCAAAGGACTTCCTGCCAACGTTCCGGAAGGGAGCGGAATGCCTGGGCCACTGCCGTCGATTCAAACTTCGCGACCGCAGGATCATCGTGGGCGTCCACGGTGTCCAAGATGTAGGACTCGGAGGTGGGGCTGGTACGGGTGGCGTCCCGGTTCATGCGGTGGGCTACACGCCGGACCGCTGTCAGAAGGTACGCACGGAAGAAGGTGTCGGGCCCCTTCCCTGCGGCCAGGGCCTGATAAATGGAGGTAAATGCGTCTGCCACAACATCGTCAACGTCAGCAAAGTTGTCCAGTTGCGCTGCTGCCACTGCTCGGGCGCTGGAACGATGCCGCGCAAAGAGCGTTTCGAAGGCAGATGTGTCGCCTGAGCGGACCAGCAGGACCAGTTGTGCGTCGCTGTCCTCGACGGCGACCGTACCGCCGTCGTGCTTTCCCTGCTGCCCGGCGCCCTCCGTTGGAGCTGCTTCGTCCATGCACTACCCGCTTCGGACACGGCCTGGTTCGCGGGAAAACAAGACCCTTTAGCGGGGCCTTGCTTGCGGGGCCACGCTGCTGTAGCCCCAGTGCGGCAGCCGTGCCCGGCGCCACACTCCAGCAACAGCCTAAGGCCCCCGCACCATCAAGAGAACAGCAAAAGAACAGTTTTATGGCTTAGGGCTCGAGCGGCCGGCGCGGTGGGCCGGACGTGAGTTTGGCTGGGAGGATGCGGGCGAAGAAGCTGACCACTTTGTACCGACGAGTCGGGATGGAGACTGCCTTGCCTTTGGCGTTGTCCTCCAGCCCTTCGCGCACTACGCGATCGGCGGTCAGCCAAAGGAAGCGCGGAGCAACGGATTTATCCATGCCCATGCGATCGTGGAATTCGGTATGCGTGAAACCGGGGCACACCGCGGTCACCTGCACTCCGGATGCCGCGTAGGCTGTGTTGGCCCACCGGCTGAAGGTCACCTGCCACGCTTTGGCCGCCGAGTAGCTGCCCCTGTTGGCGAACGCTGCCACGCTGGCTACGTTGATGATCCGGCCTTTCCCGCGGGCCAGCATGACGTCAAGGGCCGCGTGGCACAGCTCCATGGGGGTTTGGACGTGGAGCCGCAAGTGCCGGCGTTCTTCGCCCAGGTCATTCTGTTCGAACGACTTCAACAGTCCGATTCCGGCATTGTTGACCAGGACATCCACGGGCCGTGCCGCATCCCGCAAGCGGTCCGCAACGGCTGCGACCCCGACGTCGGTGGTCAAGTCCGCTGAAAGGACCTCCGCCGAGATGCTGAAGTCGCGTTCAAGCTCCTCGGCGGTTTGTTTCAAGCGTTGTTCATCGCGGGCTACTAACACGAGGTGGTGTCCGGCTTCGGCAAGTTGGCGGGCGAATTCCGCACCGAGCCCGGCGGTGGCCCCGGTTACCAAGGCGGTGAGTTCGTTGGCTCGAGTGGTCATGCGCCTAGACTAGTACCCACGCAGGAATTGAAACGATGCAAAGCCCCAAAGGATTCCCATGGTCACCCGAGCCTCATCCCTTCATGATCCAGTTGTCGTCAACAACAACGGGGCCTGGTGCTGGTTCCAGGACGAGCGCGCACTGATCGACCTCGCCACCAACACACTCCTGGTGGGCTCGGTGGCCGCCCCCGAAGGTCCAGGTGGCGCGGAACGCGGCGGCAACATAGAGGTCACAGCAGTGAACCTTGCCACCGGCCAGAGCCAAGTCCACGTCCTCCACGAACGGTTGGAGGCCGATGACCACAATGCCCCTGCACTCCTGATCCGGCCCGACGGACACTATGTTGCGATGTACGCCAAGCACAAGACGGACAATTACTCCCGATGGCGCGTCTCCACCCGGCCGCACGACCCCTCCGGGTGGGAGCCCGAGCAGCACTTCGATTGGACGGAGCTCGCCGACGGCCGCGGGGCCACCTACTCCAACCTTCACGCATTGAGTGCCGAAGGCCGGGTCTACAATTTTGTCCGCGCCATCAACGACGACCCCACCCTCATGATCTCCGAGGACCACGGCACCACGTGGAGCTACGGTGGCAAACTCTTCACCCGCCCCAAAATCGGCTACGTCAACGGCTACACCCGCTACGTCAGCAACGGCACGGACCGGATCCACCTCATCACCACGGACCACCACCCACGCGACTTCAACAACAGCGTTTACCACGGCTACCTACAGGACGACGCCCTCCACGACGCAGAGGGCAACGTGGTCAGCAAGCCGGTCATCGGCTCCCCGGGCATCAACCAAACGGCCCTGACCACCATCTTCGAAGCAGGAACAACGCTCGACGGGGACGTCCTCACCCACGGTTGGACCACCGACCTCCGCCAACAGGGCAGCGAGCTGGCTGCGATCCTCAGCTGCCGGGCCAACGACGTGAATGGTCCGCTGCAGCGGGAGCAGAGGCTCGACGTCGACGATCACCGCCTGCTGTACGCGCGCTTTGACGGCATCCAATGGAAGCTGCACCCGCTCGCCGTCGCCGGCCCTGGCCTGCTGCCGCACGAGCAGGACTACACCGGGTTGGGGGCCGTGGACCCGAACAATCTGGACCTCGTTTACCTTTCCACACCCGTAGATCCGCGAACTGGTGCAACCACTCCGCACTACGAGATCTACCGGGGCGTGACTGCCGATTCCGGCGACAGCTGGACGTGGGAGGCCATTACCGAGGGGTCGGCCGTGGACAACCTCCGGCCCATGGTGATTCCCGGCGATCCCTCGGTTCACGCAGTGTGCTGGTTCCGGGGATCAATGAGCGCGTCGCAGAGCTACTCCACAGAGATAGTGCTGCTCCTCTAACGCCCGGGGCTGGTGGCCGGCTTGGCCAGGGGCGGGTGAATGTGCCGGTCAGTGGCAGCGAATAGCGCCGCCGGGGCGCCACCGGTAGCCACCCTCGACTTCCGTCCCGTGTCGGTCAGGTGGGGCATCATCTTCCGGGTGAAGTTTCCGGCAGGCAGGGTGGTGTCCCACACGGCGTCGTAGACGGTGCGAAGCTGCGTCAGCGTGAACTCGTTCGGCAGCAGGCGGGCGGCGACGGTGCTGTATTCCATCTTGCCGGCCAATCGCTCCAAACCGTCCTGCAGAATCTTATGGTGATCGAAGGCCAGATCGCTGCTGCGCAGAATGTGATGGACGGGGTACCACGCAGCAGCTGCGGCATCCGATCCCGCGGCAATCCCAGGCAGGACCTTCCCATCAGTTGCGAGCAAGGCCAGGTGGGCAACGGAGACCACGCGCATCCGGGGGTCCCTCTCCGGGCTGGTGTACGTGGCCAACTGCTCCACGTGCACCGGAAGGCTCCCAAGGTCCAGACCCGTCTCCTCAGCGAGCTCCCGCACTGCTGCTTGTTCGGCGGACTCCTCAGGCCCCACGAAACCACCGGGCAGGGCCAGCGCATCCTTGAACGGATGCCCTCCCCGGCGCACCATCGCGACGCTCAACGCACCATCGGTGACCGCAAAGACCACCAGATCCACTGTGAGGGCCACCGCAGGGTAATCCCCGGGGTCATAGCTTTCGAGGAACTCCTTCGCGGACTGTGAATCCGCCGTCATGCCAGTGCCCCTTCCAGAACCGATGGGGCCAGAACGGATGGGGCCAGAACGGTCCGGCTTGCCCACGGAGGTGAAGTGAATCCGCTCCGCTGGGCAAGAATGAGGTCAATCGTCTCGACGGCAGTCTTTACACGCCGATCATGGTCACCTGTGACCAAAATCCAGGAATGCCCCTCGTCGGTCAGGGTTTCTTTGAACCACTCGGTCATTTCTGCCCGCCGGTGCTCGCCTTCACGCCACCCGTCGTCTTCAAAGGCCACGCCCTCGTGATCGGTGATCAAGTAGAGATCCCTGCGGGGCAGGACGTCTGCCGCATGGAAGGAGCCAAAGCTTCCTTCGCCGAGGTAGTACCGCTCCCACAGCGTGGTGGCCAGGGCATCGGTGTCTGCTATCACCAACGGGCAGGCATCCGCTGCCGCGTTTTCCATCGCGTTCTGCCGTGCGCCAATCAAACTGAAGTCTTCGGCGGTCCAGACCATGTCCTCTATACCGGCGTCGGGCGTCTCCACGCGGAGGCGGTGGAACTTCTCGTAGGTGAACTGACGGCCATACTCGGGGACGTCGGCAATCCGGGGGAACCTCGGCCGGTAATGCTCGGTCAGCGCGTTGGCCAAGGTGGTGGTGCCTGTTGATTCGGCACCGACCACAATGATCCGGGTTGCCAGGTCCTGGCGGGCGGGAGCGATGACCGATGGCCACGAGGCACCGAGGTCCTCACGGCACATGGTGCCGCTGATCGGATAGGCCCGCCGGGACGGGTCCACCAGCACGTGCTCTGCCCCGAAGGCCTCGGCGAGCCGGGCACCGTATTTTTCGGAGCTGAACACAGCATCGATGGACGTCACACCATGGCTCTTCAGTGCCAGGCGCATCAGCTCGTTCTGCGCCTTCCAGATTTCGTCCGAATGGTAATCCTCGGGGCAGTCGTTACGCATTCCGATGATTTCCACTCCGGCGACGTCGTTGAATTCAGCGGCCAGCCACGTGACCCGCTCCTCCACAGTGATGGACTCAAAACGACTGCCGAGGACCAGGACGGCGACCTTCCCGGACTGCGCCGCGGCGGTGTTCACCAAGTGTGCGTGGCCTGCGTGCGGCGGGTAGAACTTGCCGATGACCATGGCTTGCTTGTACACGTCAGGCTCCTGTCTTGATGGTCGCGGGGATGGCCGGCGTTGCAGCGATTCGTGTTCGCTTCCAGTCGATAAGCCCGTAGATGCAGAGGGCCAGGAATCCGAGGTAAAGGATGGCGGTCAACGCCAGTCCGCGGCTGAAGTAGAGCGGGATGGAGACCACATCGATGAAAATCCACACGTACCAGTGCTGGAAGATCTTCTTGGCCTGCCCGTAGGTGGCCACCAGGGATGCGGTCAGCACGAAGGCGTCCGGCCACGGAACCTGGGAATCAGTTCCGTGGGTGAGGACCATCGCCACGACTGCAGTGCCGGCTGCCGTGGCCCCGAGGCCGAGGATCAGCTCAGTGCGGCTGGCATCGCGGATGGGGAGGTCGTTCCGGCTCCCGGTGCCGGCAGTGCCGCGGATCCAGTTGTACCAACCATAGACAGCGACGGCGGCGAAAATGACCTGCAGGGCGGTTTCACCGTAAAGACCGGCTCCCAGGAACAGGATAGTGAACGCGATGTTGTTCAGGATTCCGATGGGCCAGTTCCACAGCTTCTGCTTCGCGACTCCGTAGACACAGGCGGCGCCGGTGACGAAACCAATGATTTCGATCCAGCTCACCGGAGCGCCGAAGAGGTTGGGGATTGCCGCGGAGTTCATCCAGTCGAGCAGTGCCATCATCGTCATCCTTCAGTTCATTATTATCAACCTGACAATAAGTACCCTAGCAGGGTTATCGTCAGTCTGACAATAACTAGAAGAATGCAGCAAGGACCGCAGGAGGTTCTCATCCTCCTGCGGTCCCTGAGGAGACGCTGCCTAGGCGAACCTGGCCAACGGGTTGGCCAGGCGGCCCGCCATTTGTAGCCCGCCGGAGGGATCCGAGATGTCCAACATCTGCTGATTGTTCCGGAGCTGGAGGCGGTTGAGGCAGGACAACTCAAAGTCCGGCGCAAACAGATCGTGCATGGCGAACTGGTCCGCGAGCTCCGGATGGCGCTGCTGGTACTCGCGCAGTACGGAAGCAGCGGTTCCCCAGAACTCGTCTTCGCGCAAGGTCCCATCCTCCACAAGGATGGCGCCGAGGAAGCGGAAGATGCAGTCGAACACGTCCGTGAAGATGGCCAGGACCATTTCCTCAGCGGGGATCTCGGCCTTGACCCGGGAGACTTCCTCCGGCAGTTCCAGCCGGTCCCCCATGACCACGATTTCCTCGGCGATGTCCTTCATGATCGCGCGGACAGGCACGCCGTCTTCGAGGATCAGGATCACGTTTTCGCCGTGCGGCATAAAGGCGAGCTCGTACTCGTAAAGGCAGTGCACCAGCGGCACGAGGTAGGCCTCGAAGTAGCGTCGCAGCCACTCGGTGGGTGCCAGGCCTGAGCGCGCAATCAGGGCGGAAACCACGGATTTGCCGGCGCCATCAACGTGCAGCAACGACGCCATGGTGGCCAACTGCTGCCCGTCCTTGAGCAACGGCAGTGGGCTTTCCCTCCACAGGGCCGAGAGCATCTTGCGGTAAGGGGAACCCTTGGCCGAAGCAGCCTCGTAGTAGTGGTTGTGGTACCCGATGGCCGCGGTTTCACGGATCATGGCCAGGCCCCGGTTCTGGAGCTCCTGGTCATTGCCGATCAGTTCCTGCAACCAATCGTTGATGGCAGGTGTGGCCTTCATGTACTGCGGAGACAAGCCACGCATGAATCCCATGTTCAGCACGGACATGGCCGTCTTCACGTACGCCTTCTCCGGGTGGTCCGTGTTGAAGAACGTACGGATGGACTGCTGCGCCTGATAGGAATCTTCGCCCGTCCCAAGGTTCACGATGTGGCGCTGGGCGATTTCTGCCGCAAACGTCACTGTCAGCTTGTTGTCCCACTGCCATGGGTGGACCGGCATAAGGAGGTATTCCTCAGGATCCAGGCCGGACGCGGAAAGCTCCGCGTTGAACCAGGCAAGAGTTGCCGGCCCGAGTTCAGCCTCGAAGTGTGTCCTGTAATCCAGCCCTGCGCTGGAGGTGAACACAGCCTTGCCGCGGTGTACGGCGATCCACTGCAGCTTCACGGTGGCACCGGTTTCCGGCGCGAACGCGTGGTAGTCCGCAATCCCGAATCCAAGCCGGCCATTGTTGGCCACGAAACAAGGGTGGCCCTCGGTCATGCTGTGCTCAATGGCCTGGAAGTCGGCGGCCCGGTCAGTCCCGCCCGTGATGCCCGCTGCCAATTCGGCCGAGCTGAACGGCTTGCCCTGCTTGTACGCATGGCTCGCCAGCGTGCTGCTGATCTCCTCTAGATACACGGGCAGCATTTCCTGGCGGATGGCCAGCGCCTCGTGGAATTCGGCAATGAAGTCCAGTGCGTCAAGCGGCAGTTCACCGCCGTCGCGGAGGCGCACGATGGAATCCGCGGCAACGGACCAGTGATCGAGCTGCAAAACGCGGGCGCGGAAGCGGTACTCAATGGCGTCGTCGTCGCTCACTACCTTATAGAGCCCCACTCCGGCGCCCTCTTCCCGGATCAGCTCCGGGACCAAGATGCGCTCGTGAGAGAACTCGGCGATCGCCTTCCGGACGAGGTGCCGGTTGGCGTTCGCCCAGCGCTCCGGGGTCAGGTGGGACACGGAATCGACAGCCGCAGTGGTCACGGAATCGGCGGTGGTGGTCACAGGGATTCTCCTCTGGTGGCCGCGGCAGGAGCGGTCAAAATCAGGGTCAGGGTGGCGAGGAAATCCTCGCGCGTGCAGAAGCTCAGCAGCCCCTGCTTGTGGTCTTCGGCGGGGTCGACGGCGGGAAGGGTCACCACGCCGTGAGGCCGGAAGCCCACTTTTTCGTTCAAGACATGAATCTTGTGGTTGCGGGCGTCAGGTTCCACTACCACCCGCCGGGTTGCGGGGTCGGCGAACAGCTCGGCCATCACGGACTGCATGACGCTGGTGGTAAAACCGGGCTGGGGATCGCCGGCGGGCGGTGACACCAGAAGGTGCATGCCAACATCACCTTCTTGGACCTCGTAGACGTCCGCTAACGGCGAGGACTCCGGCCGGTACCGCTCCATCAGGAAGGCGGGGGCGCCGTCGTCGAGCCCCAAAAACGCTTGGTGGTGCCCCGATTCGGCAATCTTCGAGTATTCCTCCACAACATCCTGTTCGGTGGCCGAAACCATGCCCCAGAACCGCGCATACTCTTGGCTGACCCAGCTGTGGAGGACAGGTGCGTCCGCCACGGGGTCGACGGGCCGGAACGTGAAGCTCATACGGTAACTCCTGCGGGTTCGGGGGCTGCAACAGCTTCTGCAGCAGGCACGGTTGCGGGCGCGCCGAACTGCTGGAACGCGATGCTGCGCTCGATCGGGTAGACCTCGCGGCCGGTGATTTCGCGCAGGATGCAGGAGTTGCGGTAGGCGGCCATGCCCAGGTCCGGGGTGACGAAACCGTGCGTGTGCAGCTCGGCGTTCTGGACGAAGATTTCGCCGGGTTCCACTCCGGTCCCATAGTTGCGCTCGACGTCGAAACGGCCCTTGGCGTCGCGGCGGATGCGGTCCTGGATGCCCGCCAGGAAGGCAGGCTCCTTGTAGGTGTAGCCGGTGGCGAGGACCACGGCTTCAGACTCCAGGGTGTAGTCGCGCCCATGCTCTTCGTGGTGAAGCTGGAGCATGTGGGTACCCGAGGCGGCGTCCCACTCTGCGGCAGTGAGTGAGGAGTGCGTGTGCAGCTGGGTGTCCACCATGCCGGAGAGGCTCTTGGTGTACAGGAGATCGTAGATGTCGTCGATCAGGTCCGAGTTGATGCCCTTGTACAGGTTCTTCTGGCTCTTGATCAACGAATCGCGCTGCTCGCCAGGGAGTGAATGGAAGTAGTCCACGTACTCCGGCGAAGTCATCTCGAGGGTGAGCTTGGTGTACTCGAGCGGGAAGAAACGGCCAGATCGCGTGACCCAGTTGAGCTGGTAGCCGTACACATCAATTTCCTGAAGCAACTCGTAGTACAGCTCCGCAGCGCTCTGGCCACTGCCCACGATGGTGATGCTGCGCTTGGACTGCAGCTCACTCTTCCTCGACAGGTAATCGGCGTTGTGGAGGACAAGTCCTCCGGCGTCCACAATTCCTGCACAGGAGTCTGGAACATACGGCGAGGTGCCGGTGCCCAGGACCAGCTTGCGGGCGCGAAGCACCTCAGCCCCCTCCGGACCTTGCACCGAAAGCCGGTACACGCCGTCGTCGTACGTCACATCAAGCACATCCGTGCTAAAACGAACCGACTCAAGCTGGCCGGCCACCCACTGGCAGTACTGGTTGTACTCGGCGCGCAACGGGTAGAAGTTCTCGCGGATATAGAAACGGTAGAGGCGGCCCGTCTGCTTCAGGAAGTTCAGGAAGGAAAACGGCGACGTCGGATCGGCGAGCGTCACGAGGTCCGCCATGAACGGAACCTGCAGGTGCGCCGGCTCCAGCATCATGCCAGGGTGCCAGTCGAAGGATTCGCGCCGATCCAGGAACACGCAGTCGAGGTTCTCCACGGGCTCGCTCAAAGCGGCCAGGCCCAGGTTGAAAGGCCCGACGCCGATGCCTGCGACGTCGTAGATCTTGCCGTTGTCCTGGGTGCTCATGCTGCAGCCTCCGTAGTGTTCGCCAGCAGCTCGCTGCCCGTCCGGCGGATAAGTTCGATGATTTCCTGAATGTCCCTCAAGCTCGCCTCGGCGTTGAGGAGGGTGAATTTGAGGTAGTGGCGGCCAGCCACCTTGGTGCCGGCAACCACGGCCTCGCCGGAAGCGAAGATCGCTGCGCGGATGGCGGGGTTGAGGGCGTCGGCAGCGTCGTCGTCGAGGGCTGCACCGTCCACCATCGGGCGGTAGCGGAACACCAAAGTGCTCAACTGCGGTGCGGCGGCGAGCTCGAATTCGGCGTCCTCAGCCAGCAAGGTCCCTACCCGCGCGGCGAGGTCGATCGCTTCGTCGAAGAGTGCACCGATTGCGTCGGCTCCCATGATCCGCAAGGTCAGCCACAGTTTCAGGGCATCGAAGCGGCGGGTGGTCTGAATGCTCTTGTCCACCTGGTTGGGGATCTCGGCTTTCGCGGCGCTTTCCGGGTTCAGATAGTCCGCGTAGTAGGTGACATGGCCCATCATGGAGCCGTTGCGGACCAGGACTGCGCTGGAGCTGACCGGCTGGAAGAAAGTCTTATGGAAGTCCACGGTGACAGAATCCGCCAGGTGAATGCCATTGAGGAGGTGCCGGTGTCGGCCGGACACGATGAGGCCGCCACCATAGGCGCCGTCAACGTGGAGCCAGGAATCGTAGGCGCGAACCAATGCGGCCATCTCCGAGAGCGGGTCAACCGAACCGAAGTCCGTGGTCCCGGCAGTGGCTACAACCGCCATGGGCACCAGCCCGGCGTCGTGCGCTTCCGCCAAAGCAGCCGCGAGGGCGGTGGGGTCCATGCGGTGGTCTTCAGTGGTGGGCACTGCAATGACGGCGTCGAAGCCCAGGCCCAGCATGGATGCCGACTTCTGAATGCTGAAGTGGCTGTCCACGGACGTGAAAATCCGGAGCCGGTCCAGCAGGTGCGGCAGGCGGGCGTCCCCATTCGTCGCCCGCAGCTTGGCCACCGCGTGATTGCGGGCAATCAGCAGCGCCTGGAAGTTGGACTGGCTGCCGCCGGAGGTGAACACGCCGTCAGCGTCCGCTTCGAAACCGATGCGCTCCGCGGTCCAATCGATGAGGCGGCGCTCGATCATGGTTGCACCCGCGCTCTGATCCCAGGTGTCCATGGACGAGTTCACGGCCGAGAGCACGGCTTCGCCTACCAGCGCGGGGATGACCACCGGGCAGTTCAGGTGTGCGGCGTAGCGGGAATCGTGGAAGTAGATGGCGTCCTTGAGGTAGAGCTCGTCCAGCTCTTCCAGGGCAGCGGCCGTGTCCGGCAGCGGACGCTCAAGGTCCACGGCACCAACTTTGGCTTTCAGTTCTGCATGCCCGACGCCGGTAAACGGCTGGGAGGTCCGTTGGACCTTGGTGGAGACCGCGTTGACCCCCTGAAGGACCTGGGCGACGTAACTGGGTGAATTTCGTGCGTTGAACAGCTGGTTTGTGGCAGCGAGGGCCAGTTCCACTTTGGAGCCAAAATCCTGCTCCTGAGCGATCCGCTCTTCGACACTAGGTGACGTCACGTCAGCTTCCTTCCATTGCGTTGGGGGCGCTTGTTAGCAAAGGCAAGCCTTACTTAGGTAAGCCTTTCCGTCAAACTTTTGTGACCTATTTCGCTTGGAACGCGGTTTCTCGTGGTTCTACCGCCGGGTACTGCGTCATTGACTTTTCTTCCAGCTGTTTTGAGTGCAAAATATGGCACTCTTTTCGGCCAAGGAATTGTTCATAGATGCCATCGGCCGACACCGCAGCTCGTCTCGGGCAGGGAGTAGAGTGCAAGGACTACAAGGCAGCCAGCGGTTGGGGGACCCCATGAAAGACCACGTGCACGAGCGCATCGGTTTCCGCGAAATCGACGAACACGGCAACGCAGTACCTGCGGTCAGCCCTCATGTGCCCGAGCAGCCGGACCCGGCGCGCAGGCGTATTGCGGTCAACCCGTTCATCGTCGCGCTGTGGGTGCTGGATGCGGGGCTCGCGATTTTCGGGTTTTGGGCCTTGAGCGAAGCGGCGGCTGGGATGGCCGGACCAACCCAGTTCAACACCTCAGCCCAGCTGAGCTTTATGTTGATGTCCTATACGCCGTACGTACTTCTGGGCAGCCTGCTGCTGACGGCTGCCCTGCTGTTCTGGCACGCAGTGCAGTGGCAGAAGAAGCGGCCCTCGCCAACAAACGCGGCCTAACGGCAACCCAACTGGGTCGCAGTTGAGGTCGTTCTCAGCGGGCGGTTTCTAGCGGTTATCGCAACAGGAAGGTTCTGATCATCTCATTGGGGGTGCAGAAGTCGAATCGTTGGCGGGGTC